>NZ_CP013106.1:2854491-3171657 GCF_001431725.1 Halomonas huangheensis | reverse complement strand
AGGCCTTGCGGCGCGTGATTCCACAGTGGTCCAACGAAGCCATCATCGAGCTCAAGTTCACCTCTATCGCCTACACCATTGGTGTGGTTGAGATTACCGGAATTGCCCAGGACATTGGTTCACGCACCCTGGATTTCTTTTTGGTGTTTCTATGGGCGGGCATTATCTATCTGGTATTGACCTCTACCGTTGCCAGCCTGCTCGGTTGGGTTGAACGCAGGACGTATGTTCCGGGTGTGACCACTCACTAAGTGGATACGCAAGGAATCTGGTAGGCAAAAAAACTTTTCTCTCCTGTCGATCTGTTGTCGGCACCTTCGTCTTCCCTGTGTAGGTTGAACAAATCCACACTGGGGAGAAACGTCATGAAGTATCTCTGTCTGGTCTATGGTGATGAGAGGCTGATGCACTCGTTGCCGGAAAGCCCGGTTGATGATGAGTGCGCGGCGTATGGCCAAAGCGTCGCCGATAGTGGCCGGTTGGTTGCAGCGGAGGCCCTGGAGTCGGTGGCGACCGCTCTGACGGTCAGGGTTCGAGAGGGCAGCAGCACGGTGACTGAAGGTCCTTTCGCGGAGACTCATGAGCAGTTGGCGGGCTTCTATCTGGTTGAGGCACGTGATCTCAATGAGGCTGTCACCATTGCCAGTGGTATCCCCGCCGCTCGGGTCGGGTCGGTGGAGGTACGACCGGTACGTGAGCTGCAGTTGAGTGAGTCTTCAGACAGTGCGTCGTCAGAGTCTGTCGCGGCGATGGCAACACGTTCCTGATTGATTGCTCGGCACATTCCACACTCGTTTGTGCTTGAGGTCTATTGCTGCTTACCACGGAGCCAGCACCATGAATCTGAATATGAGCCCTTACCTGTCTTTCGACGGTCGCTGCGAGGAAGCGTTGCGCTTCTATGCCGAGTTGATGGGGGGAGAGATGGGGGCGGTGATGCGTTATGCCGATGCACCGGAAGACAGTTGCATGCCCGAGGGCATGGCACCCTCGCCGGATGCGGTGATGCACGCCGAAGTCAACATGCCCTGGGGGTTGATGATGGGGGCGGACAGCCCATTCCACGAAAAACCTCAGGGAATCTCTCTCACCCTGGCGGCGGATAGTATCGCGGATGCCGAGCGTCTCTACGAAGCCTTGAAGGAAGGCGGTGAGGTCAAGATGCCGCTCGAACAGACCTTCTTTGCCTTGCGCTTCGCAGCCGTCGTGGATCGCTTTGGCATTCCCTGGCAAATCTACCATGGCGAGGAAATGGCATCATGAGTCGCAAGGTCTTCATCAATCTGCCAGTTGCTGACCTGCCGGCGGCCAAGGCGTTCTATGTGCAACTGGGTTTCGAAATCAATGAACAGTTCACTGACGACAAGGGATCCTGCGTGGTCATCAGTGAACATATTCATGTCATGTTACTGACGCACGAGTTCTTTTCTGGATTTACTCCGCGTCCGCTCAGTAATGCGCATCAGGCGACGGAAGTGCTGGTGGCATTGTCGATGGATAGTCGCGAAGCGGTGGATGAGATCGTGCGTCGTGCTCAGGATGCTGGTGGTCAGGCCAATGGTGAACCTCAGGATCATGGGTTCATGTATGCCCACAGCTTCATGGACCTCGATGGCCATATCTGGGAACCGCTGTTCCTGGATGAAGCTGCCATGGCATAAGTGGAAATGAAGAGGGCAGTGGAAACGAGATGAGTGAGGGTCGCATGCAACGGCAACTGAGTATTGATATGGAGGTGCTCTACCGCCAGCATTCGCGTCGAGTGCTGGCGAGCCTTGTGCGACGCGTATGCGACTTCGACCTCGCCGAAGAATCCATGCACGAGGCCTTCGCTATCGCGTTGGATCGTTGGCCGCAGCAAGGCTTGCCCGATAACCCTACTGCCTGGCTGGTGACTACTGGATATCACCGTGCCATTGATCGTCTGCGTCGACGAGCCAGGTTCGAACATGCCTCTGACCCGCTGCTCGATGAGCTGGAAAGCGCGCCAGTCGACGTGGATCAGGCTATCGAGGATGACGAGCTGCGGTTGATCTTCACGTGCTGTCATCCAGAGTTGGCTTTTACCTCACGACTGGCGCTGACGCTACGGGAAGTCTGCGGCCTGACTACCGAAGAAATTGCGCGAGCTTTTCTGCTCAAGCCGACCACAGTCGCGCAGCGTATCGTGCGCGCCAAAGCGCGGCTACGTGATCGTCAGGTGGCGTTTTCAGCACCTGAATCCAGTGAGTTGGCCGAGCGTCTGGATACAGTACTGCACGTCATATATCTGATGTTCACGGAAGGTTATTCCACCAGCAGCGGTGAAGAGGCCACGCGTGCTGAGCTGTCGAGTGAAGCCATTCGCCTTGGTCGTCGTCTCTGTGAACTGGTGGCGGATGCTGATTGTTTCGGGTTGCTGGCGCTGATGCTGTTGCAGGAGTCGCGTAGAAGCGCACGTACCGATGCCTCCGGTAATCTGGTGCTGTTGGCAGATCAGAACAGACAGCTCTGGGATTCGCGTCTGATCGAAGAAGGGCTTGATTGGTTGTGGCAAGCGCTCGAAGCCGGGGAGATTGGCGCCTTTACCCTGCAGGCAGCCATCGCGGCCGAGCACGCACGAGCTGGTAGTTCTGAGCAGACTCGCTGGGACCGTATATCGGCGCTCTATGATGTGCTGGTTGATGTGAGCCCTACGCCTGTCGTGAGGCTGAATCGTGCCGTTGCGATCTCCATGCACCAAGGTGCCGAGGCTGGAATGGCACTGATTGATGAACTACTCGAAAGTGGTAAGTTGAGTGACTATCATCGGCTGCACGTCGCTCGCGCCGAGATGCACTATCGACTGGGCCAGCAGGCGCGGGCGGTGGAGTCATGGCACAGAGCGTTGCTGCTGACGTCGCACCCACGGGAGCAGGAGTTGCTGCAGCGACGAATTGATGAAATCTCGAAGGGTTGAGCCGGTTGGCCGAAAGCAGGGAGGCAGCAAAAGTCATGGAAGCGTCGTCAATATCCACTGCGCCAGTATTCTCGGCTATTCATGGCCCATTTGTCAGTGACCCGCAAGTACTGCCGGGCTTTGGTGAGAAGAGCGGTATCTTCAAGGTGGCCGCCCATGATGCGGAATGGTTGAGCCGTGTGGGGCTGTCATCAGACAGTCAGGCCAACATGGTGGATCATGGTGGTGTGGACCGTGCGTTGTGTCAGTACTGCGCGGACCACTATCAGGACTGGAGCCAGCGTTATCCAGATACGTCATTACCGTTCGCGCCCGGTGTGCTGGGGGAGAATATCTCGACCTATGGCGTCAGCGAAGAGGATATGCGCATCGGCGATGTGTTGCGTATTGGCGAGGCGGTGGTGCAGGTGACCCAGCCACGTAAGCCTTGTACCAAGATCGATGCACGTATTGGTGTGCCCGGGATGGCGCGGACGCTAATGCTCGAAGCCAGAATGGGGTGGTTGATGCGGGTTGTCGAAGAAGGCTGGGTGCCCCCACAGCCCACGATTGAGTGGGTGGAGAGAGGTCCACAACAGTGGAGTGTTGCCGCTGCCTGGCGGGTATTGGAGAACAAGCGTGCGGATATAGCGCTCATGGATGAGTTGCGTAATGTCGAGGCACTGGCGCAGATCTGGAAGGACGAGCTGGTACGACGCATCAACTACTGGCAGAAGCGGCGCTCATGATCCGTCAGCGGATATCATCATGAAGTCGTGGACTCAGGCGGTGACTGTGCCTGAGTCCCTGAGTAGACCGCGTCTACGGGCCTTGAAGGCCATCTTCCTCATCACGTAGTGTCAGCACTTCGACGCCATCTGCGGTAACAGCTACTGTGTGCTCCCACTGAGCTGACAACTTCCGGTCGGCGGTGACAACTGTCCAGCCATCGCGTTTCACTTTGACCTTGGCTTTCCCCTGGTTGATCATCGGCTCGATGGTAAACACCATGCCTTCCTTGAGCACAGCCCCCTTGTTCGGGGTGCCGTAATGCAGTACCTGAGGTTCCTCGTGCATCTGCTTGCCGATCCCATGTCCGCAGTAATCTCGAACTACAGAGTATCCATTACCTTCTGCATGGCGTTGAATGGCATGGCCGATATCACCCAGTGTGGCACCGGGCTTCACTTGGCGTATCCCCGCCCACAAGGCTTCGTAGGTCTTGTTCACCAGACGTTGGGCGAAGGGCGATACCTCACCAATCATGTACATCTTGCTTGAATCAGTGATGAATCCGTTCTTTTCCAGCGTGATGTCGACGTTGACGATATCGCCTGATTTCAGCGTCGTGGTCTCGGAAGGAATGCCGTGGCACACGACATGATTGACCGAGGTATTGAGCACAAATGGAAATCCATATTGCCCCTTGCTGGCGGGGCGCGCTTCCAGAGTTTCGGTGATGAAGTGCTCGGCTAGCTGGTTGATATGCATCGTTGTGCACCCGACTTCGATCTGAGTGTCGAGCCAGGAGAACACTGAGGCGAGCAGGCGACCCGATTCACGCAGAAGCGCGAGTTCATCCGAGGTCTTGATAACAATCTCACTCATGAGCAGCCTTTTCTGACTCGATGGCGTCAGGTGCCATCTGTTGACGCATGATTTCCGTGAACGTCATTCCCGGATTGGATTCCGCAAGCATACCGATCTTGATCCAGTACTCGGCCTGAGCATTGATCGAACGCACCATGATCGAGCTGGCTCGGCGAACTTCATCATGTAGTTCATCGCTGATCTTGACGATGCCCATAATTACCTCGATATACGAAACATATATGAATCATATATTTCTGGTGGCTGGCCAGCAAGATGAGCCGAGGCGGCGGTCGTGGTAGGAGAATTGAACGGTTGCGATAGATGTTACGAGGAGGGCCTGATATCGACGAAGCTCATCATGGACCTGAACGCAAGAAGCCCCGCATGGCGGGGCTTCTTGCTGAAGAGCAAGGGCTCTTTCGACAGTATGATGCTTCAGCTGTCGTCGTTTGCCGTGTCTTCCTTGGCATTGGCTGGACCAGCCATCGCGACCACCGTGCCAGGTTTGCCAGTTTCCAGAGCGGCCATTGCGGGTGCGGTTTCCTCCTGGAAAGACGCGAGAGCCGCACCACTCAGACTTCGGTTCTCGGGAAGAGCGACACGCATTGCGTCAACCGGGTTGCTGTTGACCATGATCTCGTAATGGAGGTGAGGGCCGGTGCTGCGTCCAGTATTGCCGGAGCGTGCGATCTGTTCACCCATGGTGACGCGCTCGCCAGTGGATACCAGTGCGCTCGACAGGTGCAGATAGCGGGTCTTGTAGCCATTGTCGTGGCGAATGACGATGTAACGCCCCGCCAGAGGATGATTACCCACCATCTCGACTCGGCCCGCCGCTGGTGCGACCACCGTCGTACCGATCGGCATGGCAAAGTCAGTACCCTTGTGCGGGCTGGTGCGGCCGGTGATCGGGTGGTGGCGGTTAAGGTTGAAATTGGAGCTGATCCGATAGTTGCCGCTGAATGGGTAACGGTTGAATGCTGGATCAAGGCTCTCGCCATCAGGCGTATAGAAGTGATTATCCTCTGGATTGCGCACCAGAGTTAGATCCATGCGCTCCCCTGCATAGGATACTGCCAGGACACGAGGGTCGAGGTGTTGACCATCGATGATGTCGGATTCAACCAGTACGCGGAACGAGTCACCCCGGCGAGTATCACGACGGAAATCGAGTTTCTTCTCGAGTACCTTGGCCATCTCGGATACTTCGGTGGAGGATAAGCCGGCGGCCTGGGCTGAACGAGTGAAGCTACCGTTGACGGTGCCAGCATAGAGCCGCTGAGAGGCCTCGCCAGCACGTTCAATGGTGGCAACCTCAAACTCGCTGTCGGTATCGCCACGCTCAATGAGGTAGCCGTCACGGACGTCTTTCATCAAGCGCAGAGCGAGCAAGTGACCTTCCTTGTCGAGCTGATACTCGAAGGTGTTGCCGACTCGCCAGCGAGTAACGATGTCCTTGTCAGGGATCTGATCGAGCAACGCCATGGCTTCGCGATATCCAAGGCCAAGCGAGTGTTCTGCCAGCGCAGTGAAGGTGTCCCCTTGCTTGACGCGATAGGTCTGCCAGGTCGGGACGTATGGCTCGTCAGCGGCTATTTCCTCATTGAGGACTACTGGACCTTCGTCAAACAGCTCCAGTTCATCCTCGCTGACATCCTCATAGGAGGTGGCTTCAGCAATCTGCAAGGCGTTGCTTTCGAGAATGCCGCCGGCAACGGTACCGATGGCGATTGCCATTTGCCGCGCATTCTGATCAAGAACGGCACTGCCGTCAGAAATCGGCGCCGCTTCTTGAGAGGAAGCGACGCCGGTTTTCAGAATCATCATCGGCGTATCATTTGCCGTCGAAGAGGCATGCATCGCTGTTTCGAAGTCAGAATTGGCAAGCATGGCGTCGGTGAAGTTGACGTCAACCACTTCACTTGCCTGAAGCTTCGAAATCGGCACATGCCCGCGGGTGGCATCGAGCGCCACATCAAGAGCGTTCGTTACCGGGATTCGGCCAAGTTCCAGTGATGGAAGGCCAGGGGAGGCATTGTCAGCTAGTGGTACGAGGACAGTATCGAGCGGCTGCTTGTCGCGCTGTACGTCTTCATATGTCGTAACAATCTTGTGAGCGCCCAGCACTGTGACCATGGTAGCAACGGGTAACAGTAGTAACTTGTGCGTGCGGGGCAGCGAATGGATGATTCGCATCATGGGTAAAAGGCCATAAAAACTTGTGTTGAATAAATGGAATATACATAGGCCGACCCACCATACCCCATGATGTATGATGTTCCTATACTGTATGTAAATACAGAAATCTGGATGGCACCCAGCATTCATGCCGCTTCTGGGGCCATCTCAGGTTGTCATTGCAGTGTTGCGGATTTATTCGAACACTGTTTGTTAATTGTTTGTATTCGACACTGTTTACATCCGAATTGCAACCATCAACTGCAACTTACTAATATGTAGGAAATTTCTGAATATCGGTGTATGAGAAACATCAGCCTTGACGAGGCAGGCATTCTGTTTGCGACAAAATTGTGCAACATTCGAGTTGATGCCGGATCCTTGCCACGCACGCGGGAAATGGAACGCATTGTGCGCTCCTTTTGTGGCTTTATCGGGAATAACTTTTACGCTAGCTCGGGGAAAAGGATGATGTCTCGAGTCACTCTTGCACAGTGGCAGATGTTGGCCGCGGTGGTGGACCATGGAGGCTTCGCACGGGCAGCGGAAGCTATCCACAAGAGTCCATCGACGTTGAACCATGCAGTACACAAGATAGAAGAGCAGCTGGGGGTCAAGGTCCTCGAGCCGGTGGGTCGACAGGTTCGGCTGACCGAGGCAGGCGAGCTGTTGTTACGACGGGCACGTCAGTTGCTCGAAGGCTCTGATGCGTTGGAAGATATCGCCGGACGCTTGAGAGAAGGCCTGGAAACCGAGGTGGTTCTCAGCGTTGACCAGATATTTCCTGCCGATGCTCTGGCCTGTGCCATGGAGTCGTTTTCTGCCGACTATCCGCATGTGCGGGTACAGTTGCATGAGGCTGTGCTCAACGGTGGCATCGAGATGCTCAATGATGGCCGTGCTGATCTGGTGGTCTCCGGACTGGCCGCCAGAGGCTATATGGGGGACCCGTTGGTAACGGTGACCTTCATTGCCGTGGCGCACCCTGACCATCCTCTACACGCACTCGGTCGCTCCCTGGACCTGCGTGATCTCGAGCAGCATCGCCAGATCGTGATTCGCGATACTTCCTCGCGCAGTGCTCTGGATGCCGGCTGGCTCAAGGCTGAGCAACGCTGGACGGTCAGCCACATCAGCACCTCGGTGGATATGCTGGAGCGCAACCTGGGGTTTGCCTGGCTGCCGGAAACGCGCATTCGCCAGCAGCTTCAGGATGGCCGGTTGCTGCCCTTGCCGTTACAGGCGGAAGGTCAGCGCTTCGCTCCCATGCTATTGATTCATCGTGACCTCGATCGTGCGGGCCCCGCGACACGCGCCATGGCCCAGAAACTGCGTGAAGCGGTGCGCGCTTGTGGCCAGGATGGCAAGGAATAGCCATGGCGTCTCGCAAGAGGCTGGCATTGTTTATGGCCTGACGGGCTGCTGGATCACCTGGCGTGATGCTTTTGTTTCAATTTAATCGAATGATTGGTGCTAAATACTGCGCTTGTTGATCGAATTTATCATTTTATGCTGATGGCAGACCTACGATGACTCAGGAGAGAGCAATGGGGCTGCTGGTAAAAGGTGTCTGGCACGACGAATGGTACGATACCGAGTCGAGTGGCGGTGAGTTTCTGCGCGAATCAGCCCGTCTTCGAGACTGGGTAACGGCAGATGGTAGCGTAGGACCTGATGGGCAGACTGCCTTGCCTGCGGAGGCTGGGCGCTATCATCTCTATGTATCGCTGGCCTGCCCCTGGGCGCATCGCACCTTGATCATGCGGCGCCTAAAGGGGCTCGATGACATCCTTGGGATCTCGCATGTCAGTCCCCTGATGGGCAAGGATGGCTGGACCTACCGTCGAGACGAGGGCTCCAGTGGTGACGCCATCAATGGTGTCGATTTCCACCATCAGCTCTACACCATGACCGATGCGTCCTACAGCGGGCGGGTGACGGTGCCAGTGTTATGGGATCGCCAGCAACAGCGCATCGTCAACAATGAATCCGCTGAACTGGTACGAATCTTCAACACCGCCTTCAACGAAATGACCGGCAATCGTCTCGATCTTTATCCATTGCCGTTGCGTGAGCAGATCGATGCGGTCAACGCTGATGTTTATGACCATATCAACAATGGCGTATACAAGGCGGGTTTCGCCACGCGTCAGGATGTCTATGAGAAGCATGTGACCGCCCTGTTCGACGCGCTTGAGCGTATCGAGCAGCGCCTGTCACAGCACCGTTATCTAGCCGGGGCATGGCTGACCGAAGCCGATATCCGCTTGTTCACTACTCTGGTGCGGTTTGACGCGGTTTACCATGGCCACTTCAAGTGCAATCTACGGCGTATCGAGGACTTTCCTCAGCTATCCAACTATCTGCGTGAGCTCTACCAATGGCCTGGCATCGCAGAGACCGTGAACATGGACCATATCCAGCGCCACTATTATATGAGCCACGCGACCATCAATCCCAACCGCATCGTACCGCTTGGCCCGCATCTTGACCTGCAGCGCCAGCATGACCGCGAGCGATTGGAGGGCAAGGGAATCTGGAAGGTCGAGCTGTAAGAAGGAAGAAGGAAGAAGGAAGAAGGAAGAAGGAAGAAGGAAGAAGGAAGAGCTGGTGTGCCCCTGAAAAAGTAGACACCTCGGTTTAGGCCGCCAACTCGTAGTCCCTGGGGGTTAATCCGCCCAGGGTCTCGTGAGCGCGGACTCCATCGTAGTACTCTTCAATGTAGTATTTCACCGCCTTCTTCATTTCCTCACGCGTCACCAGCCCCAGATGATGCAGCCACTCCCGCTTCATCAGAGAAAAGAAACTCTCTGCACAGGCGTTGTCCCAACAGTTCCCTCGCCGAGACATGCTGATCGTAAAGCCGGCCCCATTCAGTGTTTTCAGCACGTCCTCACTGCGATACTGAGCTCCCTGATCTGAGTGGAACAGGCTGTCTCCCTCAGTGATCGACCGCCAGCTCAGCGCCTCCACTACAGCTTCTTTCACCAGGGTGGCATCCACCTGAGGGCTGCAGGCATGACCGACCACGCGACGCGAGTACAGGTCCATGACCGTAGCAATGTAGAGCCAGCCTTCCTGACACCGAACCTGAGTGATGTCCGATACCCAGACACGGTCAGGCTCGTCGACACAGAAGCCTCTGTTGAGCAGATTGGGGCGTACCGGGATACCGGGCTTTGGTTTGCGCCAACCAGGGCGAGGAGCTGTCACAGAGCGATATCCCATGCGCTGAAGCAGTCGTTGGACTCGGTTCTGGCTGCAGATGAAGCCTGACTGCACTGCGGAATACCAGAGCTTGCGGTAGCCGGGAATCCCATGCTGCTGCTCAGCTTCCTGATGCAGAAACATCGACAGTGCTTGATTGGCCTGGCAGCGCTTCGATGGCGTCCTGGACGCCCAGCGATAGAAGCCGGATCGAGACACTCCGAGTACTTTGCACATCATGGCGACCGGATATTGATCACCATGAAAACGCTGGATGAAGCGGAACCTTACTTCATGCCCTTGGCAAAGTACTCTTCGGCCTTTTTTAGGATCTCTACCTCCAGCTCCTTGCGTGCCAACTGCTTGCGGAGCTGGCGGTTCTCGCGTTCGAGGTCAGCCAGGCTCTTCGAGGCTCCCCGGTTGGGCAGTGGCTTCTGATCCTTCTCATGAGTCGACACGTGCTCTCTCCTCCACCGTTCAAGGACACTGGTAGGTACGTCGAACCTGGCAGCAATGACCGCTTGGGAATCCGCCGATTCCAGAGAGCACTGAACCACATGCTGCTTGAATTCAGGCGTATACCGACGACGTGTACGTAGAAGCATGACACCTCTCCTCATCCTGTAAAGGGAGGTGTCTACAAAATCGGGGGCATAGCAGAGCTGCTATTCCGGTGCGTAGCCACAGGTCTGCTGCCTGGTTCTGGTGTCTTCTGTCTTATATCTTCTTTCTTTCACCTTATATCTTTTTTCTCCCATGCCGCGCCAACCAGCGATCAAGCGCATTGGCGAATTCGCGGCGGTCGGCGTCGGAGTAGCCTTTTGGTCCTCCGGTGTGTTCGCCACTGGCGCGCATGGTTTCCATGAAGTCGCGCATCTGCACGCGGGCACGTATGTTGTTGGCGGTCAGGGCCTCGCCACGGTTGGTCATTACCATCGCACCCTTGTCGATGGCTTCCAGCGCCAGCGGCAGGTCGGCGGTGATCAATAGATCGCCTGTTTCGATGCGAAGTACGATTTCGTTGTCGGCGGCGTCGAAGCCATGACTGACCGCGAGTCCCTTGACCCACTTCGAAGGTGGCAACGGAATTTGATGGTTGGCAACGAACCAGGTCTGTATCGCAGTGCGTTCGGCAGCCCGTACAATAATGTCACGCGCCACTCGTGGGCAGGCGTCGGCGTCGACCCATAGGGTTGGCATGCAGATCTCCATGATAAGCGGGAGTGGTGGTAAGGAGCATGTTGTAAAGGAAGGTGTGAAAGGACTAGCCACAGACATTCGCCAATGGTAGCATGCGCGCTCCTCGCATGTGTTGACCCCCCATCATGACGCAGCGATCTCCTCCGGCGAACATTTCGCGGAGTGGAGCGATACGCTGTAACGCCTGGTGCGTTGAATTGTGAAGATGGAACGCCAATAACCTCCCACCCTTGATGTGGGACTGGCGCAGACGGTCGCCACAGTGGTTCCGGGACTATCGACCCTTGAACCTATTGCCAGGTGCGACCGGCGTCCCCGACTCCGATGTTGACTTGCTCTGCATGATGCAGGGCCCTGACGTATTGATTGCTCACTCTGTGGCCGCGTCAGGGACGCCATACATATAGATTGCCGGTGATCCCGGCCTACCAAGGTGTGATTAATGACCTCTACGACTGTCGCCTCACCGTCTTTCGGTGACTTGGCTCTGCTGCCTGCTGTTCTCTCCGCTATCGAGACTCTGGGCTACGAAACGCCATCGCCCATTCAGGCACAGACTATTCCAGCTCTGCTGGAAGGCCGCGACATGCTGGGCCAGGCTCAGACTGGTACCGGTAAGACAGCCGCTTTTGCTTTGCCCCTGCTGTCCCGTCTTGAACTCAGCCGTCGTGAGCCCCAGGTACTGGTGCTGGCTCCGACGCGTGAGTTGGCGCAGCAGGTTGCTGTTTCCTTCACTCGTTACGGCCAGAACCTGGCTGGTCTCGAAGTCGCTACGCTGTGCGGCGGTCAAGAGTACCGCGAACAGCTTAGCGCTCTGCGCCGTGGCGCCCAGGTGGTGGTTGGTACCCCAGGCCGTGTCATCGACCACCTCGACCGTGGCAGCCTCAAGCTGAACGGCCTCAGCGCTCTGGTGCTGGACGAGGCGGACGAGATGCTGCGTATGGGCTTTATCGACGACGTCAAGCGTGTCGTTGCTGATACCCCGGATGACACTCAGCGCGTGTTCTTCTCTGCGACGCTGCCGACCGAAATCGAGCGTATCGTCAACAAGTACCTGCTCGACCCGGTCAAGGTGGCCATCGAAGCACGTACCACTACCGCCGAGGGCATCGAACAGCGCCTGGTGCGTGTCGATGGTGGCGCCAAGCTGGAAGCGTTGGCACGTATCATTGAAGTTGAGCCGGTTGATGCGGCTATCGTCTTCGTACGTACCCGCGCCGCCTGTACCACTCTGATGGAACAGCTTTCCGCGCGTGGTGTAAACGTTGCCAGTCTGTCGGGTGACCTCGACCAGAGCCTGCGCGAGCGTACCATTACTCGTCTCAAGCGCGGCAAGATCGATGTGTTGATCGCGACCGATGTTGCTGCACGTGGTCTGGACGTACCGCGTATCACTCACGTCATCAACTATGATCTGCCCCAGGATGCTGAAGCCTATACTCACCGTATCGGCCGTACCGGCCGTGCCGGTCGTAGCGGTATTGCTATCACCTTTGCCGGTTTCCGTGAAGGCCGTAAGATAGGCTGGGTAGAGCAGGCGACAGGTCAGAAGATGGCGGTCATGGAACTGCCTGATGAGGCTGCGATCCGTGCTCACCGTGACGAGGTCTTCCATCAGCGTGTCGTGGCATCCCTGACCCGTGGCGCAGAAGAGCAGCGTGCGCTGATCGAGCGTCTGGTCGAGGAAGGTCATGATCCGCTGGAGCTGGCTTGTGCCTTCTCCGCCATGGCGCGTGCCGATGAAGCGCCGATTGGTCGTCTACAGGCGCCGCGTCGTGAGCGTAATGACCGTAATGAGCGCGGTGGTAACCGCGAGCGTGATGGACGTGCACCGCGTCGCGATCGTGGCCCCAGCGAAGGTATGACTCGCTATCGCGTGTCTGTGGGTCACAAGGACGGCGTCAAGCCTGGTCAACTGGTCGGTGCTCTGGCCAATGAAGGTGGCATCGAAGGTTCGCGTATCGGTCGTATCGATATCCGTAATGCCTTCTCGGTGGTCGAACTGCCCAACAGCCTACCGAGCAGCATCCTGACCAAGATGGCTCGTGCTCGTGTTGCTGGCCGTGCACTCGAGATCAGCGAGGACCGTGGCGGTTCTGATCGTGGTGGCGCTGATCGTGCGCCACGTCGCCGTCGCGACGACGACGGTGCCGCTCCGGTGCGTCGTCAGTCACGCGCCTGACAGGCTGATCCAGGGAGGAGATATTCCACCCTGACACAATAACGAGGCCGGTGAGGGGAACCCCACCGGCCTCGTTGTTTCTGGCGGCCCACAACGTGGGCCAGCCCCGACGTCCTGTCACCTCATGTTGCCTTCCTGACCTCTGCGCGCATCTGCACAGCATAACCCTGCATTGAGTGAAACTCTTTCCCGGTGGCCCGCGTAGCTGGGATACGCCCATCGTATGGCATCTGCGTCCTGATGGAGCGACTTGCATGTCTGTTCATTTGAGGGAGGTTGGTTTCCATGAAGTTTATCTGTATTGCTTCGATATTGTTGGCAGGCTTTGCCAGCACTGCGGCTGCCCATGAGGGACACGATCATGGTGACCACTATGATCCGCGTGATGGGGTCATCAAGTTGTATGGTGCAGGTGGACCGCATAGCGCCATCCAGAAGGTAGCCGACGTGTGGCAGCAACAAACGGGAACTCGCGTCGAGCTGACCTATGGCCCGGAAACCACATGGACGCAAGCGGCGCGTCAGGATGCGGATATCATCTGGGGCACTGCCGAGCAGTCGATGACGGCATTCCTGCAGACCTACACCATGTTCAACTCTGATCAGGTTGAGCCGATCTATATCCGTCCGGCGGTTATCGCTGTGCAGAAGGGGAATCCGCGGGGCATCGAGGGCTTTGATGACCTGTTGGCTGACGATATCAGCATCGTCGTTACCGAAGGTGCGGGGGTATCGAATACATCCGGCACCGGCGTGTGGGAGGATATTGCCGGCCGCCTGGGGAATCTTGAGGACGTCATTGAGTTTCGGCGCAATATCGTTGCCTTCCGTCATGGGTCGGGAGCCAGCTTCAAGGCCTTCCAGGAGCTGGATGCGGATGCCTGGATCACCTGGCCTGATTGGCCGGCCCGTAACCCGGATAGCCTGGAAGCGGTAGCTCTTGAGGCCGAACGTGCCATCTGGCGTGACCTGAATGTGGTGGTGTCACCCGAGGCAGACCCTGAAGCCCGTGCCTTCCTTGACTTTCTGATCTCCGAAGAGGCGCAGCCGTTGATGGCAAGCGAAGGTTGGGTCCGATAGTCGAGCGGTGATCGCCGTCCTGGCAGCCCCACACGGAGGTGGGGCAAAGCCCGGGCGTTTTGGCATATCGCGCTCAATCGGCTGACAGATGACGATTCAACTGGCCGATCTGGTAAAGGTCATGCATATACAGATCGAAGCGGGAAACCAGCCAGGTCACAGCTATCAGCAGATAGATCAGTACCATCAGGATCCACGCCTGATTGGTCCAGGCCAGTGTCGGCACCTGGATCTGATAGCCGAGGGTATAGATGCTCAAGCCACCGAGGAACAATACCAGCAGGCAGTTGGCACTGATCAGCATCAGCAGGAAGCCGCGAATATCCACTTGTGGTGGACGCGTAATCCAGCCGGGCAGGGCTTCTATGCGGATGCTGCCGTTGAGACGGATGCGGTGTCTGCGGCGCACCAATGGCTCGGGGCGAAGGGCGGGTGGATTGCCGCAGAAGGCAGCTTCAGCAATGCGTCGGTCGAGGCTGTCACCGAACACCTGACGCAACGCCTTCAGGAAGGCCTCGTCCTCGCCGGTGCGTGAGTATTCTCTGGCGCTGGCAAGCAGCTCGCGTAAGGGAGCGCTGGCACTCTCGTCGCGTTGCTCGTCGTCGCCGAAGTTCTGGTAGTCGTAAATGGCGTAGAACTGATACAGAGCCAGCGTGACGCCAACGAAGATCAGTAGGTAGACAACCAGACTGGTCATGGTAAGGCTCCCGAGAATGAAGGTATTGGCACTATGCCGTCAGACGCTACAGGGAAACAGGGGCAGTTATGCGGAAAAACAGCATATCAGTTGTGGCCTTGTCGATGCTCCACGCCATACGGCGCAGTGCGTTATGCTGGCCGGCTCTGAGGAGGGCGGTGCAACTCAATGAAACGCTATGAACAGTTTGCGGAGGAGATCGCTGCGCTGATTCGTCAGGGAGTGCTGGCGGCAGGGGAACGCATTCCCTCGGTGCGTCAGGCCTGTCGCCATTATGGGATCAGCCAGTCGACCGTGTTTCAGGCTTACTACCTGCTGGAGAATCGTGGCTTGATCAAGGCTCGAGCCCGCTCCGGTTATTTCGTGCTGGAGCATGCCCAGTGTTCACTGAAGGAGCCCGATACAGACCCGCTGCCTGGCGACGCCGTAGCGACCGAGGTGGCGGTCAGTGAACTGGTGTTCTCGGTGCTGGAGTCTTTGCAGGATACCAGCACGGTGCCTTTCGGTTCGGCATTTCCCAGCGCTGAGCTGTTCCCGCTGTCACGCCTTGCCACCAGTATGACTAGGGCATTGCGCGAGATGACGCCTGAATCGGTAGGTGCTGATATGACGTCTGGTCACCCCGACCTGCGTCGCCAGATTGCGCTGCGTTATCGACTTGGTGGCATGCAGCTTGCCACCGAAGAGCTGGTGATCACCAATGGTGCCATGGAGGCGTTGAGTCTCGCTCTTCAGTGCGTCACGGATCCGGGAGACCTCGTAGCCATCGAGGCACCGACCTTCTATGCCAGCCTCCAACTGCTGGAGCGTCTCAAACTTCGCGCGGTGGAGATTCCACAGCATCCGAGTGGCGGTATTGATCTTGATGTTTTCGAAGAACGTCTGGCGAGCCTGCCGATCAAGGCATGCTGGTTGATGAGCCATCTGCAGAATCCACTCGGTGTCAGCCTCAGCGATGTGCGCAAACAGCGGCTCTATAACTTGTTGAAGCGGCACCAAGTGCCATTACTCGAGGATGATGTCTACGCCGAGCTGTACTTTGGCAGTGTGCCGCCACGACCGGTAAAGGCCTTCGATGATGATGGCCTGGTGATGCACTGCAGTTCCTTCTCGAAATGTCTGGCGCCGGGCTATCGCGTCGGTTGGGTCTCGGGAGGGCGCTTCGCTCCCACGATCGAACGCCTCAAGCTGATGACCAGTATCTCTCCCTCATTACCTGGCCAGGCGGCGATAGCCGATTATCTGCAACATGGTGGCTTCGACCGCCACCTGCGCAAGCTGCGTCAACAACTGGAGCGACAGCAGGCACGGATGCTGACCGCGGCAGAGCGTTACTTTCCTGTCGAGACCCGTGTGAAACGGCCCGATGGTGGTTACTTCCTGTGGTTCGAGTTTCCGCCGCAGGTGGATTCATTGCGCCTGTTCCAGCAAGCGCTGGAGACCGGGGTGAGCCTGGCCCCGGGACCGATATTCTCGGCCTCGGGGGACTTTCGGCATTGCGCGCGCCTCAACTATGGTCATCTGTGGAACGCGCGCAGTGAAGAGGCGATGAAGACGCTGGGGGTCTTGCTGACAGAGCTGATGTCTGCGAACAGAGCCGAAGCGCGAGGCTGATTGGTGCTAGCATCAGGCGGCGTTGGACTGCCTTGCCACCAGTTCGGCAAAACGCGCCAGTAGCGAGCTGGCATCGGGGGTTGAACAGATTCCCTTGTACAGAGCCTCTGGATCGACACCCTGTTGTTCGAGGGCATCTCGCTGGTGAGCGGTGTAGCGTTGCATCACCTCGGCATTGAACTCGGGGTGGAACTGCACGCTCCACTGGTGTGGACCGTAGCGTAGCGCCTGGTGTGGATCGTGCGCATTGCGGGCCAGTATCTCGGCACTCGCTGGCGCGCTGAGCACCGTCTGCGAATGGGTCAGATGGGCCGGGAAGGTGCGGGGCAGGCCACTGAACAGTGGGTCGCTACCAGCACAGTCCTCCAGTTGAATCGCAAAGCTGCCACACTCCCTGCCGGCGGGGTGATATCCCGCTTCACCGCCCAATGCATCGGCCATCAGTTGATGGCCATAACACACACCCAGCAGCGGCAGATCGACTGCCAGTGCCTGTTGTAGCCAGGGTTTGAGTGCTTCGCTCCATGCTTCTCGGTCGGTGACCATGGCATGGGAACCGGTGATCACTGCACCACTCAGCGTGGTGGGGTCGGGCAGCGACGCGTGGCGTGCATCGATGACTTCGATGCTCAGTGAACCAGGCGCCGAGAGGCCGTTGATGAACAGCTGCTCGAAATTACCCAGCTGTTCGATGACATCGGCAAAACTGTCACCGGTCTTGATGATGATCAGTGGAGCCATGAATCACGCCTTCCTCAGTCGTTCGCCCAGCGCCTGCATGAACTGGCTGCCGGCCTCGAGTTGGTCACTGTCGATATATTCGTCCGGCTGGTGTGCCTGACTGATACTGCCGGGACCACAGATTACTGTCGGCAATCCCGCCAACTGGAATTGACCCGCTTCGGTGGCATAGGCCACGGCGCCCGCAGCCTCGGAGTGGCCGAGTAGGGCATGGCACAGCTCGAGGGCATCGCGGTTGTCGCGGTCCGCCAATGCCGGCACGGTGGTGTTGAGGGCCTCGGTGGTAATGGAGGCTTCCGGTGCTCGGGTGCGCATATCGGCTTGCAGGCGTTCGGCACTGCTTTCAACACGGGCCAGCAGTTCCTTGGCATCATCGGTGGGCAGGTGGCGAATTTCCCATTCGAAGGTACAGCGTCGCGCCATGATATTGATGGCGGTACCGCCTTCGATGCGTCCGACGTGGAGGCTCGAGTGAATCACGCTGAAGGCTTCATCGACTCGTCCTTCTTCCTTGAGCTCGGCCATCACATCTTCGATGCGGGTCACCAGACGTGCCGCGACATGGATCGCCGAAACGCCCTGGTAGACCTGGCTGGAGTGTGACTCACGGCCGATCACCGTGGTGCGGAAGTTGGTTGCACCCTTGTGGGCGACGATGGGCTGCATCAAGGTCGGCTCACCGACAACAACCGCGGCGGGGCGGGGGTGTGAGGCCATCAGTCGCTCGATCATGCGCGGTGCGCCGACGCAGCCGACTTCCTCGTCATAGGACAGTGCCAGCCAGATCGGCGTCTCGAGCTCGGCTTGCTGCCAACGCGGCACTGCTGCCAGCGCGCAGGCGATGAAGCCCTTCATGTCGCAGGTACCGCGGCCATAGAGCCGACCGATGTTGTCGCCGCTGCCGGAGGTCAGGGTAAAGGGATCGGAGGTCCAGGGCTGGCCATCCACCGGCACCACATCGGTATGTCCGGAGAGCACCACGCCACCTTCGACATTCGGGCCAATACGCGCCAGCAGGTTGGCCTTGGCGCCATCGTCGCTCTCGATCCGCCAGTGTTCGACACCATGTTGGTCAAGATAGTCCTCGACGAAGGCAATCAGTTCGAGATTGGAGTCACGCGATACGGTGGCGAAGCCCACCAATGTCTTGAGCAGGTCTTGGGCGGTCATCTTATGGGCTCCCACGAAATGAAGGTCATGCAGATTATCATGGCTCAGGTTGCTACCTCGACACGGCTTTCGCCATTGCCCGCGGGTAACACGCGAATCTGGACGGGGATGCGTTCGTGCATTTCCTGGACATGGGAAATGACTCCGACCCGGCGGCCCTGGGCCTGAAGGCCATCGAGGGCTTCCATGGCCATGGCCAGCGATTGGGGGTCGAGGCTGCCAAAGCCTTCGTCGATGAACAGTGACTCGATAGCCAGTTCGCCGGAAGCCAATGAGGCAAGTCCCAGCGCCATTGCCAGTGATACCAGGAAGCTCTCGCCGCCGGACAGCGAGTGCACCGAGCGTCGTTCATCGGCAAGGTCGCGGTCGATGATCTGTAGTCCCAATGCACTGCCACCACGTATCAGTCGGTAGCGTCGGCTCAAGCCCGCCAGGTGGTGGTTGGCTTCCTCGATCAGCCGCTCGAGGTTCCAGGCCTGAGCGATACGCCGGAACGCCTTGCCATCCGAGGAGCCGATCAGGTCACTGATCCGTGCCCAGCGCTGATGTTGCGCACGAGCGGCATCGAGGCGCTCACGACCTTCAGCCATGCGTTGACGACGGCGGTCATCATCCTTTACCGCATGCCAGGCGGCATCGCGCCGCGATTGCGCAGCATCGAGTTCGGGTTTGAGTTGCGCCTGGCGCTCATCGAGCGTGGTCTGCAGTTGTTCGACCTGGTGCTGTTGCTCGCGACTCAGAAGCGCTTCGCTCGACGTTTCCGGAAAGCGAATGGCACGTGCCTTCAGCCACTGTTGGCGACGTTCATCCAGACTGACCTCGGCGGCCTGAAGGCGAGAGCGGGTGTCGGCAATGCGTTGCTGTAGCGCTCGGTGGGCGCTGTCGTCCACATCGAGCAGTCGAGCCAGATTGTCATCAGTCAACTCAGGGTGCTTTGCCCGCCACTGTTCAATACGTTGGCACAGTTCGCGTTGTTCCTTCTCCAGTGCGTCGAGACGCTGCTGATCGTGTTGCTGTTGCTGGACCAGACGCTGCTGCTGCTGGCGAGCCTCGCCAAGTGTTTGTCGGGCCAGGTCGCGTTGCTGGAGTGTCTGGTCGCGCTGTTGTTCGAGGTGCTGTTGCCAGTCATCGGCGCTGTGGTGGTCGCCCAGTTGCGCGGTCAGTTGCTGGCGAAGTTCATCCGTCCGTTGTGTCAGAGGCGAGAGTTGCTGCGTCAGACGCTGCAGCTCTTCATTGAGCCCTTGATCGCGGGTGGAGAAGCGCTCCAGCTCGCGCTCGTCCTCGCCAAGAACGTCAGCCAGTGGTGCCAACGCGCGTTGTGCACGGTCGAGTGCCTGACGACGCTCATCAGCCTGCTGGCGTTGCTGTTCGCTGAGCAGACGTTGGCGCTGAAGCCACCGGGAGCGCTCGCCTTCGGCCACCTCCTGAAGCTGGTGGTGGAGGTCGTGGGCCTGCAACTGCTGTTGAGCGTGCTCGCGCTGTTGCTCGATGTTCCGCAGGGTGGTGTGGTCTTCCTTGAGTTGTGCATCGAGGGCCTGATAGCGCCCCAGCAACTGGTCGCGTTCCTCCCGGGCGCTATCGACGGCCCGCTGCGCATCATCGAGCTGACGCTGCTCCTCGGCCTGGCTGGCCGCCAGTTGGGCAGCTTCCGGAGTTGCGGGAGGGGAGTCATGCCAGGGATGGTCGAGGCTGCCGCAGACCGGACAAGGCACCTCGGCACTGAGTGCGGCACGCAGTTCGATGATGCTCTCGCTGCGCGCAGCCTGCTGGCGGTGCACGAATTGCCTGACATGCTCCAGAGCCGTGTTGGCGTCGTCCAGGCGTAGACGTGCGGTCTTGCCAAGCTCCAGACACTGCTGATGTTCCTCGCTGGCGCGGGTCAGGCGCTGCTGGAGTTGTCGATGGCGTTCGCTGGCTTCGCTGAAACTCTGCCAATGCTGGGCCAGCTGGGTCAGCGACAGGACGTGTTGTGACGACTGTTCCCACTGCTGTTGAGTCTGTTGGCGAGCGGCGTCTACCGCTTGGCCGGGTTCCAGCCACGCGGCCAACTCCGCTTGACGAGCATCGCGCTGCTGCAGATGTTGCTGGTAGCGAGAGCGGCATTGCTGGTGCTGTTCGTTCAATTCGGCCAGTTGCCGCTGACGTTGGTCGCGCTCTTCCTTCAGTGTGGCAAGGCGATGCTGTTGTGCCGCCAGAGCCGTGGACAACTCTCGGGCGGCGGCGATGGCAGGGCGAGACTTATCCAGGCTCTGCTGGTGATGGCTCAACTGCTGCTGTGCCTGGTGTTCGTCGCTTTCCGCCTGTTGCAGGGCAGTAGCAGCCTGTTCGCTTTGCTTATGGACACATGCCAACTGATCACGCTGCTCGGGGACGCGACGCTGCAACTCATCATGTCGTCTCAGCAGGTCACGTTGTGGGGCGAGTAGCGTCAGCCAGGCATCATCGCGTCGGTTATCCTCCAGTGCATGCCAGTCGTTGTGTGCCTGGCTCTGCCGTTCACTGGCTTCGTCGACCCCCGCCTGCTGTTGCCGATCCTGTTCCAGCCAGCGTTGTTCGTCATCCAGTTGTTGGGCCTGACGATGGCTGGCGGCGAGTTGTTGCTCGGCCTGCTGCAACTCGTTGTCGAATTGTTGTCGTGTGGCTTCGTCAGCGGGGAGATCGTCGTCGAGCTGGCCTTCCAGGCGCTTGACCTCATCGCGTGCGGCACTGGCGCGCTTGTAGGCGGCGGCGGAAATCTGCGAGTACTCATGGGTATCGGTCAGCTTTTCCAGTAGCTCGGCACGCTCGTTGTCATCGGCCTTGAGAAAGGCGGCAAACTCGCTCTGAGCAAGCAGTACGGCACGCGTGAACTGGTCGAAGCTGAGTCCCAGGTACCTCGGCAGCAGCTCGGCGAACTCGCGTTTCTGGGCGGTCAGCAGGCGTTCTTCATCGAGGTTGCTCAACGATTGCTCGACGGCCTGCAGCTTGCCGTCGGCGCGGTTACGCGCCCGCCGCACTGCCCAGCGTGCCCGGTAGCGTTGTCCATCGCGACCAATGAAGTCGACCTCGGCATAGCCGCTGCTGGCTCCGCGTCTCAACAGAGTGCGAGGGTCGGCGGTCTGTAACTCGCTGCCGTCGATATCGGTGATCGGGGATTCACGCCCCGGCGCGTTGCGCAGTCTGGGCGTATTGCCGAACAGTGCCAGGCACAGAGCGTCGAGCAGGGTGCTCTTGCCTGAGCCAGTGGGGCCGGTGATGGCGAATAGCCCGGCATCGTTCAGCGGCTCGGCGCTGAAATCCAGTTCCACCGGGCCGGGCAGAGAGGCGAGCTGTGCCAGGCGCAGGGCGAGTATCTTCATGCGTCAGCTCCCTTGCGATCCTGTTCCAGCCCGTCCTCGTCTGCGTCCAACACGTCCTGACATAGACGATCAAAATCGCTCAGTACGTCCTGCTCAGCGGGTGCACCCCATTGTTCCTGCCAGACGCGTTCGAACAACTGACGAGGGCCGATATCCTCCAGCCGCTCTCCACTGCGTGGTTGCTGTTGTTGATCACCACCTGGCAATTCGCGGCGCAGGCGCAGCAGGCGTGCCGCTCGATCGGCCAAACCTTCGTCGATGCGCGAACGCAAGTCGGCCATTGGGGCGTCGAGACGAATGGTGATTTCCAGCCAGGCCCAGTATTCGGTGTCGCGGCTTTGCTCGCGAGAGGGAAGTTGAGCTATCTGTTCCAGAGCCTCGTTGAGATCGCAGGGGCCAATACGTTGCATGGTAACTGCTCGCGGCACAGGCAGGCTCTGTACTTCGCCAAGCCGCTCTCCATCCAACTCCAGTATCAGCACTTGATTCGGGTAACCGACTTCGCTGAAGTCGAGTGGCAGTGGGCTGCCGCTGTAGCGGATACGCTCTTCGCCGACGCGCTGGGCACGGTGCAGGTGGCCGAGGGCGACATAGCTGATATCCGCCGGAAAGACGCTGGCGGAAATCGACTCCTCACCACCGATGACAATCGGCCTTTCGCTTGCCTCGGAAACTGCCGCGCCGTGGAGGTGGGCATGACTCATGGCGATCAACGCCTGCCCCGGTTGACGCTGTTCGCGGGCGGCGTTGATCAGTTGCTGATGCACATGTTCGACGCTACTCACGTAGTTGAAGCTGTTGTCGGGGCGATCATCCTCACTCGGGATCGCTGACTGTTGGCCACCACGGCCGGTGATCTCTGCTGGGCGCAGGAACGGCAAGGCCATGCACCAGGCCTGTGTATCACCATTGGCATCGCTCAATGGCACCAGCAGGCGTTGGCTGTCGAGGCTGCCGTCATCGAGCCAGCTGACTCGTCCCAGCGCATGGGCATGCAGGCGCTGCATCAGCGGTGCGGGAAGCTCAATACGTGCACCACTGTCATGGTTGCCGGCGATCAGTACCATATGTAGATCAGGACAACGCTGATGAGTCTCGACAATGAAGTCGTACAGTAGTTGTTGAGCGCGCAGTGAAGGGTTGACCACATCGAAGATATCACCGGCGACCAGCAGCACATCAGCTTGCTGCTGCTCGAGTGTATCGAGCAACCAACGGAGAAAGGCGCGGTGTTCGGTGGTGCGCTCCTGACCGTGGAAGCTCTGGCCAAGGTGCCAGTCGGCGGTATGGATGAGTCGTAGCATGCGTTCCCCGGAGAAGGCTGGTCGCTGCGCGCTTGAGCGCGCTGTCGGCTGCACGTAGTCTACCTTGATGCGGACACAGGTTCAGTGTCCTGTCTCTCGGAAATATCGATTTCTCCTACTCTCTCGTGATGCTATGGACTGGATGTTCTGATGCCGATATTGCCTGACCACCAGATGCATGACTGGGATCTGACGCCGAGGCAGGCGGTGGCGCTGCAACGTGAGCTGGCTGCGCGAGTCGAGCGTAGTGATCGCATTGCTGATGTTCGGCATATTGCCGGTGTCGATATCGGTTTCGAACAGCATGGGGAGGTTACGCGAGCTGCTGTGGTGGTGCTGGAGTGGCCGTCGTTGGCTGTGGTCGAGGAGCTGGTGGTCCAGACACCAACTCGGATGCCCTACATTCCGGGACTACTGTCGTTTCGTGAAATCCCCGCGGCCTTGCAGGCCTTTGCGCAATTGCAGAGCGATGTCGATCTGATCATGGTCGATGGTCATGGTGTTGCACACCCACGTCGGCTGGGCGTCGCGGCGCATCTCGGGTTATGGCTGGACAGGCCCTCACTGGGTGTGGCCAAGAAACGCCTGACAGGCCAGCATGGTGAAGTGGAGAATCAGCGTGGCGCCTATACACCCTTGCGCGATGGCGATGAAGTCCTTGGCGTGGTGATGCGTTCGCGACAGAGTGTAAAACCGGTGTTCGTATCGCCGGGCCACCGTCTCTCGGTGGATACCGCGACACAGTGGGCGCTGGCCTGTCTCGGTCGTTACAAGCTCCCCGAGCCAACGCGGTTGGCGGATCGTTTGGCATCTCGGCGCTGAGCCTTTTACCCACCAACCCAGTGGTCTATGGATGGCGTATACTGGCCGCTTTCCCTCAACTGTAAGCCGCCATGCCTGCCGTCAATCCCGAGAATTGCCTGAATGCGACCCGTCAGTGGGTCGAGCGCTTCGTCGTTGCCCACAATGTTTGCCCCTTTGCCGGGCGTGAGGTGGAGCGGGACAGCATCGAATATCGAGTGTTGGACGGCAATGACCTCGAAGGCGCCTTGCTGGAGCTGATTGAAACCTGTCGCCATCTGGACGAGACGCCGACAGTGGAGACGGCACTGCTGGTGTTCAGTAGCGGACTGAATGATTTCGACGATTACCTTGATGTACTGGCGCTGGCCGAGGCGCTGCTGGTCGAGCAGGATTACGAAGGCGTCTATCAACTAGCCAGTTTCCATCCTGATTATGTGTTCGACGGCAGTGATGAGAATGACCCGGCCAACTTCACCAATCGTTCCCCCTGGCCGATCTGGCATGTGCTTCGTGAGGAAGGGCTCGAGCGTGCCCTGGCGCATTACTCCAACCCCGAACAGATCCCCGAGCGCAATATACAACGCATGCACGAACTGGGCAGTGAACAGCTCGTGCAGCAACTGGCCGCTTTACGCGAGCAGTCTTGAAGTAACCTCGTTCAAGCCTCTTCTCACGACATCAGGCTGCTGCATGATCCGCAATACAAGCATTGAAGGTCTGCTCCAGCTCGGTGCGATCGAAGCCGCCGTGTGTGCCAATGACCACCAGGCGCGTCATGGGCGGCTGTTCTCCCCAGGGCTCGCCGGGCTGGATGTCGTGGCGGCTGCCGACCAGATGCAGGATGGCGCTGCGATCGCCGAGTTCGGCCAGTTGGCAGAAGCCCTTGGCGCGATAGACGCTCAAGGGCAAGGTCGCCAGCGCGCGGCGTAGGGCCGATAGCGACAGCGGTTGGTCACATTGCCAGTACCAGGTATCGAACAATTCACCGTGATCGTGATGAGAGTGCTGGTGTTCGCCATGTTGGCAATGCTCATCGCAGTGATGCGCATGCCCGGATGTCTGATGTAGACGCTGATCATGGAGCAGAGGATCAAAATTACCGGTGCCGATCACCAGTGACAGTGGGATTTCACAATGGCGCGTTTCATGGAGACGGATGCCGGGCCAGGACCAGCGCTGCTTGAAGTCAGCGATCTGCTGCTGGGTGGCGATATCTATCTTGTTCAACAGTACGATATCGGCCACATCCAGCTGCTCCATGGCCAGTTGAGCCATCTCGCCTTCGAGACCGGCGAACTGCTCGGCATCGACCACGGTGATGGTGCTGTCGATGGCCAGTCGGCCAGCAAACTGCGGATAGCGCAGGGTGCTGACGATCCTGGTTGGATTGGAAACGCCGCTGGCCTCGATGATCAGATATTCGGGGCGACTGTCCGGTGAGCTGATCAAGCGCTGCAGCTGTTCGATCAGGTCGCTCTCGACAGTGCAGCAGATGCAGCCATTGGCAAGGCTGATCATCGAGTCTGTCTGGCTGACGATCAACTCGCTGTCGATATTGACGGCACCGAAGTCATTGACCATTACGGCCATGCGCATACCGGTATCGCTATTGAGAATCCGGTTGAGCAGCGTGGTTTTCCCCGAACCGAGGAAACCGGAGACGATGGTAACGGGAATCGGTCGTGTCATGATGATCTCGCAATATGTCATGGTGCGCGATGGGTGATACGCGGAGCCGAGCGCTGCATCGCAGTGCTCGGCAAGGCGAAGTCAGAAGTCGGGCAGCTCGCGGGTCCAGGTGGCCTCATGCTCGGTGCCATCGAATTCGCCATGGGCGTCCCATACCAGTTGACCTTCCATCAGCGTCATCTCGACGCGGGTATTGTGGATATTGCCCTTGGGCTCGACGTCGAACAGGTTGCGATCGAGGACAATCAGGTCGGCGTACTTGCCGACTTCGATCGATCCAGCACGATCCTCGATTTCCATTGCCTTCGCACCATTGATCGTCATCACACGCATGGCCTGCTCGAGGCTGATCGGCTCGCCGTAGAAACGGCCATCTTCTTCGCCCCAGGGGTTCTCGCGCGTCACCATGGCCTCGAAGCCGATCCACGGATCGAAGCTCGATACCGGCCAGTCGGTGCCCATTACCGCGGTGCCGCCGTTGTCCAGCACGCCCTTGAAGTTGTAGGCGCGCTGCATGCGATCCTCACCGAACACCGCACGGGCATAGCTGAAGGAGGATGGGTACCAGCCCACCGGTGAGAACTCGGCGATGACATTGAGATCGGCGAAGCGCGCCAGGTTTTCGTCGAGCAGGGTGGTGCAGTGAGCGCACTGGTGGCGGACGCCGTTGGGTCCGTTGCGTCGCCGTGCCTCAGCCACCGCATCAAGGAAAAGGTCGGAAGCGCCATCTCCGGTGCAGTGGGCGATGACACGGATACCCTTGCGGTCCATATCGGCGACCATATCGGTGATATGTTCCGGTGTCAGGTTGAGATGCCCACGCCAGCTGTCCTCGCCAGGCCAGGCGGTCGACAGGAACGACGAGCGCGACTCATGGGTGCCGTCGAAGTGGAACTTGACCGCGTTGGCGTTGAGGCGCGAGCTGCGATAGAAGTGACGTTCGCCAGCCAACAGCTCCCAGCGGCGTTTAACCGGGAAGATATCGTCCTGCCAACTGATCGCCGCTTCGACGCGCACAGTCAGCTTGCCGCGCTGATCGATGGCCTTGAGGGCATTGAGGCGGTGTTCGCAGACATGCACGAACTTGGTGCCGACCACGCCGCGGCCACTCTGGAAGTTGACCGCTTCGCCATAGGCGCGTTGCAGGGCATGGGCGGGTGTCGGCGGCATCGCCGCGTGGATCAATGCGTAGGCACCATCGACCAGAATACCGGTCGGTTCGCCAGTGATACTGTCGCGTTCGATGTAGCCATGGCGAGGGTCGGGGGTGTCGGCGTTGATACCGGCCAGCTCCAACGCCTTCGAATTGACCAGCATGCAACCCCAGGAGCGGTCGAGAATCGCCGCTGGGCGATCAGGCAGAAAGCTATCCAGCCACTCGCGGTCGGCAACGATACCAGCCTGCTTGAAGGTGTAACGCACGAAGTAGGCGCCATACACCCAGCCATCGGCGTCGGCGGGGGCGTTGGCCGCGTAGTCGAGCATGGCCTGCTTGACCTGCTGGGGAGTCGGGTCTTCGAGTCCCACATCCAGATAACCGGCATAGCCGGGTGCCAGTGCCAGGTCCGGATGGGTGTGCATGTCGTAGATGCCAGGCATGGCAAAGCGGCCACCGAGGTCGATGACTCTAGTGCGCTCGCCGATCAGAGTCTTGACCTCGTCGGCATTTCCGACAGCGATAAAGCGGTTGCTCTTGATGGCAACGGCCTCGACCCAGGGTTGTTGGTCGTTGACCGTATAGATGCGGCCATTGGTCAGTACCAGG
This sequence comes from Halomonas huangheensis, assembly GCF_001431725.1. Lineage (NCBI taxonomy): Bacteria > Pseudomonadati > Pseudomonadota > Gammaproteobacteria > Oceanospirillales > Halomonadaceae > Halomonas > Halomonas huangheensis. The sequence continues at coordinate 3,144,178 of NZ_CP013106.1, read as the reverse complement.
TCGGCAGTGATGTTGCTGGTGGTAATGTTGTTACCAGTCCGGGAAATCGTCATTGCTTGAATCTCGACAAGGGAAACGAGAAGGAAGTCGGTCCTGAGTTGGGGGCATGATCATGCCCCCGGCCGGGTTCAGTGGCTGAGTATCAGATGGCCAAACAGGGACAGCAGCGGCAGCGAAATCAGTACTCGCAGCACATAGATCATCAGCAGGTCGCGCAGTTTCAGACCGATGTTGGCCCTGACCAGAACGATGGCGGCCTCGGTGAAGAAGATGATCTGGCTGACGGCGACCCCGGCAAGTACGAAGCGGGTGACTTCGCTCTCGATACCGGCGCCGAGAATGGACGGCATGATGCTGTCGACGATACCAGCCAGCAGGGCAGGCGCAGCCTGTTCGGCTTCAGGAAGTTGCAGCAGGTTGAGCACCGGAACCAGCGGCGTGGAGAGGATATCGAACAGCGGAGTATAGGCAATCAGCGCCAGGCCAGTGCAGCCGATGATCATCATGCCTGGATATACCGAGATGGCGATATCCAGACTGGTATGCACGCCACGCTTGAGCAACTCCAGTGGTGACGCAGCGTTATCAGCGCGTTCTACGGCACGCCGCACACCCAATGCGAAGAGGCCTTCTCCTTCGTAGCGGTCTTCCTTGAGCTGCTTGCCCTCGGCAGGAGCATAGTTATCTTTCTTGAAACGCAGTGGAGGCAGTTTGGGTACGATGATCGCGCAGATGATGCCGGTCAGCGCCACCGATGCATACCACGGCAGGAATACGTGCTGCATACCGATGATGCTCAGCAACAGATATGAATAGGCGATCGAGACGATGGAGAAGTTGGTGGCAATCACACAGGCTTCACGGCTGCTGTAGAAGCCATCACGGTATTGCTGCGTGGTCAGAATGATGCCAACCGCGGAAGCGGAAAGCCACGACGCCAGGCTATCGATGGCAGCACGCCCCGGTAGCCCGAACAGTTTTTCGAAGACGCGGCTGATCAGGCTACCGGCGAACTCCATCAGGCCGTAGTCGGTCAGCAGTGGCAGCAGGACGGCGGACAGGAAATAGATGGCCAGAACCACGGGGCCGACATCGTAGAGCATGACGCCGCCGGTATCTCGGCTCCAGATCCATTCCGGGCCAATCTCGAAGTAGACCATTACCATCAGCACCGCGCCGACCACACGAATGATGGTCCAGTTCAGCCCGGGGTTGAACAACTGCATGAAGCGGTTGGGATGCTGCTTCAGCGGGGTGGCGCTGACGATCACCGTGATGATGCTGGGCACCACGGCGACAAGGGCGGCCACTGGTACCATATACGGTTTGATGACGTTGTTGATGAAGTCGATGATCAGCGCAATCATCACCGTGAGCTTGCCATCGCTCATGATTGGCGTCAGGAACAACAGAATGCCGAGCAGCGTAGGAATGATGAATTTTGCCAGCTGTTTGGCAGTGTACTGACCGGCGACTCCTGTTCTCCCTCGGGAAGCAGATTTGGAGCGAGGTTGTTCAATCATGGAAACACCCTTTGTTTATTTGTTGTTGAGTTGAGCTACCCGGCTGAGCGCTGATGGAGTGTGGTGTTGGCAGCTCATGCTCAGCGCCTCGTGCAAGGAATCGAATCTTCTCGGGCGTCAGCAGCGGTAATCCGCATTCATGCGGTCCAGCTTGCGGCGCAGAGCACTCCAGACCAGCTCGACGCTTTGGTTGTGGTAGCGGGGGTTGTCGAACTGCTGAGCGGTGAATTCGCAGTCACTTGCGGAAGGGACAATCAGTTTTCTTCCGGTCTTCATCGCCTCGATCTGGATCTCGCAGGCCTTGTTCAGGTAGTACATGTAGAAGAAGGCTTCAGCGACACTGCGCCCCACGGTCAGCAGGCCGTGGTTGCGAAGGATCATGCACTTGTGATCACCGAGTGCTGCCACCAGTCGTTCGCGGACACCGAGGTCCAGTGGAATCCCTTCGTAGTTGTAGTAGGCCAGGCGGTTATGGAAGGCCATGCTGGTCTGATTGAGTGGCTGCAGACCTTCTTCGAGTGCAGCAACAGCCATGCCGGCCATGGTGTGGGTGTGCATGACGCAGACGGCGTCATGACGGGCAGCATGGATGGCGCTGTGAATGGTGAAGCCGGCGGGATTGACCTCGATATTCGTGTTATCGATCTTGTTGCCTTCGGTATCGATCTTCACCAGGTTCGACGCGGTGACTTCCTCGGGCATCAGACCATAGGCATTGATCAGGAATGTTGGGGTCTCACTGGGAAGGCGCACGGAAATATGGGTAAAGACCTGATCACTCCAGCCATAATGATCGAGTAGACGATAGGCTGCAGCCAGGTCAGTGCGCAGAGAGGGTTCGTCACCCGATATATGCATTGTAATCTCCTCTTGTGTAACGCTTTTTTGACAATTCACACAGAGTGGTGCCAAAGCGCCGGGCTTTGTTCGGAGCATAGGGCACTTGTTGGGCGGCGGATAACGAAATAGATTGAACAGGTTATTACAAAAAGGAATGAAGTCGATGTCGAAGCGATTGCCATCGATCATTGCGCTGAGTTGTTTCGAAGCGGCCGCCAGGCATTCGAGTGTGACCCAGGCGGCGGAAGAGTTGAGCCTGACCCAGGGAGCGGTCAGTCGTCAGATCCGTAACCTCGAGGACTCACTGGGTTGTCAGCTGTTCCGTCGAGTCAAACAACGTCTGGTACTGACGGACAGCGGCGCGCAATACGCCCGGGACATCGGGCCATTGCTCGAGCGTCTTGCCGCTGCCACCAGAGAAGTGCAAAGAGATCATGCTCGGCCGCTGCTGGTGGGCGCGGAACCCTCCTTTACCACACGCTGGTTGCTGCCACGCATGGAGTCATTTGCGAGCAGCTACCCTGATGTGGAAGTGGAGTTCGCCAATGACCTTCAGCAACTTTATGTCACCCAGGAAGGTTTCGATGTTGGCATCCTGTATGGCGAGGGCAATTGGCGCGATTTCGAGTCGACCTTGCTGATGCCCTGTGAACTGGTGGCAGTGTGCACACCTGCATTGCGCGAGCGCTGCGGGGTGGTCGATGACCATCGCGATCTGGTGCGCTATCCGCTGCTCTACCATACGCCCAGGGCATCTCTCTCCCACCTGTCGTCCACCTGGCTGTGGTTCAACGAGGTCGGCATGTCGGATAAGCAGATCGCTGCTCTGAGTGGTCAGCGTTTCGAGCACTTCCAGTTTGTTCTGGATGCGGCACTTCACGGCATCGGGGTCGCGATTCTGCCGCGTTATTTCGTGCTTCAGGAATTGACGCAGGGGCGTTTGGTCGAGGCCGCCAGTGAACCCCTGCTATGTGGGGCCTACTATGTTGCTGTCCGCCATTCACGGGTCGGCGATAGCCGCGTCCTGGCATGGATCGATTGGCTGATGAGCGTCGCCGAAAAATCGCTGCCGAGCCATGAAAGCCAGTAAAGCACCGCGCTAGACGATATCCAGCGGTGGTTTGTGGGGCGGTAGTGGATAAAGTCGTTCCAACCGGGAGAGCGTTTCATCGTCGAGCTGGATCTCCAGCGCCGCAGCGTTGTCACCAACATGCGCCGGATGGGATGCCTTGGGAATCGCCATGACATCGCGTTGTGCGCCGGGCGCATGAATGCACCAGGCAAGCAGCAATTGGGCTGGTGAAATGTTCAGGTCCGCGGCAATCTCGATGACGGCTGGGTCATGGAGAGGATCGGCTCCCCAGGCGCCGGCCTGAGCGAGCGGACAGTAGGCCATTACCGGCATATGCTGCTGACGCATCCAGGGTAACAGTTCCACCTCGATACCACGTGAAGCCAGGTGATACAGCACCTGGTTGACCGCGCAGTGCTGCCCACCATCGAGCGAATGTAGGGTCTGGAGTTCATCGATATCGAAATTGGAGACCCCAAAACGACGAATCTTGCCGGATGTCGTCAGTCGCTCGAAGGCTTCGAGGGTTTCGTCGAGAGGAATGCTGCCCGGCCAATGCAGTAGATACAGGTCAATATGGTCCGTCGCCATGCGCTTGAGACTGGCTTCGCAGGCTCGAATCGCACTATCGCGTCCGGCATTCCATGGGTAGCACTTGGAGACCAGAAAGGCCTCGTCGCGTCGCCCCTTGAGTGCCTCACCGACCACTTCCTCGGCACCACCGTCGGCATACATCTCGGCACTATCGATGACTTTCAGGCCCAGTTCCAGGCCGTGCTGCAGCGCCTGCACTTCCTGCTGTCGCGAAACGTGTCCTTCGCCCATATGCCAGGTGCCCTGGCCAATGGCAGGCAGTTGTTGCGGACCGATGCTCACGTAGGGAATTGCCATCGCAGCCTCAATTTTCGGAAAATGTTTCCATAACTATGGCAGTAGAGTTAGGCTGAGGCAAACCGTAACTCGACAGTCGTGCTGATAAGTCGCATGCTGAATACCGCTGCCATGGTGATCACCACCATGGCGCCCAATACCCATCCAGAGGAGTCGACGATGAGCATCACCAACACCGCAAGTGCGCAGTGGAAAGGGGGTCTCAAGACCGGCAAGGGCGTGGTTTCCACGGCCAGCGACGCACTCAATGATGTGCCCTATGACTTCAAGCAACGCTTCGAGGGACAGGCGGGTACCAATCCTGAAGAGCTGATTGGCGCAGCCCATGCCAGCTGTTTCTCCATGGCGTTGTCGATGATTCTGGGCGAATCGAAACTCGAGGCAGAGTCGATTGATACTGAAGCTCAAGTGAGCCTGGAGGAGGTCGATGGTGGATTCGCCATTACTCGCATTCACTTGACCACGCGAGCTAGCATCCCCGGAGCCGATGATGCTGCCTTCCAGGAGGCGGCGGCGAAAGCCAAGGCTGGTTGCCCAATTTCCAAGCTGTTCAATGCCGAAATCAGTCTGGACGCCAGTCTTGTCTGACGCCTGAAAATGTTTGCGGCAGGCACTGTTTAAAAACCCAAGCTGGTCGCTTTCGTTGGTTACGCTCAACGTCCACCGCGGATATCCGTACGGTGGACGTTGTCGTTCATGGCGCTGGCCCGTTGTTCGGCATGGCGCTTGGCGGTAGCGATCATTGAACGTATGAGGCGTTGTTGCGGCCGGTTGAAGATCAGAAATTCCGGGTGCCACTGGACGCCAATCAGAAAATCATGCTGCTGCGACTCGATGGCCTGAACGAGACCATCTCGGTCTCGTGCTACGATTCGAATGCCATCCCCGGTCGCCTGTACTGCCTGGTGGTGCAGACTGTTGATGCGACACCAGCTTACCCGCAGGATCTCGTGCAACTGACTACCGGGGCTGATATCAACAGTCTTGCGCGGTAGCACAGTACGTCGTCGCTTGAGGCCTGCGTTACTCTGGTAGATATCGCTGTCGAGGGTGCCACCCAGGTAGACATTGATCAGTTGGGCTCCGCGGCAGATTCCCAGCACAGGGGTACCACGCGGGATTTGCTGGCGCAGCAGCGCCAGTTCCAATTCATCGCGCTGTGGGTCAACACGTACATCCAACTGAACTTCGCCACCGTATAGGTGTGCCTGGAGGTCATCTCCGCCGCCGATGATCAAACCGTCGAGCCTGTCCGGCCAGGGGCGTGAAGGAGACAAGCGTAGCGGGCGTCCACCATGTCGCCAGACGGCCAGCCAATCGAAAGCCCAGGCAATCAGGCTCTTGTGATCCGAGGTCGAGATGCCGATCAGAGGGCGTTGAGGCATCAGCGACGAACTCCCGGCATCAGGTTGAGAAGAGGTTGCCACCACCGGGGTTGGGCATGACGAGCATGGTATTCCGCCATGCGTTCGGCGAGTGTGTCGGGCGTGCAGGCAAGCCATTCGACTTCGAGCCAGCGGTTCCATTCGCTGACCACTCCCCACTCGGGATCTGAAAGCTGGGCATTGGGCAGGCGATAGTGGAAGGTTGGGCGTGCCTGAACCAGTCCGCCCTGCAATAGCGGATGTGGGTGATTCGGGCGCAGCCAGGCAAAGAGTGGCAACAGATCGAGATCACGATTACGGGTGGCGTTGTCGGCGAGGTAATCGTCGATCAGCGAATCCAGGTCGGGGGCATAGTGTTCGTCGCAGACCTTCAGGCAGTATTTCTGATGGAAGGGGTTGGCATGCGGCAGGAACTCCCGAGTGATATCCACCCGGATCTGTTCGCGTATCCAGTCGGCGGATAGTAGCCAAGCGCGTAGGTAGCGAAGAATGGTTGCCTCATCCAGGGCGGGCAGTTCCGGATTGAGATGCAGGCCAAAGCCATACAGCAGGCTGGCATCCGTACCCTTGGCACCGTGGTGGCGCAGTTCATCGATCAAACGATCCAACTCGCCGAGCTGATCCCAGGGGATGGGCGGGCAGACGATCTCGGTGGGGACTACACCGGTCACAACATCGCCAAGCAATTCACGGTAGGCTTTATCGAGGTCATGCTTGAGGCGGCGCCAGTCACTGTCTTCCGGCTCATTGGCATTGCTTTCTGGATGCACGTACTGTGAATCCAGCTCGATGCCGAAGTCTCCCCATTTCGTGTCCTTCAATTTGATGCGATGGGCACTGAGGTGTTCAAGTCTGCCGCCGAACAGGGACTGAGCAAGCCTGGCAGTGTCCAGAGGCAGCAGGCCAGCGAACTCCAGCTCGACGCCAACCTTACGAGGTTGGCCTTCGGGGTTCAGTGTTTCGGGGGGCGGCTGTGCAGGCCTATGCATGAGAGCCTCCTGATATGGTGGTTCGCAAGTTGCCATGAAATCTGGCGTTCCAGGGCTCGGTGCACTTGCGCGAGACCAAACTATGACAGTCATGATCGGCAGCCTATCATAGGAGGCCTTTATTCCATGGCAGTGATGCTTGATAACCAGGGACAGGAGTTCGAATGACCTGTGGGCGCAGCGGCTTTAGTGTTTTGATTCAAGCGCTTTGTATGGTTGTGCTGATGCTGTTGGTGATTGTGCCCAATCAGGCGTCGGCACAGGCCGGCGCCTTGAGCATGCTCAATGGTGGCAGTCAGACATCCGAGCCAGCTGCGTCCCGTGATGAGGTGAAGCGCTCGCTGGATACATTGATCCAGACGCTCGAGAATGACGCTACCCGCAAGGAGCTGGTCGATAACCTCAAGGTATTGCGTGATGGCGAGGAGGCGGCTGCCGACACCTCGGACAGCTCCCAGGGGTTGCTCGGCGCGCTAGCCGATACCTTCACCGAGTTGGGCGAGCAGGCCGAAGGTGCCAGTTCTCCGGTAGGACGCTGGAAAAGCAGGCTGTTGCAGGGCTGGCAGGATGTCATCTCGATGCTGAGTGACACCGATTATCGGCAGTTGGCGCAGTTTTCCGTGGAGTTCAGCGTTCAATTGGTGATCTGGGGTGGGCTGGTGATCATCCTGGTGGCATTGGGCCGTCTGATTGCAGTGCGGCGAGGCTGGCCGATGGACCTGCCGCGCGATCCCAAGGCCTGGTTGTTGGCAGTGCACTTTCTGCGCCGTATGTTGCCCTGGGTATTGGCTTTCCTTGCCGTGCTCGGCATCACTCAGGTGGTGCCACAGAGCCCGGGTCGAACCTGCGTCGCCATCATCGCCTATGCCTCTCTCTGTGGTCGCACGCTGTCGGTGGTGGTGGAAACGGTGATTTCGGTCTTCACCAGTGGGCATCGTTACACGGCAGTGCGCATCATGCAGCATCAGGCATTACGCCCACTGTTCGTGATCGGCGCACTGGTGGCGTTGGGAGATGCCTTCCGTACCGAGCGGATGCTGGGCATGTTGGGCTTTGATCTGGCAGCGCTGGCCTCTGTGATGGCCAATATGCTCGCTGCGTTGTTCACCATTCGCTTCATTCTGCGCTTCCAGCGGCCGATCAAGCACCTGATTCGCAACCGTCCCTATTCCATGCGCGGTGACTCCACCACGAGTGCTACCGAGATCATTCGGGTCGTTGGGCGGCTTTGGCATATTCCGGCGCTGCTGATGGTTTGTGGTTCTCTGTTGGCGATCTTCATCACTGGCGGAGACGTGGGCGCAGCGCTGGCGCGTTCGATCGTCAACGCCGGTCTGCTGGTGTTGACGCTGGTGATGACGGCTTTACTGCGGCGGCAGAAGGAACGTCATGATCAGGGGCGCGGTCATTATCGGCATCACAGCGAATATCGTCGACGCCTCGAGCGCTTTGGCTACACCCTTGCACATGTGCTGGCGTGGCTGGTCTTCGCCGAGCTCTCCCTACAGGTGTGGGGTGCATCGTTGGTAGGACTGGGGCAGGAAGGCGTGGCCAGTGTGCGTATTGGCCAGGCGATACTCGGCATAGCCTTTACGGTGTTGCTGGCGTGGCTAGCGTGGATATTTGCCGATACGGCGATTCAGCGTGGGTTGACGTCTTCGGCGCGCTCTCGCGGCCGGCGCGTCAACCAGGCTCGTGCTCAGACCATCACGCCGATGATCCGCAATGTGATCTTCGCCACTATTGTGATCATCGCCTCGATCGTTGGGCTGGCCAACCTCGGTGTCAACGTCACGCCGCTGCTTGCCGGTGCCGGTGTCATCGGTCTGGCGATTGGTTTCGGCGCCCAGACACTTGTCCAGGATCTGATTACCGGCATCTTCATCCTGATCGAGGATTCGCTGGCGGTGGATGATTTCGTCAAGATCAACGGCCACATGGGCACCGTCGAGGGGCTGACATTGCGTACCGTACGCCTGCGTGACCTCGATGGCATCGTGCATATCCTGACCTTCTCGCGCATTGAGTCGATCCATAACATGTCACGACAGTTCGGCATTGCACTGATGAAGATCCGCATCCCCGTTGACATGAAGATCGATGATGCCACCAGCCTGATGCAGGAGACGGCTCGAGAACTGCGTCAGGATCCGATGATGCGCCACCACATCTGGTCGCCGCTGGAAATGCAGGGCATCGACCGCTTCGAGGATGGCTGCGCGATTCTACGTATGCGTTTCCGCACGTCACCGGAGATGCAGTGGGACGTGTCGCGTGCCTTCAACATGATGCTCAAGCAGCGTATGGAAGAGATGGGCGTCCATCTGGGCGCGCCACGCTTGAGTGTCAGTATGGAAGGTCTGGGGGGAGGCCGTCTCGATGGCACCTCTGGTCCCGGTCAGCCTGACCATCAGCGCGAGTCGAGCAAGCCGCAGCAGCAGCCTGTTGCCGATCAACGTCGGGCCTCTCCCGATCCCATGTAGCGAAGCGCAATAGCCGGTCATCGAGGCTCACTACGAGTCAGCCTGGATGATCGGCTCTTGATCAGCTTATCCCTGGTGCATGGCGGAACCCCGGCCGAGGTTCTCGGGGCCGAAGGAGTCGGGTAGTAGTTGATCCATGCTGTAGCGCTTGAGCAGCTGTCCCTGGGCGTCAACCACGCGAATGATGGTGTCCGGGGTGGCGAACTCACGCAGGCGCTGGCGACAATCGCCGCAGGGCGTGCACAAGTGTTCGCCAGGGCCGATCACATAGACTTCCCGTAGCTGGCGTTCACCGGCACTGATCATGGCGGCAATCGCCGATGCCTCAGCGCATAGCCCCTTGTAGTGGGCAACCTCGACGTTGGCGCCGACAAACTGCTGGCCGGATTCGCTGATCAGCAGGGCACCGACGGGGTGATCGGAGTAAGGTACGTAGGCGCGCCCACGCACCTTCACCAGAGCATCGATGATCTGCTCATCAATGGTCTCGTGGTTGGCTGATTCACTCATGCTGGATTCCTCATCGCTGCATCGTCGCGCAGCATCGCTTCCAGCGCGATCTTCATCATCTCGTCAAACGTGGTGGCACGGTCATCGCTGGACAGTGAGTCACCATTCACGATGTGGTCAGAGACGGTACAGATGGTCATCGCTCGTGCGCCGAACTCGGCGGCGACGCCATACAGACCCGCGGCTTCCATCTCGACACCGACGATGCCGTAATCACGCATGGTTTCCACCAACGCCGGGTCCGGGTGATAGAAGAGGTCAGCGGAGAAGATGTTGCCGACCTTGACCGCAACACCCAACTCGGCGGCGGCATCGACGCTGTGGCGGGTCAGTTCGAAGTCGGCGATGGCGGCGAAATCGAGACCGCGAAAGCGAGAGCGGTTGACGCTGGAGTCGGTGCTGGCGCCGAGGCCAATCACCACATCACGAACCTTGACGTCGTCGCGCACGGCTCCGCAGGAACCTACACGAACCAGTCTCTTTGCACCGAACTCGGTGATCAGCTCCTTGGCGTAGATGGAGACTGAGGGAATGCCCATGCCGTGGCCCATTACCGAAATCTCGCGACCACGATAGGTGCCGGTATAGCCGTACATGTTGCGCACGTCATTGACCAGCCGCGCATCTTCGAGAAAGGTGTCGGCAATGTAGCGAGCGCGCAGGGGATCACCCGGCATCAGCACGGTATCGGCAAAATCGCCACGTTCTGCCTTGATATGGGGAGTAGCCATCAGCGTCTCCTGTCAGTGAGTGGCGGGCATGAAGCTCACGCCGTCGTCCATGGGGTCGAGGTGGAAGTAACTGGCCAGTGACTGGCCGATATCGGCAAAGCTGCTGCGTTCACCGAGGGATTGCGTAGCGGGGTTGGCACCGAGCCCGGCACCACGTGCCAATACCGGAATGTACTCTCGGGTGTGGTCGGTACCGTGCCAGCTTGGGTCGCAGCCGTGGTCAGCGGTGATCACCAATAGATCATCGGCTCGCAGGCGTTGCAGCAGTTCCGGCAGTCGCGTGTCAAAGGCCTCGAGAGCGGCGGCGTACCCGGCGACATCGCGACGATGACCATAGATCATGTCGAAGTCGACGAAGTTGGTCATGATCAACTGGCGTTCAGCGTCTTCATCCATGGCCGTCAGGGTGGCATCCATCAGCGCATCGTGGCCCGAGGCCTTGATCAGCCGCGAGATGCCGCAGTGGGCGTAGATGTCGGCAATCTTGCCAATCGCGACCACTTCACCGCCCGCTTCGGTCAGCTTCTGCAAAACCGTGGGTGAGGGCGGCTCGACGCTGTAGTCGCGACGGTTACCAGTGCGCTGAAAATCGTTGGAATCGTTGCCGACAAACGGCCGCGCAATCACGCGGCCGATATTATAGGGCTCGAGCAGGCGGCGAGCGGTCTCGCATAGTTTCAGCAGGCGCTCGAGGCCGAAGGTTTCCTCGTGAGCGGCGATCTGGAACACGCTATCCGCAGAGGTATAGACGATAGGCTTGCCGCTACGGCAATGCTCTTCGCCGAGACGCGCGATGATCTCGGTTCCTGAAGCATGACAATTGCCGAGTACACCGGGTAGCTCGGCTTCATTGATCAGCGCCTCCAGCAATTCCTCAGGAAAGCTGTTCTCGAGAGCTTCGAAATATCCCCAGTCGAAGCGTACCGGCACACCGGCGATCTCCCAATGGCCGGACGGAGTGTCCTTGCCGGAGGAGACTTCACGTGCATAGCCCCAGGCACTATCGATCTCTCCGAGCTCGATGCCGGCAGCTGAATGGCCAGTGGCCGCCTGATGCGCGTGAAACAATCCGAGGCGCGCCAGGTTGGGCAGGTGCAGGGAACCCTGGCGTCCACGATCATCTGCCTGACCGTTGGCACAGGCCGCTGCGATATGGCCCAGAGTATCGGAGCCTGCGTCCCCAAACTGCTCGGCATCCGGTGCGGCACCGATGCCGAAGGAATCCATCACCACTACGATAGCGCGTGTCATGTGCGGTCTCCTGTATCGCCGGGTGTGTGGTGGGTGTTTCGAGAAGGGTCTTGAAGCAGGTCATGCACCAGCGGCGGGACTTCGGCGGATTCACCAATCGTGAAGCAGTCGGCCAGCTGTTCGGCGACGCGTTCGGCATCTTCTGCATTGGCGGCGTGAATGCGGGCCAGCGGCGTGTGCCGATCGACTCTGCTACCGAGAGTGGCAATGCTGTCGAGTCCTACTCGATGATCGATGCTGTCGGAGGCGCGTCGGCGTCCTCCGCCCAGCGCGACCACTGCCATGCCGAGCGACTTGACGTCCTGGGCAGCGACGATACCGTCGTGAGCCGCGTAGACGTCACGTACTACTGGAGCTTCGGCAAGATACCGTTCGGGATTATCGAGCAGATCACTGGGGCCTCCCAGGCCGGCAACCATTCCGGCAAAGCGCTCGGCCACCCGGCCGGAATCGAGCGCATGATCGAGTCTGCGGCGAGCCTCGTCAGCGCCTTCCGCCAGTCGTCCGGCAACCAGCGCTTCGACGGCCAGAGTGCGGGTCAGTTCCAGCAGTCGTCCGCCGCGCCTTTTGCCGGTCATGATGTCCAGGCATTCTCGAACCTCTACTGCGTTACCAGCACTGTTGGCCAGGCACTGGTTCATGTCGGTCAGTAGTGCGGTGGTGGGTGTGCCTGCACGGCGAGCCACTTCGGCAATGGTCATCGCCAACTGGCGGGTTTCGTCATCGTTGGCGAGGAAGGCGCCATTGCCGATCTTGACGTCCATCACCAGCGCATCGAGGTTCTCGGCCAGCTTCTTGCCGAGAATCGAGGCCACGATCAGCGGCAGTGAAGCGACGGTGGCGGTGACATCGCGCACCGCGTAGAGGCGCTTGTCGGCCGGAGCGAGGTTGCCACTCTGACCGATAATGGTCACTCCGGTATCGCGCAGCAGGCGCTCGAAAGTCGCGTGATCAGGCGTAACGTTGTAACCGGGAATCGCCTCGAGCTTGTCCAGAGTACCGCCGGTATGCCCCAGGCCACGCCCCGAGATCATCGGCACATGGGCGCCGCAGGCCGCCAGCCAGGGGCCGAGAACCAACGACACTGGATCGCCGACACCGCCGGTCGAGTGCTTGTCGAGGACCGGGCCGGGCAGGTCGAGGGCGCGATAGTCGAGCACATGGCCCGAATCGCGGGTGGCCTCAGTGAGCGCCACGGTCTCGTCGAGGTTCATGTCGCGGAGATAGACGGCCATGGTAAAGGCGCCGATCTGTTCATCGCCGACCTGGTCGCTTGCGATCGCCATGACGAACTCGCGAATCATGGCACTATCCAGCGTCTGTCCGTCACGCTTGGCGGCGAGAATATCCTGAATCAGCATCAGTAGCCTCCTGCGTTGCCTCCATTATCGACACCCTTGCTATCAATACCCACGCCAAGTGTCATCAGCAGATTGTCGAGCAAACCTGATGCGCCGAAGCGGAAGGTCTTCGGAGACACCCAGTTGGCACCCATGATCTCGTTGGCGAGGTCGAGATAGATCGCGGCATCCTCGGCAGTGCGCACGCCGCCGGCTGCCTTGAAGCCGACCGGACGACCACTATCGCGAATGACTTCGAGCATTATGCGTGCCGCTTCCGGTGTTGCGTTGACCGGCACCTTGCCGGTGGAAGTCTTGATGAAGTCGGCGCCGCCGGCGATGGCCAGTTCCGAAGCGCGGCGGATCAATGCCGGATCCTTGAGCTCGCCACTTTCAATGATCACCTTGAGCAGACGGTCGCCGCAGGCAGCTCTGCACATCTCGACAAGGTCACGGCCAACGTTTTCATCGCCTGCCAGCAATGCGCGCCATGGGAAAACCACGTCGACTTCATCGGCGCCACTTGCGACTGCTTCACGGGACTCGCGTGCAGCGGCCATGGGGTCGTCGTTGCCTGCCGGGAAGTTGGTAACAGTAGCGATCTTGATCTTGCCGTTGAGCTGATGAGCCACCAGCGCGCGGTGCGCAGTGACCACAAACTGCGGATAGATGCAGATCGCCGCCGGTGAGCCGGCAGGTGTCTTGGCTCGCTGGCACAGCGCTTCGATAACGGCGTCGGTGTCATTATCGTTGAGGCTGGTGAGGTCCATCAGCGCCAGTGCCTGGCGAGCGATATAAGTGAGATCTGTCATTTCAGGGCTCCAGCATGAGTCATGTTCGGGACTCTAGAAATAGTCATGTTCGGGACTCTAGAAATAGTCACGTTCGGGACTCTAGAGATAGTCATGTTCGGGACTCTAGAAATAGTCATGTTCGGGACTCTAGAAATAGTCACGTTCGGGACTCTAGAGATAGTCGTGTTCGGGACTTGTGAAATAGTCATGTTCGGGACTCTGGAAGCAGCCGCACGTAGACCGGAAACGGTCGTGCTCGAGACTCTGCAACAGGCCCGATCTGGACTCGGTAACACATCTGTTTTGAAACCTTGAACACGTGGCTCTGGGTGGCCAACCGGGCCGCCTGGTAGCGGCCCAGCTGGGCGAGTAGAGGCCGGATCAGGCTCCGAGGGCGATGAAGAAGCCGGCAATAGAAGCTGACATCAGGTTGGAAAGGGTGCCGGCCAATACCGCTCGCATGCCGAAACGGGCAATGTCGTGGCGACGACTGGGGGCAATACCACCAAGCCCACCCAGCAGAATGGCAATCGACGACAGGTTGGCAAAACCACAGAGTGCAAAGGACAGGATAGCTGCTGTGTGCGCGCTCATCGCCTGGCCGGTAGCCTCGACGACCTGACTGCCATCGATGTAGGGCGCCAGATTGATGAAGGCGACGAATTCATTGACGACCAGCTTCTGACCGATGAAAGAGCCGGCGATATTGGCTTCTTCCCAAGGCACACCAAGCAGGAAGGCCAACGGCGAGAACACCCAGCCCAGAATCATCTCGAGACTCAGGTCTTCGAAGCCGAACCAGCCACCAATACCGCCGAGAACGCCATTCAACATCGCAATCAAGGCGATGAAGGCCAGCAGCATAGCGCCGACATTGGCCGCGAGTTGCAGGCCGGACGAAGCGCCGGAGCAGGCCGCATCGATGACATTGACCGGCTTGTCGCCCTCCTCAGTGGTGTCCTGGGTACGCTCGTCGCTATCAGGGTCCTCGCTGGTCTCCGGCATGATCAGTTTGGCGAACAACAGGCCACCCGGTGCTGCCATGAAGGACGCCGCGACCAGGTATTCCATGGGAATGCCCAGTGAGGCATAACCGGCCAGCACCGAGCCAGCCACTGAGGCCAGTCCGCCACACATCACCGCAAACAACTGCGAGTCGGTCATCCGCGCGATATAGGGGCGGACCACCAGCGGTGCCTCGGTCTGACCGACGAAGATATTGGCGGTTGCCGAAAGTGACTCGGTACGCGAAGTACCCAGCACCTTCTGCAGAGCGCCGCCCAACAGGCGCACCACCCATTGCATGATGCCCAGGTAGTAGAGCACCGCGGTGAGCGACGAGAAGAAGATGATGATCGGCAGTACCTTGATCGCAAACACGAAGCCGATGTTCTCGGTATTGGCCAGATTGCCGAACAGGAAGTCGATACCATCGTTACCATAGACCAGCACCTGGCTGACGGCGTCGGAAACGGTCTTGAGGAGATCCTGGCCGAAGGGCACATAGAGGACAAAGGCACCGAGCCCCGCCTGAATGATAAAGGCACCGAGTACGGTACGCAGGCGAATGGATCTACGGTTGTAGGAGAACAGGATGGCAATGGCAACCAGCGTTGCCATACCCACCAGACTCATCAGGAGTGTCATAGTCCCTTCGCCTCACAGGAAGTTGAACTTTAGAGAGTAGATCATGGCGTTCTGGTACTGATTGGGTGTGCCGAGCTTGTTGTCGGAATAGCGATACTGCACACCAGTGGTGATCGCAGGGTGCGGATGCCACCACAGTGCCACGGCGCCATTGGTGCCGATGCTGCCCGCCTTGTCGCCGACATAGTTCTGCTCGAGATAGTCGTCGTCACGCTCGAAGGTCTGCTCATGCCAGTTGGTCAGGCTGAAGGACTGATCGAAGGCTTTGAAGTCATAGCCGGCTACCCAGCCCAGCATTGCGCCGTTCATGCCGGTGTAGCCGTCACTCTGGACGCGTGCGGCACCGATGAACGGTTTTACCCACAGGCCGTTGTCGAAGGTGTGGCGATATCCAAAGCCGAGAATCTGGTCCTGTTCACGCGAGTTATAGCCGTAGTCGCGAAAATCGTAGACATGCAGATACACCGAGAAGGGGGTGTCACCCAGGTAGAGGTGGGAGGTCACCTTACCCGCGGTACGGAAGTTATCCTGACCGTTACTGTCTTCGTCGAAGTGATCATGGCCCGGGTTCTCGATGTCGAAGAAACCGTAGAACTCGCCCCAGGAGTAGCCGGCGCCACCTTCCAGCTCGAGATAATAGAAATCACTCTTGGCCGCGTTGTTCGCGGTACGTGCTTCAGTGCCGCTAGACCAGTCCAGATAGTTGACCGATGCGTTGGCGAAAGACCACTGAGGGCCTTCGGCCTGGGCAGTGGAAGAGAAGGTCGCAACAGCCAGAGTGGCTGCTGCAAGGGCGGTGGGTGCGTAACGCGACATGTGTGAGTACTCGTATTGATGCCTGATTGTTGTTGAATGGCGATGATTCCCTCTGGAAACACAGACGCCAGGCGGCACTTGATTCTGGCCGCCGGTCGATGATCACGGCATGACTTGCCTCATGTACCACTCGGGGGCTCCCACGCCGAGTAGTCGATCATTGGTCCAGGCCACGTGGCATCGGTGCTTCCTCGTATGGAATGATGCTAACACATAATGTTATTTTTTTAACATTGTGCTGGGCCGTGTCCCCGGAAGCTGGAGTATTGGCTGGCCATGGTTATCAGGGCATGGTTATCAGGGCATGGTTATCAGGGCATGCTTATCAGGACATGCTTATTGAATCTGGCGAATTGGACTTGGGGAAACGCTGATCAATTTATCGTTTCCCGCTGGTGCCGGGATGCACCAGGCGTTTTCGATGCTTGCTTGTCTTCTGACGGTTGCAAGCCACTGAAAATGGGAGTCAGCCCAGCACTTGTTGTGGGCTGACGTCGCTGAATAATCAGGGCCGTGGGGGAAGAAAGAGTGAGTGGAGTACTTCTACGATGAACCAACGCAGTGCCGAGCGACAGGAGCGACTTCTTCAGGCCCTTTCCGGGGGAGGAAGCTTGCGTTTGGCTGATGCTGCCATGCTGTGCGGCGTTTCGGAGATGACCCTGCGGCGTGATATCTCATCCCACGAAAGTCCCTTGATGTTGATGGGCGGACATCTCGTGCGGCGCGATGACCCTCAGTTCCAACCGATCTACGATCTTCAGCAGCAGCAGGGCAAGCGCATCGAGATCAAACGGGAGCTGTGTCGCAGCGCGGCAACCTTTATCGAGGATGGCGATACGCTGTTCATTGATTGTGGTACGTCACTGATGCCGATGGTTTCAGAGCTGGCGGCGTGGCGCGATTTGACCGTGGTTACCTACGCGCTCAATGTGGCGCAGGCGGTCAGCAAGCTGGATGGCGTGCGGTTGATACTACTGGGAGGGTTGTATCAGTCGGTATCACAGTCGTTTGAAGGTGAGGATATCGCCAGGCAGATTCGAGCGCTGGGCATCAATCGCGCCTTTATCAGTGCGGCTGGAGTGCACCTCGATCGAGGCCTGAGCTGTTTTCACTTCCATGAAGTGGCGCCCAAGCAAGCCGCACTGGAAACAGCCGCGCAGCGCATTCTGGTCTTCGATGACAGTAAGTGGGCGACCTTGCGTTCTGCATTCTATGGCAGCCTTGATGACATCGATGTTGTAGTCACTCATGGGCGTGCCTATCAGGAACTGAGGGGGCGTGGTCCGAGTCGCCTGCGCCTTGCTGACATCAGGGTATAACCCGCTCGAACTGTCGAAACTCGGGGCCGGAGACAGAATGGTTCTGACTTCTGTGTTGCGGTGATGGTTCCAGGCGTACGGATTCCGCTACACTGCGCATGGCCAGGTCGGGGTCTTTCACTAATCTGCCACCCATGTCGAAGTGGCTGGATGCCCCGTCAGATGGCGGTTTGAGCAAGTTTTCGAATGCAGATCAAGTTTGGGTGCGACACCCCTGCGGCAAATCGTCGCTTCTCAAGACCTCGGTGCCTGCCGACAATACCGCCGGTCTCATTCCATAGCGTGTCCCTGCCATCGACGGCCCAGTCGACGGCTGAGCTCTCGTTGTGGCATGGGATTTTGCCATGGGTGCATAGGCGTTGGCGGGACCATCTCATACGAAGTGCTGAACGACGTAAGACATGGTCCCTGCGCTGAGGCTCCCAGGCTCGACACGAGAGCCGTTGCTCGTGAGCTCTGATATTCCGCCTCCTAGCCCGGACGAGGTTGTTACATGAGAAGAAATCCCTACCTGCGCGCGCTCGGCCTTGTGCTGATGCTGGCGCTGCCCCTGGTATTGGCGGGCTGTAGTTCAGCCTTGCTGGACCCGAAGGGGGAAATCGGTCAGGAGCAGCGCACCCTGATCCTCACCGCCTTCGGTCTGATGCAGATCGTGGTGGTGCCGGTGATTGTGCTGACTCTCGCGTTCGCCTGGCGTTATCGCAAGGGCAACAAGGACGCCACCTATGCGCCGGATTGGCACCATTCGACCAAGATCGAGGCGATCGTCTGGTTCATTCCCTGCGTCATCATTGTGTTCCTTGCACTGCTGACCTGGTATACGTCTCACAGTCTGGATCCTCACAAGCCGCTCAAGGCTGAAGAGGGGCAGAACGAGCCCATGGTCATCGAGGCCGTCTCGCTCGACTGGAAATGGCTGTTCATCTATCCCGAGCAGGGCATTGCCACCGTCAACGAACTGGCATTCCCTGAGGACACCCCGGTGCGCTTCCGCGTGACCTCCGGCTCGGTCATGAACTCCTTCTTCATTCCTGCGCTGGGCAGCCAGATCTACGCCATGGCAGGTATGGACAACGATGTTCACTTGATTGCCGATGAGCAGGGTGTGTATCGCGGTCGCTCCACCAATTACAGCGGTGCAGGCTTCGCTGACATGTACTTCGATGCTCATGTCGGGTCCGTGGAAGACTTCGATGCCTGGGTGGAGAAGGTGCGTGAATCGTCCGATACGCTGACATTCCCAGAGGGGTACTACGAACTGGCCGAGCCTACTGAAGGTCATTTCACCAAGTACTTCTCCGAAACATCCCCGACTCTCTACGAGAGCATCATCAAGAGCTTCCTTGCGGGCGGCGGTCACGCTGAGCAGGCGGCGAAATACGCCGACGCTTATACCGAAGGCTTCGGCCACGGCAAAGCAGCCGAGACTCACGGCGAGTCCATGAGCGCGGAGGCAGCGGAGTAATATCATGTTCGGAAAACTCAGTCTGGATGCGATTCCCTATCACGAGCCCATTCTGGTGGCGACTTTCCTCGCCATCGCTTTTGGTGGGCTTTGTGTGCTGGGCGCAGTTACCTACTTCAGAAAGTGGGGATATCTGTGGAGTGAGTGGTTGACCTCCATTGACCACAAGAAACTCGGCATCATGTACTTCATCGTCGCTCTGGTCATGCTGCTGCGTGGCTTCGCGGATGCGCTCATGATGCGTAGTCAGCAGGCTCTGGCCTCGGCTGGAGCTGAAGGCTTCCTGCCTCCCCATCACTACGATCAGATCTTCACCGCACATGGTGTGATCATGATCTTCTTTGTGGCAATGCCGATGGTCATCGGTCTGATGAACCTGGTGGTGCCGCTGCAGATCGGTGCACGTGACGTGGCCTTCCCGTTCCTCAACAACCTGAGTTTCTGGTTGTTCGTGGCGGGTGTTGTGCTGGTCAATATCTCGCTGTTCGTTGGTGAGTTCGCCACTACCGGTTGGTTGGCCTACGCGCCATTATCCGGGAAGGAGTACAGTCCCGGGGTCGGGGTGGATTACTGGATATGGGCGTTGCAGATATCGGGTATCGGCACGACGCTGACCGGTATCAACTTCTTCGTCACTATCCTGAAGATGCGCACCAAGGGCATGAAGCTGTTCCACATGCCGATCTTCACCTGGACGTCGCTGTGCGCCAACGTGCTGATCATCGCATCCTTCCCGATCCTGACCGCAACCATTGCGTTCCTGACTCTGGATCGCTATCTGGGAACACACTTCTTTACCACCGATATGGGTGGCAACATGATGATGTACGTCAACCTCATCTGGGCCTGGGGCCATCCTGAGGTGTACATCCTTATTCTGCCGGCCTTCGGCGTGTTCTCCGAGGTGATCGCAACCTTCGCGCGCAAGCGTCTGTTCGGTTACGGCACCATGGTCTGGGCGACAGTGGCAATTACCTTCCTGTCATTCATCGTCTGGTTGCACCACTTCTTCACCATGGGCGCCGGTGCCAACGTCAATGCCTTCTTCGGCATCATGACCATGATCATCGCCATCCCCACCGGGGTGAAGGTGTTCAACTGGCTGTTCACCATGTACCGCGGTCGTCTCGAGTTCAACGCTCCGGTACTGTGGACCATCGGCTTCATCATCACCTTCACTCTGGGTGGAATGACCGGTGTGATGCTGTCCGTACCGGCAGCCAACTTCGTACTGCACAACAGCCTGTTCGTTATCGCCCACTTCCATAACGTCATCATCGGCGGTGTGGTGTTCGGCATGATGGCGGGCCTGACCTACTGGTTCCCGAAGGCCTTCGGCTTCACGCTGGACGATAAGTGGGGCAGACGCTCCTTCTGGTGCTGGTTCATCGGCTTCTACATGGCCTTCATGCCGCTGTACGTGCTGAGCTTCTTCGGTGCGGTACGTCGCATGCAGTCCTACGAGAACGGTGACTGGCAGCCGCTGATGATCTTCGCATGGTGTGGTGCTGTGGTTATCCTCTGCGGTATCGCCTGCACCCTGATTCAAGTGTTCGTCAGTATCCGTGATCGCGAGAAGAACCAGGATGTCACTGGCGATCCCTGGGACGCTCGTACTCTCGAATGGGCGACCGCGTCTCCGCCCCAGTTCTACAACTTCGCTCACCTGCCTGAAGTCCACGAAGTGGATGCCTTCTGGGAGATGAAGCAGAAGAACGGCGGCAAGGCACCGAAGTCCAGTGTCCCGTACAAGGACATCCACATGCCGAAGAACACCTGGGAAGGCCCGGTGATGGGTGCGTTCGCTACCGTCCTTGGCTTTGCCCTGATCTGGCATATCTGGTGGCTGGCTATTGTCAGTGGTGTCGCGATCTTTGCCACTTTCATGGCGCGTATCTTCAACAATGATGTTGATTACTACGTGCCAGCAGCTGAGGTCGAGCGCATTGAGCGTGAAGTCCAGAAACGTGCGGAGATGCAGGCGTAATCATGGCTACCGATACTCTTAACCACGACGGTCATGCCGAAGGGCATGACCACGACCACCACGATACGGCGGGCACCAAGCTCTTCGGTTTCTGGGTCTATCTGATGAGCGATCTGGTGATCTTCGGATCACTGTTCGCCACTTACGCTGTGCTCCTGAGGGGCACGGCGGATGGCCCGACGCCGGGTGAGATCTTCGAGCTGCCGTTCATTCTGGTCGAGACCTTCCTGCTGTTGTTCTCGAGCTTTACCTACGGCATGGCAGTCCTGTCGATGAACGCTGGGTCTGTCGCCAGGGTGCGCCAGTGGCTGATCATTACTTTCGTGTTGGGTGCAGCCTTCGTAGGCATGGAGATCTATGAGTTCCAGCACCTGATCCATGAAGGTTTTGGGCCTGACAAGAGCGGTTTCCTGTCGGCATTCTTCACCCTGGTGGGCACCCACGGCCTGCACGTGACCTTTGGTCTGATCTGGATTGTGGTGATGGTCATCCAGGTGTCGACGCAAGGCCTGACCGACGTGACGCGTCCACGTATCCTGTGCCTCAGCCTGTTCTGGCACTTCCTGGATATCGTCTGGATCTGCGTCTTCTCCTTCGTCTACCTGATGGGAGTCCTGTGACATGAGTGGACATTCTCACGCGGAAAACAGCCACGGCAGCGTCAAGTCCTATGTTGTTGGTCTGATCCTGTCCATCGTGCTGACCATCATCCCTTTTGGTGTGGTCATGAGCGGCGGCTTCGGGGCTACAGCCATGGTGCTTACCATCGTCATCACGGCGGTAGCGCAGGTCCTGGTTCAGCTGGTGATGTTCATGCACATGAACACCAAGGCCGATGAAGGCTGGAACTTCATGTCGTTCGTCTTCACCGTGACGATTCTGGTTCTGGTCATCGGAGGCTCTCTGTGGATCATGTACCACCTGCATCACAACATGATGATCGGCTGACGCCGAAGCACATGATGATCAGGGACTACATCACGATCACCAAGCCAGGCATTATCGGCGGTAATGTGATCTCGGTTCTGGGCGGCTATTTCCTGGCCGCCCAGGGTCAGTTCGAAGCGCTGGTGTTTCTATCGGCGCTGGTAGGACTGGCTTTGGTGATTGCGTCAGGTTGCGCCTTCAACAACGTCATCGATCAAGACATCGATGCCTTGATGGAGCGCACCCGCAATCGCCCATTGGTGCAGGGTAGAGTGAGCGAGGCGGCTACATTGCGCTTCGCCACGCTACTTGGCCTCGCTGGTTTTGTTGTGCTGGCATTGGGAACCAACTGGTTGACGCTGGGGTTGGCCGCATTTGGGTTCGTGATCTATGTCGGGGCGTACAGCCTTTACATGAAGCGCCATTCTGAATTCGGCACTCTGGTGGGTAGCCTTTCCGGGGCAGTTCCACCGGTAGTCGGCTACTGTGCGGCAAGCGGGACTTTCGATACCGGTGCCCTGACCCTGTTGGTGATCTTCTGCCTGTGGCAGATGCCGCACTCCTATGCCATCGCCATCTTCCGCATGGAAGATTACCGCGCAGCCAATATTCCGGTATTGCCGGTCGTGCGTGGTATCGGAACCGCCAAGCACCACATTCTCGGTTACATCCTCGCCTTTATCGGCGCGGCACTGTCGCTGAGTGTGGCGGGCTATGCGGGGCCGGGCTACTTCGTAGTGGCGTTGGTGCTGGGCGTCTATTGGCTATACATCGCAGCCAAGGGCTATCGCACCGACGACAACGTACGTTGGGCACGCCAGGTGTTCGGTATCTCGATTCTGACCATCACCGCTCTTAGTGTGATGATGTCACTCGATGCAACGCTGATGCCCAGCACACCGATGTGGACCTCGATGTACTAGTGGACCTCGATGTACTAGTGAACCTCGAGTAGCTGTGATCATCCCCTGATCAACTCCTGACGGGCCGCCTTGTGCGGCCCGTTCTCGTATATGGAGGCTGGCATGACCGATCAGCAGGTCGGTGCGGTTCGTTGCTGCGAGAAGGTGCCGATGGTGGTGGGTTGTCGCTGGAATTGTGCTTGTACCAAGGTTCATCCAGCAAAGACTGAATTCGGTTCTATACTCCTGAAGAGAGGACCAACGACAACAAACTCTCTATCTGATCACTGCGGTAGCAGGAGGAAGTCGCGATGCTGGCACATGTCTGGGGATTGATGGCCCGTCCCAATCGAGAATGGAAGGCAATCAAGGAAGAACGTGAGACGCTAACCCACCTTTATGCCCATCACGTTTTGTTATTGGCTGCCATTCCGGTAGTCGCTTCCTATATTGGTACGACGCAAGTGGGGTGGAGTCTTGGTGGCGGGACGCAGATCAAGCTGGGCTATCTGGATGCATTGGGGGCGGGGATCGTTTTCTATTTGACGATACTCGCGGCGGTCTATGTCGTCGGCAAGGTCATACGCTACATGGCCAAACGCTATCCCAAACCGCCCAGCCAGAGTCAGTGCATCATCTTCGCGGGTTATATTGCTACTCCCATGTTTCTCAGCGGAATTGTAGCGATATACCCTCTGGTGTGGTTATGCCTTCTCGCAGGCGTTATTGGTCTCTGCTATACGGCTTTTCTGTTGTATATCGGCATACCTTCCTTTCTGAACATCAGTGAGAAGGAAGGCTTCATTGTTTCCATCACGACCTTCGGGGTCGGTGTCCTGGTGCTCGAGGCACTACTGGGAATGACCGTATTACTGTGGGGCTATGGGGAGAGAATCATCCTGTCGATCCTTTCGTGACATCGAACCGTCCGGCAAACACAACGCCGCATAATGCAATGGGCGCCATGCAGGCGCCCATTGTCATTTCTCCCCGCGATATTTCTTCCAGCGACACTTCTTCCAGCGACATTTCTCCTGGCGAATAGGGTTGCGGGAACACGAGTCAGGCATTGAGCACCTGGTCGAGTGCCTTCTGGAAGCTGTCGATGCTGCGTGCCGGGTGATGCAGTTTGTCGAGTCCGAACAGACCGATGCGGAAGCTCTGAAAATCTTCGCCCTCATCACACATCAGGGGTACCCCTGCGGCAACCTGCAGGCCAGCAGCTGCGAACCGTGCAACCAGTCCGCCATCACCGGTATAGCAAACAACAACGCCAGGGGCTTCAAAGCCTGGCGCAGCAACGCTACCAAGTCCCCGATCGCTGAGTAGCTGGCGAATCCCCTGGCCGAGTGCCCATTGTTCTTCCTTGACCTTGTCGAAACCGTATTCAGCGGTTTCCTGCATGATGTTGCGCAGGTTGCGTAGGCTGTCGGTGGGCAGGGTGGCGTGATAGGCATGGCCTCCGGCTTCGTAGGTCTCCATGATCGATAGCCACTTGCGCAGATCGGCAGAAAAACTGCTGCTGGTAGTTTCCTCGATTACCTCGCGAGCCAGGGCAGACATCATCACCATCGCGCAACAAGGTGAACCGCTCCAACCCTTTTGCGGTGCGCTGATCAGTAAGTCGACCCCCGTGGCCTGCATATCCACCCAAACGGTACCAGAGGCAATGCAATCGAGCACCAGCAGGCCACCATGGGCATGCACAGCGTCGGCGACACGCTTGATATAATCATCGGGAAGAATCATGCCGGAAGAGGTCTCGACATGGGGAGCGAAGACGATATCCGGACGCGTACGGCTGATCAGGCTCTCGACCTCTTTGATCGGAGCCGGGGCGAACGGTGAGGCTGGATCGTGTTCGTCGAGTCGGCGTGCCTTGGCGACATTGAGCTCCGCCGGAATTCGGCCCATTTCGAGGATCTGATGCCAGCGATAGCTGAACCAACCATTGCGAATCACCAGCGCGCTGCGGTTGTGAGCGAATTGGCGTGCCACGGCTTCCATGCCGAAAGTGCCGCTGCCCGGCACGATGGCGACGGAGTCGGCATTGTAGACTTGCTTGAGGGTTGCCGAGATATCGCGCATGACACCCTGAAAGCTTTGCGACATGTGATTCAGTGCACGGTCGGTATAGACCACGGAATATTCCAGCAGTCCATCAGGGTCGACGTCATGGAGCAGGCCAGGCATGGCAGTCATCCTTATTGGTTATGTGAGCAGGGACGCGCGGCAATGGCGAGACGTTCAGGGTTCTGCCCGCGGTCGACGCCCCTGGTGGAAAGCACCTTGTGGAGAGAATAAGGTCAATGGCGCTCTGGAGCCAGCCCCGTCGGAGTTCATTAGTGCTATCCGCTGACTTCGGTGTTCTCGTCTGCAGTGGCTTCAGGAAGTGCACCTTGATTGATGCGGGCGATGGCGGCTGCCGCGCGTTCCAGCACGGGAAGGCAGGCGAGGGCGCGCTCCCGGTCCATGCGCATCACCGGGGCCTGGATAGCGAGGCCTATATTGGAGACCCCGGTCGGGTTGGGCGCCAATACCGCAATACACAACAAGCCCGGCAGAAACTCTTCATCATCGAAGGCAAAGCCGTTGCTCTTGACCAGCGCGACCTCTTCTTCCAGTGACTCGAGATCGGTGATGGTGTTGCGCGTGAACTTTTCCAGCGGCATCTCGGCCAGCAGGCGTCGACGCTGAGTAGCCCCCAACTGGGCGAGGAACAGTTTGCCGCTGGCAGAGCAGTGAGCCGGTACTCGCGAGCCGGGATGCAGATAGAAGCGCAACGGCGCGGATGTTTCGACCCGGTCGAGGTACAGCACCTCGGAGCCTGACAGCGCCGTGATATTGCAGCTTTCTCCCACCTCACGCACCAGTTCGGCGAGCACCGCATGGCGGGCTCCCTGCACGGTGTCATTGAGCAGCAGGTTTTCGGCCAGACGGCGTAGTCGCGAGCCCATGCAGTAGTGCCGGTTGTCGGCCTCACGCTGCAACATGCCGGAGTTTTCCAGTTGCTGCAGCATGCGATGCAGCGTTGGTTTCGGTAGGCCTGTTTCATCCACAAGGCTCTGCAGTGTGAAGTACTGCCCCTTGTCGGCGATGACTTCCAGCAAGGCCAGCAGACGTTGAGCTGGCGTATCTCCCTCGATGCTTCTGGTATCCATACGCGGTGTGGTCATGGCGGTGTCCCCCTTGACTTGAATTCTATCTATTCCTGAAAAGAAATCAATTTGTACCGTTTTTTGAAATGGGTGTTGACGTCGCCAGGGTCTGACGCTACATTTTTCTCAAGTTTCGTAAAACGGAACTTTGGGTATCGAAAAATGAATTAGCTTCAAAAAATGAATTCGATTCAAAAGCAGTTATGCCTGTTCTCGTTCCGTGGAGGAGCCAATGAGCTACAACGACACCAATAAGGACAATACCGATAACCGCCAGGTCGTTCAGGGCAAGCAGAAGATGACACCGTCGGAGGCTTTCGTCGAAACGCTGGTCGCCAATGGAGTGACCGATATCTTCGGCATCATGGGGTCGGCGTTCATGGACGCCATGGACATCTTTGCCCCGGCCGGCATTCGTCTGGTTCCCGTCGTGCATGAGCAGGGCGCCGCGCATATGGCGGATGGTTATGCCCGAGTCTCTGGACGCCACGGGGTGGTCATCGGCCAGAACGGCCCTGGCATATCCAACTGCGTGACCGGAATAGCTGCGGCGTATTGGGCGCATAGCCCGGTGGTGATGATTACCCCGGAAACCGGTACCACCGGTATCGGGCTGGGTGGCTTCCAGGAATGTAACCAGTTGCCGATGTTCCAGGAGTTCACCAAGTATCAGGGCCATGTCACCAACCCCACGCGCATGGCAGAGTTCACCGGCCGCTGCTTCGACCGTGCCATGTCGGAAATCGGTCCGACACAGCTCAACATCCCTCGCGACTACTTCTACGGTGAGATTGAAGCCGAGATTCCTCAGCCGCGCCGTGTCGATCGGGGCCCGGGCGGCGAACAGTCGCTGGAGGAAGCCGTCGCTCTGCTGGCCGAGGCCCGCTTCCCGGTGATCGTCTCCGGTGGCGGCGTGGTGATGGCGGATGGCGTTGAAGAGTGCAAGGCACTGGCTGAGCGGTTGGGGGCGCCGGTGGTCAACAGCTACCAGCACAATGACTCCTTCCCGGCCAGTCACCCGCAGTGGTGCGGCCCGCTGGGTTACCAGGGCTCCAAGGCCGGAATGAAGCTGATTTCCGAAGCGGATGTGGTACTGGCGCTGGGCACTCGTCTCGGGCCGTTCGGAACGCTGCCGCAGCATGGCATGGATTACTGGCCGCAGAATGCCCGCATCATTCAGGTCGATGCCGATCACAAGATGCTGGGGCTGGTGAAGAAGATTGCCGTAGGTATCTGTGGCGATGCTCGTGCTGTTGCGGTCGAGTTGAGCAAGCGCCTGGAAAGCCGTCATCTGGCGTGTGACGACAACAAGCAGGAGCGTCTGGCCAGGGTCAAGTCCGAGAAGGAGGCCTGGGAGCAGGAGTTGGATGAGTGGACGCATGAGCGCGACCCTTTCAGCCTCGATTCCATTGAAGAAGCGCGAGACGAAAAGCCGTTCTCCGGCGGCGAGTACCTGCATCCGCGGCAGGTGCTGAGAGAGTTGGAAAAGGCCATGCCGGAAGATGTCATGGTCTCCACCGATATCGGCAACATCAACTCGGTGGCCCACAGTTATCTGCGCTTCGAGAAGCCGCGTAGCTTCTTCGCGCCGATGAGCTTCGGTAACTGTGGTTACGCCTTGCCGACGATCATCGGTGCCAAGGCGGCGGCGCCACACCGTCCGGCCATCGCCTATGCCGGTGATGGTGCCTGGGGCATGAGCATGATGGAAACCATGACCGCCGTGCGTCACAACATTCCGGTCACCGCCGTGGTCTTCCACAACCGCCAGTGGGGCGCGGAGAAGAAGAACCAGGTCGACTTCTACAATCGCCGCTTTGTCGCCGGTGAGCTCGACAACCAGAGTTTTGCCGAGATAGGCAGGGCGATGGGTGCAGAAGGCGTCACCGTGGATCGCCTCGAAGACGTGGGTCCTGCTCTGCGCGAGGCGGTGGATCGGCAGATGAACGAGGGCAAGACCACCATCATCGAGATCATGTGTACACGTGAGCTGGGCGATCCCTTCCGCCGCGATGCGCTGCGCAAGCCGGTGCGGATGCTGGAGAAGTATCAGGATTACGTATAGGTCTGCAGCGCGTAATCAGCTCAAGAGTGTGTAGATGCAGCGTGTAGACACAGCGGTTGGACACAGCGGTTGGACACAACGGTTGGACACAACGGTTGGACACAAGAAGTGCAGGAGTCGTGCCGGAAGCTGGTGGACGTTCCTTGTCCGTGATGCCACCCATGCTCTCTCGTCCGGTATGACGCTTTACCCCGGCCCTGACTCGTACCTCTGGGCCGGGGTTTTCTTGAATGCTGACGATGACAACTCAGCACTGATACGGAGTCTGCAAGGCGATGAAGGCCCTCAACCATATACGTGAGCGAGCCCGTCAGGCGCCCAGGCGCATCGTGCTCTGCGAAGGTGAAGACCCCCGAATCCTCAAGGCCGCTGCATTGGCGGTTGAGCAGCGTTATGCCGAGATTCTGCTGGTCGGTGATGCTCATGACATACGCAGTGCCGCGCGTCAGGCTGATGTAGATCTGGCTGGAATGATAGTGATCGACCCCCAGACCTCGGAGCTCCGACCGCGCCTCACCCAACGGCTGCTCGAATTGCGGGAGGCGAAGGGTATGAGTGCAGACGAGGCGGCGAGCCGCGTACTGGACCCGCTGGTGTTCGCCAACTTGATGGTGCGTGAAGAATTGGCGGATGGCAGCGTGGCCGGGGCGGTGCATACCACTGCGGATGTAGTTCGCTGCGCGATCCAGTTGATCGGCAAGGCCCCGGAGAGCAGCCTGGTATCGAGCTTTTTCCTGATGATGTTGTGCAAGCCGTTCCATGACCTGACGGGGGGCATGATCTTTTCCGATTGCGGCTTGGTGGTCGATCCTGATGAGGAACAGTTGGCAGCGATCGCGATGGCTGCTGCTGATAGCGCTGAGGCATTGCTGGGTGATCCGGCTCGCGTGGCCATGCTGTCATTCTCGACAGGAGGTAGCGCTCGCCATGCCGCTGTCGACAAGGTGGTGAACGCGGCACGCCGGGTCAAGGCCGCGCGTCCTGCACTGGCGATTGACGAAGATGTGCAACTGGATGCGGCTCTGGTTGCCGAGGTCGCCGAGCGCAAGACACCCGACTCGCGGGTCAAGGGGCGCGCCAATGTGCTGATCTTTCCTGACCTCGAGGCAGGCAATATCGGCTACAAGCTGGCCGAGCGCATCGGTGGTGCCGAAGCGATTGGTCCTCTGTTGCAGGGACTGGCCAGACCCGCCAATGACCTCTCGCGTGGCTGCAGCGTAGCGGATATCGTCAACGTCATCGCCGTAACGACGGTTCAGGCTCAGCAGCGGTCCAGCACGCTCGGCAAGTGACGTCCAGTGATGGGAGCAGGCATGGAGATACCAGCATTGCTGGTGGTATTGGCGATCATGGCGGTGGCAGGCTACCTGCACACCGTCTCGGGATTTGGGTTGGGCATGATCGTCATGGGCGCCGCCGGGGGAATGGGCATGGCTTCGGTGCCGGTGCTGGCGGCGGTGATCAGCCTGGTCACCCTGGTCAACAGCGCCGTAGCGCTACCCGGGAAATGGCGGGGGCTGGGAAAAGGGCGAGTGCTTGCACTGGGGTTGGGCATCGTGCCTTCCATTGCGCTGGGTGTCTGGTTGCTGGAATGGCTCGATCGGGAGTGGCAACAGCTGATGACGCTGCTACTCGGTGTGCTGGTGCTGTATGGCGGCCTGAGTATTGCCTTGAAGCCGCGTCCTCGTAGCCGGACTTCGCCCTCCTGGACCTTCGCGATGAGTGGTGTGTTGACCGGGTTGTGCGGTGGCCTTTTTGGAGTGCCGGGGCCACCGGTGATCTATCACTGCTATCGGCAACCTCTTTCACTGGATACCATCCGCCGCCTGTTGATCCTGTGCTTCGCCCTGACCTCTGGCATGCGCACCTTGTTCGTTGGTATTCAGGGGGGGTTGACCGCCGACGTCTGGAGTCTGGCGCTATGGGCCATGCCGGTAGTGGGAGTGGCCACCTGGCTCGGCCGTCGTTATCCGCCGCCCTGTAGTGCTGACACCATGCGCCGGGTCGCGATGCTTACCCTGGTGGGGCTGGGGATCAGTATCATTGTTGGTGTCGCATTTGGGTGATCTTGCGGCGTGGGGCCACCAATAACTGAGCGACTTCATCGGCGAGGCGGTTGTCCAGGGTCTGTTCCAGGTCGATGATCCGGTGGTAACGGTACCAGGGGCTGAGGTCGAGGCCAACACCCAGCCCGGTAATTTCGATCTGACCGTGGCGCTCATTGCGCGCAATGACTTCCTTCAGGTGGTCGTCCAGGTAGTGGCGGTCATTGGCCAACTGGGTGGCGCTATCGGAGGGGCTGCCATCGGAGATGACCACCAGCAGGCGGCGCTGCACATCGGCACCAAGCAGGCGTTGGCTGGCCCATTCCAGCGCTTCGCCGTCGATGCCCTCGCGATACAGATCAGCCTTGAACATCGCGCCGAAGGCGCGCCGTGAACGTCGCCATGGGCATCGAGCCTCCTTGAATATCAAGTGTCGGCACTCGTTGAGTCGCCCAGCGCCGGGTGGACGACCGGCCTTGATCCACTCCTGGTAGGGCCGGCCTCCGTTCCAGGCTCCAGTGGTGAAGCCGAGTACCTCGGTAGCGACGCCGGCCATGTCCAGCGCACGGGTGAGCAATTCCACCAGCGTGGCAACGGCTTCGGCATGGGTCTTCATCGACCCGGAGCAGTCAATGAGAAAGGCAACCTGGGCATTGCTGGCTGGCGTGTAGCGTGTGCGTTGGAAGATGCGTCGTTCGAGTGGCGATGACACGATCTGTGCCAGCCGCCTGCCATCGATGATTCCGCTTTCTTCGCCGTGGTGCCAGTCGTCGCGTTCGGGCTGCGACAGCGCTCGACGAAAGATTCCCGCCAGACGTCGCACATTGATGCGCTGTGCAGCGATGCGTTGATCGAGGCGCTGACGATACTCATCAAGCAGTGCACTGCGTACCAGGCCTATGGCCTCGACTTCACTGTCATAGGCCGTGGTGAAGGCATGGTAATTGAAAGAATGGTCGCGATAGGCGTGGTCGTGACAGGTGGGGCTATTGCCGCTAAGTGACTGAGAGAGCTCGATGTCGATGTCATCCTCGCTTTCGAGCAGCATGGCCAGCTGTCGCCTGGGGTCAAGGCTCTGGTCATCATCTTCGGTGCTGTCCTTGATGTCGACGTCCTGCAACTGCTCGCCAAGCCAGTCGGCGATATGGCGTGCGTGACCTTGATAGTTGGCCTGAGCGTGGCGCTCGCGACGCAGACCGGACAGAGCGTGACCGAGTACGGGAACGATGCCGGCACGCGTCGCTTCCAGTGAGTCTTCGATCTCCTCGAACACCGGGCGGGCCATAAGACGTGACCAACTGATCAGGATGATACACAGCAGTAGCTGGCCGAGCGCCGTACCACTCAACTGGCTGTTGTAGTAATCCAGTGCCCAGCGCTGGAAGCGCTGTTCAAGGTTGCGTGCCGTCCCCGGCATGCTGGTGCTGATCAGCGACTCAACTCGCAGTTGTTCGAGCAGGTCATAGACCAACCGCGCCTCAGGTTGTTCCGGCCGCTGTCGAGCGTGCAACCGAGAGTCGCTGTGCTGCCAGCGCAGCGCCATGGCATCACTGACCGCCCGATAGTCCTGCAGCCTGATGTTGTCGTCATTCAGGCGCAGATGCGGTGCGCGCAACGCGACAGCTCCGGAACCATGATGCAGCCGGCGTGCTCGATAGTGCCAGGCGCCATCCGCCGTGGCGGCACGCAATGCTGCGGCCTCGAGTTCCTCGATATATTGCTGGCGGCGCAGATGAGCAGGGAGGGTGTGAGACGTCATGACGGCTCTTCTGATTGGGTAGTGGTTTCTTCCAGCTCGCGGTCGAAGCAGCGTTGGTAGAACTCTGCTATCAGCGGCCGTTCATACTCATCACACTTGTTGAGCCAGGACAGACGGAAGGCCAGCGCCGGATCGCGGAATATTTCACAGTTCTCCGCCCAGGTGATGACCGTGCGCGGCGACATCAACGTCGACAGGTCGCCATTGGCGAACCCTCGGCGAGTCAGTTCGGCGACGGCGACCATGGCATTGACGAGACGGCGGCCAGCTTCACTGTTCTTGCTCGGTACCCGCGCCAGCACGATGTCGACCTCCTCAGCACGTGGCAGGTAATCGAGCCGAGCAACGATGTTCCAGCGGTCGATCTGGGCATGGTTGAGCAGTTGAGTGCCATGATAGAGGCCATCCTGGTTACCCAATCCCACGGTATTGGCCGTAGCAAACAGTCGGAACATCGGATGCGGCTGAATCACTCGATTCTGGTCGAGCAAGGTGAACTGACCATCACGCTCGAGAATACGCTGGATAACAAACATCACATCCGGACGACCGGCATCATACTCATCGAACACCAGTGCCACAGGTCGCTGCAGCGACCAGGGAACGATGCCCTCCTGGAACTCGGTGACCTGAACGCCTTCGCGCAATACGATCGCATCCTTACCCACCAGATCCAGACGGCTGATGTGGCCGTCAAGATTGACCCTTATGCACGGCCAGTTGAGTCGGGCCGCCACCTGTTCGATATGCGTGGACTTACCGGTGCCATGCAGCCCCTGAACCATGACACGACGATTGCGGGTGAAGCCGGCAAGAATTGCCAGCGTGACATCGGTGTTGAAACGGTAGCAGGGATCAATTTCCGGGACATGGTCGTCATGCGCATCGAACACCGGTACCTGGAGATCCGAGTCAATATCGAACAGTTCCCGTGCACTGCGCCAGTGTTGTCCGGGGGGCGGTGTGGCATCGAGCGAGGAGTGTGGTTTGTCATCGAGAGAGGAGTGTGGAGTGAGCATGGTCATGATCCTGTGAAGCGGACTCTTGTTTCGCCACTATAGATCTATTTCTTAAAATGAATCAAATCGTATCGGAAAATGAAATTTTATGGGATTTCTGGTTTGACGCTGGCCCAACCGATGGCTGGTAACTGGTGCTAAGTGTGCTGCTGGCACCGTCGTAGGCTCAGTACAGGGAAAGCCCCCAATCTCAAACAACATGCAAAGGGATACGAAATGAGCCAGCCAGACACACAATTTCTGCAGGATTTCAGCGATGCACTCAATCGTCATGACATCGACGCGGTGATGTCGATGATGACCGATGATTGCGAGTTCCATGCCGTAGGTGGCCCGGACCTGCTGGGTAACAGCTTCATCGGCAAGGATGCGGTCCGTGAGGGACTGAGTGCTGCATGGAAGAATGCTGCGGACGCGCAATGGGTGGATGCCGTTCATGTGGTGATCGGCGACCGTGGTTACACCGAAAGCACCTATTGCGGCACGACGGCTGACGGCATGCGTTCCGAAGCTCGGATGATCGATGCCTTTACCTTCCGTGATGGCAGGATTGCCGTGAAGAACGCCTTCCGCAAGCAACGGCCAGCGGTGTCGGTGCAGGACGCTTGAGCCCCCTTTGCTGATGAATGCCCTGATCAAGGAGCAGTGCCATGTTGGATATACAAGGCCCTGTCGGCGGCCAGGCGGAGGCGGACGAGCATCATACGCCTGCCCAGGCTCCCTACGACCCGGCATACGATCCCTTGACGGCACCACAGGCCGGCACTGGCTGTGATTACGCGCCAACCTACTGGATCGGTACGGCCGGTGAGCCGCCTGCGGATGATGGTCCCATTGTCAGTGATACTGATGCCGATGTAGTGATTATCGGCTCCGGGTTTACCGGACTGACGGCAGCGATCTTCCTCGCCGAGCAATACGGCATCAAGGCTACCGTGCTGGAGGCCAATCGTGTCAGTTGGGGCTGCAGCACTCGTAATGGTGGGCAGGCCCAGTGTGCATCCGGGAGACTCAAGCGCTCGCAATGGATAGAGCGCTATGGTCTACAAACCGCTCTGGGTCTTCATCGCGAGTGTGTCGAGGGCATGCAGGCCTTCAAGTCGCTGATCGCCGATATCGACTGTGAGCCGCAGCCCGGTGGACACCTGTATATTGCCCATCGCTCGCGGATGATGCCTGGTCTCGAGAAGGAGGCCAGGTTATTGCGCGAGACCTTCGACTATGACGCTCGCATCATCGATGCCGATACAGTGCGCAATGAGTGGGTGGGTGACACGGAAGCGGCCGGGGCGATGCATGAACCCGAAGGCATCGGTATTCATGCCGCCAGACTGGCCTTCGGCTACCAGCGCAAGGCGCGTGCGTTGGGCGTCAAGGTACATCCGGCGAGCCCGGTTCTGGGCTGGGAAACGCGTGGTGATGTTCACTATCTACGCACCCCGGGCGGCACGGTCAAGGCGCGTGCGGTCGGTATGGCGACGGGAGGCTATATCACCGGACAATTGCACCATGCGCTGAAGAACCGACTGCTGCCGATTCTTTCCAACTCAGTGGTGACACGTCCGCTGAGTGAAGCCGAGATCGAAGCCACAGGGTTTCGCACTCGCCAGGTACTGACCGATACGAGGGTACTTCGGCATTACTATCGCTTGCTGCCTGATAATCGGGTACAGATCGGTAGCCGCAGTGCGGTTACCGGACGTGATGCCCCGAAGGAGCGCTATCGTCAGGTGTTGATCGCCAACCTGGAGCGCAAGTTTCCGGCGCTCAAGGGGATCCAGATCGACTATTCCTGGTGGGGCTGGGTCGATGTCAGCCATGACATGATGCCGCGTATCCATCAGCCGGACCCTCGCGAGAGTATCTACTATGCACTTGGTTACGGGGGCAATGGCGTGATGTACTCGGCGCAGGCCGGCAAGCGCCTGGCGCAGTGGATCGCCGGAGACGGGCACAAGCTCGACCTGCCGATCTTCACCTCCAGACTGCCCTATCCCAATGTGCGAGAGATGGTTGAATCCGAGGCCTTTGCGCCATTCCGGCGCATGGGGCAGCGCTTCCTTTATAAATGGTACTGCTTCAAGGACGAGATGCGCTGATCCCGCTATAGATCCTGCGGGTTGGGCAGCATTGACTCGAGCCGATCGAGGAATGATCGCTGTACAGGCGATAGGCTGCCATCCCGCCATGCCACTTCGGTTACCAGACTGTCACTGACATTGCTCAGTGGCAGTATTTTTACCCCCTTCCTGACGTAGTTACTGGCGCACTCCAGATGCACAGTGACACCAAAATTGCACGCCACGAAGCCGAAGATCGTCTCGCTGTTGAAGGTTTCCTGAGCCACATTCGGCTGAAACCCCGCCCTGGCGCAGATTTCATCGAGTTTGCGACGGAAGTGGCGCCACATCTGCATGTTGCCAACGATAAACGGTTCATGGGCCAGTTCCTCGAGGCGGATGCTGTCTCGTTGAGCGAGTGGATGTGTCTCACTGACCGCGGCGATGAAGAAATCCCGCTGGATGGGGCGAGATACAAGGCCTGGTGTCAGGTTTGGGCCGGTAATGAAGCCGAAATCCAGCCGCTTGTCCTGCAGGTCCTGGAGTTGTTGGGCGGTGGAGCCGAAGTGCAGGTCGAAATCGATATCCGCTCGCCAGTGACGGAAATCATCGAGTAGTGCCGGCAGGCGTCCGGTAATCGCAAAGTCGGTATAGCCGATCGCCAGACGGCCGATTTCTCCACGTCCCGCGCGTTGTGTCTTGAGCACGGCATCATCGAGATGGCCGAGAATCTGGCGGCTTTCCTCGAGCATTACCCGTCCGGGTTCGGTCAGTTGAACATGACGATTGTTGCGCTGGAAAAGCGTCTCACCGACCGCCTCCTCGAGTTGCGCGATAGTGCGACTCAGGGCGGGCTGGGCGACGTTCAGGCGCTCGGCGGCGCGTCGGAAGTGCAGACATTCTGCGACCGTGATCAGGGCGCGAAGGTGGCGTATTTCAATGCGCATTGATGCCTCAGAGGTATCGATTGAAATATAAACGATATTATACAGGCAACAATAGGCGGCCTAGCCTCAGAAAGCGATACAGAAATCATCCGAAACAGACAAACACAACAGATCAGGTGATGCTGCCATGCACGATTCCTTCCAGGGGGTGATTGCTTTCGCCCTGTTGGCACTAATGCTGTGGTTGGGCAGCTTGCTGCGCAACCGTATTCCTCTACTCAGGATGTCGCTGGTTCCGGCCAGTATTGTCGGCGGTGTATTGGGCTTTGCGCTACTTTCTTTCGATGTATTGCCGGGATACTCCCCCGGCGATTTCACGACGCTGACCTTTCATTTCTTCACCCTGAGTTTCATGTCGCTGTGTCTGACGGGTAGAGCACCGAAAAGTGACCAACTGGGTGGCGGCAGCATCGTGCGCGGCGGGCTGTGGATGACGCTGGCCTGGAGCATAAGTCTCGGGCTGCAGGGAGTGATCGGCTATCTGATGATCACGGGTTACGATGCCTTCACCGGTTCTGATATCAGTGGATGGTTGGGCGCGATCGTCACGCATGGCTTTACCCAGGGACCGGGACAGGCGCTCACCTACGGCAGTATCTGGGAGAATGAATATGGCGTGGCCAACGCGGCTCAGGTGGGATTGATCTATGCCTCGCTTGGCTTCCTGATGGCCTTCGTCGTTGGTATCCCTGTGGCTCGCCGTTATTTGAAAAAAGGGCTCAATGCCAACCAGGCATCGCGTCTCGACGCCAGTTTCCGTCAGGGATTCTACGCGGCAGACAATGATGGAGAAGTCACATCACCCACCATGGGCAGGATGGTGTCTCATCCGGGTAATCTGGACTCACTGGCTTATCACCTCGGCCTTCTGGCGGTCGCCTATGTGCTCACCCACCTGTGGTTGACCTTCATGCAGGGCGTGATCGGCAATGCCTCACCCTATGGCATTCAGATGAATGTGTTGTTCAGCCACAATCTGTTCTTTCTGCATGGATTAGGTGTCTGCGTGTTGATGCGCATGGTCATCGACCGGCTCGGCTTCAGTCATCGTGTCGATGACGAGACTCTCAAGCGTATCACCGGTAGTTCGGTGGACTTCATGGTGGTCGGCACGCTGATGAGTATCCAGTTTGCCGTGCTCTATGCGCTACTGCTGCCGGTGTTGCTGGTCAGTGTCGCGGTGACCGCTGCCTCGTTGATTGGCTGTGTGCTGATCGGACGCATGAGCGGTAAGCTCGGATATGAGCGGGTCGTCACCTCGTTCGGTTGCTGCTGCGGGTCGACCGGTACCGGGCTGTTGTTGCTGCGCATGATGGATGCCGATTTCTCGACCTCGGTACCCAAGGAACTGGCGTTCTTCAATCTGGCGATCGTGCTGGTCAATCTACCGATTCTGATGGTCTTCGCGCCGATCGTGCCGTCACTGACCGGTGGTAGCTACCTATTGATCTTCGGTGGCTCGGCGTTGTTCTTCACCGCCTGTCTGCCGCTGATGTGGTTCTGGTCACGTCGCGGAGCAAGCCCACTGTCCAGTGCCTGGAAATCCTCTACCCGAGTGCCCGCCATAGGGGCTGCCTCGTCCAAACCTCGCTTCAGCAAGGGAGCTGCGTCCTGATGACTATTACCATCTATTCCGCCCGTCGCATCCTGACCATGAACCCCTCACAGCCCGAGGCGACCCATATTGCCGTGGATGGCGAGCGTGTGCTGGCGGTGGGTGACGCCGATACCATGCCTCACGGTGAAGATTGTGTCTGGGATGAGCGCTTCGCCGACAAGGTCATCATGCCGGGGTTCGTCGAAGGCCATAGCCATGCGCTGGAAGGCGCGATGTGGGATCACCTGTATCTGGGTTACTTTGCGCGCAACGACGCCGAAGGCCGAGAATGGAGCGGACTCAAGAGTGTCGCCGAGGTACAGGCACGGCTGCGCGAGCATGCGGCAACGCTGCCTCCCGGCGAGCCGTTGATCGCCTGGGGATTCGATCCCGTCTACTTCGAGGACGAGGACGGCGGCAGTCTACGCCTGACCCGCAATGAACTGGATGAGGCGGTTGCAGATCGCCCGCTGGTGGTGATGCATGCCAGCTTTCATGCCATGACCGTCAATAGCGTGATGCTGGAGCGTAGCGGCATTCTCGACGGCCCGAGTGTCGAAGGTATCATCTGCGATGAGCAGGGACTGCCGAATGGGGAGCTGAAGGAGATGGCGGCGATGTTCGTGGTCTTCGATGCGCTGGGACGCAATCTGTTCAATGATGTCGGCTCGCCGCATGTATTACGCCGCTATGGCGCGATTGCCGCTGCAGTAGGGGTAACCACCATCACCGACCTCTACAACCCGATGACCGACGATGCGATCGAGTCGATGGTCGATGTCACCAGCAGTCCTGATTATCCGGTGCGTCTGGTGCCGGCCATGGGCGTATTGTCCTGGAGTGCCGAAGAAGGCATCGAACGCCTGCAGGCGGCCAGGTCGCGGAACCATGAGCGCTTGCACTTCGGGTTGGCCAAGTTGATGACCGATGGCTCCATTCAGGGCTATACCGCACGGCTGAAATGGCCCCTGTACCATGATGGACACGACAACGGCCTGTGGAATGCGGCCCCCGAGGTACTCACCGATCTGGTACAGGCCTATCACCAGGCCGGACTGCAATTGCATATCCACACCAATGGCGACGAAGCAGTTGAGCTGATGCTCGATGCCATCGATCAGGCTTTGACACTATGGCCGCGTGCGGACCATCGTCACACGCTGCAGCATTGCCAGGTCATCGATCATGCCCAGCTTCGGCGTTCAGCGAAGTTGGGAGTGTGCCTCAACATGTTTGCCAACCACATCTACTACTGGGGCGACATCCATTACCAGCGTACCCTGGGGCCCTCGCGATGCCAGCGCCTTGAACCATTGGCCTCGGCGCGCCGCCTGGGGATACCGTTGGCCATCCACAGCGATGCACCGGTGACGCCGCTGGGACCTCTGTTTACCGCCTGGTGTGCGGTTAACCGTCGAACCGCCAGCGGTCGTCAGTTGGGTGAACACGAAGCGGTTTCCGTCAGTGAAGCGCTGGAAATGATTACCCTCGGAGCGGCTTATACCCTGGGTCTTGATGATCGAGTCGGCAGCCTCGATGTCGGCAAGTTCGCCGATATGGCGATTCTCGATGACGATCCCTTGCAGATTGATCCCGCCGAGCTCTGCAATGTCGGTGTACACGCCACCATGCTGGGAGGTCGCTGTCATGGGTGTGGGTGAGGTGGGTGAGGTGGGTGAGGTGGGTGAGGTGGGTGAGGTGGGTGAGGTGAGTGCGTCAGTTGCCGGTGATGGCGAGGTCATCGATTCCCGTCTGCCGGTAACGGTGATTGCCGGATTTCTTGGTGCCGGCAAGACGACCTGGCTCAATCAGCGGATTGCAGAGGGCCAGGTGGATGATGCGCTGATTATCGTCAATGACGTGGGTGCAGTGAATGTCGATGTTGAGTCGATTGCCTATCGCGATGATCGCGTGTTGGCGCTGACCAATGGCTGCATGTGCTGCACCCTCGGAGGCAGCCTGGTCGAGCAGCTATCCCAGGCGCTGCGCCTCAAGTCGCGGCCATCACAAGTGATCATCGAGGCCAGTGGTGTCGCCGATCCGGCACGAATTGCCGATGTCGCACGGCTGGCGCCGGGCATGCGCCTGGCCGCAGTGGTGGTATTGGTGGATGCCGGTCAGGCTCGGCGGTTGGCAACCGATATGCAGGTGGGGCAACTGTGGCGCGCCCAATTGGTGGCTGCGCAGCGAATCCTGGTCAATCGACTGCCAGCGGGGGAGGCGCGGGACACCTTGCTGCAATGGTTGAAGGAGCAGGCCCCGGGAATCAGCCTCGAATGTATGCCACAGGTGCTCGACAGGACCGAATTGCAAGGCGAATTGAAGGCTGAACCGACAGCAGAAGTCGCAACGGAACACGCTCGGCGCCCGGAGTGGTCTTGCCGGGAATTGTCTAGCCAGAAATTGTCTCGCAAGGAATCGTCTCGCCCGACGGTATTCTTCCCCTCCGCAGGACTGAACAGCCATCGCGGTGCCGCCCATGGCATGAGTCATAAAACGGTGCGTTTCGGTGCCGCATTGCTGCTCGCTGAGCTCGAGTCGGTTCTGCGTGAATACCTGGATGTACTATTGCGTGCCAAGGGCTTTATTCATTGCCGATCCGAGGATGGTGAGCGGTGGGTGAGTCTGCAACTGAGCGGAAGACAGTTGGTATGTCGAGGGCATGCACCGTCCGCCAATGGTTCGCTGCTGGTCTGTATTGGTCGCGGAGGCCTGCGTTTCGATCAACTTATCCAGCGCTTGCAGGCGCTGGATAAGCACGCAGAAGTGAGCGGGAGCGCGGTTTATGGCGGGCAGGTCGAGGGTTTGTGAGCGGTGCTTCGAGAAGCGTCTTGTGTGTTTGTCCCCATTGCCTGGGGAAGTAGGGTGGCAAGGCGTTCGATGCCCGGTTCGATGCGCGCATCGTCAATCGCCGAGAAGCCCATGCGAAAGACGTGCTGATGATTACCCTCCAGGTAATGAAGATCCCCTGGCTCGATCAGGATGCTGTGTTCACGGGCCAGCTGACACAGATATGATGCATCAAGGTTTTCGGGGCCTTCCAGCCAGAAGCAGGAGCCTCCGAAGGTGGAGCCTGTCCGCAGGTCGGGTAGATGCTTGTCCAGTGCCTCACGCATGATCTGCCAGCGTCGCTGGTAGGTCTGGCGTAGCTGACGTAGTAGTGCGTCGTGATAGCCACGATCGAGAAACAGCGCTACCGCGCGTTGGTTGTTGGTCGCCGGGTGGCGCAGCATCAGGCGGCGCAAGGCCCGGGCTTCACGGATCAGTGCCGGAGGCGCGACCATGTAGCCCAGGCGTAGACCCGGTGCCAGGGTTTTCGAGAGACTGCCGATATAGATCACACGCCCCTCTGTATCCAGGCTCTTCAGCGCTGGAGTCGGGTTGTCGGCGAAGTTGGTCTCGCTTTCGTAGTCGTCTTCGATGATCAGCAGATCATGTCTCGCCGCACGCTCCAGCAGCATGCGGCGTCGCTCCATGGGCATGGTGACCCCGGTCGGGGACTGATGGCTTGGTGTGACATAGGCCAGATTACAGCCCTCGAGGCGGTCGTCGGGCGGTAGCCCCAGGTCGTCAACATCGATGGCCGTGATCTGATCGGTGAAGGTGCGCGCGATGTTGACCATGTCGACATAACCGGGGTTTTCCATTGCCAGGCGGCGTTCTGGTCCCAGGGTCAGCATGGTGGTGATCCACAACGCCTGCTGGGCTCCTACAGTGATGAGGATTTCCTCGGGGCGGGCCCAGACACCGCGGCGTGGCAGAAGACGCTGATGAATCTGTTCGATCAGCAGCGGGTCGTCTTCGCTGAGGTGGTCCGATGACCAGTGGCGAACCGCCGGAACACTCACTGAATCACGGCTGCATTCGCGCCAGTGCTGGAACGGAAATAGCCCGGGATCGAGTTGGCCATACAGGAACGGATAGTCGTAGCGTAGCCAGTCGCGTGGCTTGGTGATGGTGCGCTGGTTCGATGGCTTCATGGTCAGCAGCGAATCCCAATCCAGCTCATCTGGCGGCGAAGTGTCTGCAGTATCCGGTGCCGTCTGGACTCGACCATCGAGGATGTCGGGATTGACGAAGTAACCACTGCGTTCGCGGGCGACGAGGTAGCCGTCATCGAGGAGCTGCTCATAGGCCAGCATCACGGTGTTGCGCGCCACGCCCAACTCTCTGGACAGGCGGCGGCTGGACGGCAGAGCCTCATCGAGAGGCAGGTGGCCCTCGAGAATGGCATGGGCAATCTGCTCGCGAAGCTGGCACTGAAGACTTTCCTGACGTCCGGCGTCAAGGTGGAACAGGGGAGCACTCATTCCGTCGCTTCACTATTGATGTTGTGGTTATTGGACAGTCGACCAACAGGATGGTGACTTATCACCATCAATCAGAGTTGTCTTGATCTCTTACCTTGTTACAGCTTTTATCCCATGTCGA
Source organism: Halomonas huangheensis (assembly GCF_001431725.1). Classification (NCBI taxonomy): domain Bacteria; kingdom Pseudomonadati; phylum Pseudomonadota; class Gammaproteobacteria; order Oceanospirillales; family Halomonadaceae; genus Halomonas; species Halomonas huangheensis. The sequence continues at coordinate 3,102,225 of NZ_CP013106.1, read as the reverse complement.
GCCTGGGCTGCCACTGGTCCAATCGATATGGGTCCACTGGTTCTATGGGCATTGGATTCGCAGGGGGAAAGTGGATAGGGAAATGAGCGCTGGACCGTCGTGTTCTGGTATCCGAGAGCGCTCGATAAAGCAGGATGACCCAATACAAGATCGCCGCCATTCAGGTGGCACAACAAGATGGGAGATCAGAATGCGTCCAATAGCCAATATGACCAGCCGAGTCACCAGCGGTACATCAGAACGGCGTTGCGGCAGTTTATCTCGTACCGCGCTGAGTGGCGTCGTTGCGCTGACGATGCTGAGCATCAGCATGCAGGCCAGTGCCGACACCTGGAAAATGGCACTGGGTGATGCTGCCGGAGGAACCCAGTACGAGTTGGGTACCACCTTTGCCAGCCTGGTAGAAGAGAAAACCGGCGGTGAAGTGACTGTTGATCTGTTTCCCAATGGGCAGCTCGGCAGTGAACAGGACACCATCAACAATGCCAGCATGGGGCTGCTCGACCTGTCGGTATTGGCGATCAACAACATCACACCGTTTTCCCCCACGGTCGGGGTGATGACCCTGCCTTACGTGATCCGCAGCCCCGAGGATGCTCGAACGCTCACTCATGGTGAAATTGGTCAGGAAATGGTCGATAACACCGTGCGTGATGCCGGCGTCCGAATTCTGGCCTGGGCCTATTCCGGCTGCCGACGATTGACCAACTCGGCTCACCCTGTGGCGAGCCCCGAGGACCTGGAAGGACTGGTCATTCGCGTGCCCAAGAACGAGATCATGATCGCGGCCTACCAGGCCTGGGGTGTCAATCCCAACCCGCTGGCCTGGTCGGAAACCTTCACCGCTCTGCAGCAGGGGGTCGTCGATGGTCAGGACAACCCCTACATCACCATTGATGCCATGAAATTCCACGAGGTACAGAACTACGTCACCGACAGTTGCTACGTGTTCTCGATGGAACCCTTGATCATCAGCGAGAGCAAGTTCCAGAGTCTGTCGCCTGAACAACAGGAAGCGGTGCTGGCAGCCGGTGAGGAAGCCACCGAGCACAGCTATGAGTATCTGTTGGCACAGGAGGGTGAAATCAAGCAGCGCCTGGTTGATGAGTACGGTATGGAAATCACCGAGCCCGCCAATGACGAGAGCGAGTGGATCAAGCAGGCGACCAGTATCTGGCCGGATTTCTACGACAGTATCGGCGGCAAGGAAAAGCTTGATGCAGCCTTGAGTGCTCTGGGTCGCGATCCCGCACCCTGACCTCGCCACCACCCTGTCACCATCGGTCGTGGCAGGGTGGCTCTTGCTTCACCGCTGACTCAGCTGGCGCTGACAGCCTTCATGCAGGCCGCATTGACAGGGGGGCGCTCCGCCCGACCCAGGAGATCCTTGGCCATGAAACGCTTCTGGAAGCTGCTCGATAATATCGAGAACATCCTCTGCCAGTTATTGCTGGTGACCTTTGTGCTGCTGCTTTTTGTGCAGATCATCATGCGTAATCTGTTCAATTATTCGCTGCCATGGGGAGATGAACTGGCAACCTATGCCTTTATCTGGTTTGCCTATCTTGGTGCCGTATATGCCACCAGAAAATCGGCTCACAACCGTGTGACCTTCCAGTTTCGTTTCTTTCCTCGCTGGGTTGAAACAGCCTGTGGTGTGCTGACCGATGTTATCTGGATTGGCTTCAACCTGGTCTTCATCTGGCTCAGTTATGACTTCGTGTTCAACAAGATGAATATGTTCTGGAAATCGCAGACTCTCGGGGTTCCGATGAAGGTCTTCTATGTGATCCTGCCTGTGGCCTTTATTGCCATGACATTACGAATTCTACAGAACAACTATCTGCGTTTCGTCAAGCATCGCGAGCTTTCCAATCCTGATGCCGAGGCCATTGAAGAAGCACAGGCTTCGACATCTGGCGCACGCGAGGAGGGCTCCAGAAATGGATAACACCATTATCTACGTACTCTTTGGCGTGTTCTTCCTGTTGCTGGTGCTGGGAGCACCGATTACGGTATCGCTGGGTGTGGCGGCGCTGGCAACGTATCTGTCATTGGGCGAGAACCCAATGTCCTTTGTACAGATTGCCTTCACCTCGGTTGGCTCTTTCCCGTTGATGGCATTGCCGGCCTTTATTCTCGCTGGAGCGCTGATGGAGGCGGCAGGCATCTCTCGGCGGCTGGTGGATATCGCTGAGGCCTTCGCCGGTCCGGTGACTGGTGGTCTGGCCGCGGCGACGGTTTTTGCCTGCATGTTTTTCGGCGCCATCTCCGGGTCCGGCCCGGCGACGACTGCGGCAGTTGGCATGTTGATGATTCCGGCCATGGCCAATCGCGGATATGACAAGGGCTACGGTTCGGCGATCACCGCGTCTTCCGGTGGGCTGGGTGTGGTGATTCCGCCTTCGATTCCGATGGTGATTTTCGGCATTTCCGGTATGGGGTTGCAGCCACCAGCGGAAGCTGTCGCCGAGTTTGGTTCCTTTCAAACGCTATCAATTCCCAAGCTATTCATCGCCGGAGTGGTGCCTGGTATCGTGATTGCTGGTTGCCTGTTGGCAGTGAATTATGTGATCTCGAAACGCCGAGGCTATCGCGGCTTGAGTGACCACTGGTCCATGGGCGATATCGGCAGAAGTCTGAAGCGTGGTATCTGGTCAATGTTGGCGCCCTTGATCATTCTTGGTGGCATCTATTCTGGGCTTTTCACCCCGACCGAATCTGCGATTGTGGCGATTGCCTATACCCTGGTAGTGGGTACCTTCATGCATAAGGAACTCAAATGGAAGCCGACACTCAAGACTCTGGAAACCACCACCTGGATTACCGGGAGAGTGTTGTTGATTCTGTTCACGGCAACGGTATTTGGACGTCTGTTGGTTGAGCAGCGTGTACCGGCAGTCATCGCCGAAGGAATGCTTGGCATGACTGACAATATCTATCTCATCTGGGCCATGGTGATCACCTTCCTGCTGTTCGTCGGCATGTTCATGGAAACCCTCGCGGCGATCATGATTCTGACACCGGTGTTGCTGCCGATCATGTACATGCTGGGTATGGACCCCGTGCATGTAGGCATTGTTGTGGTCTGTGCCCTGGCGATCGGTTTCCAGACGCCGCCTCTCGGCGAGAACCTGTTTGTGGCGTCGGGGATTGGCGGGTCATCCATTGAAGAAATATCAGTCAAGGCTCTGCCGTTCGCCGGTGCCTCGGTGTTTGCCCTGTTCATGATTGCGTACTTCCCCGAGCTGTCGCTGTGGTTGCCGCGGGTACTGGGCTACTGACTGTGGCTATCGGCACGGCTTTCCGCGGTTACCGATGATGGTGGATTGGACATACGTCACTCGATGTAAAGCACTCACACACAATACACGGGACAGGAAGGAGCAACGCCATGCCTACTTCGATTCGTCGACTGCTGTGTTGCCTTGGGCTGCGAGATGACTGCCGACAGGTGCTGGCGCATTCTCTATGCCTGGCCCAGGCACTGGGGGCAGAGCTACATGTATTGCATGCGGTCAAGGCGCTATCCGATGACGTCATGCACACACTCAAGGCCAATATCAGGCAGCGCAAGACATTGGAGACACTGATGGAGCAGCGTCTCGATCAGGCCCAGCAGCGCCTGGATGACTTTCTTGAGGAATTCTGGGAGTCACCACTGGGCGAATTGCCATCCCCGGATCTGATCCAGAAGAAGGTGGTGGTGGAAGGCTATCCGGCGTCGGAAATCATCCGTTACGCCACGCGGCATGACTGCGACATGATCATCATGGCCACCAACAAGCGCGGCTTCACCGCCTCCTATGCCGGCAAGGTCACCAAGGGGGTAATCAAGCGCGCCAGCATACCGGTGGTGGTGGTACCACCGGTATGAAGGCGCGCAAGGGAGCATCGCTCTAATTTACGGGGTCAGGTCCATAGTGTGTGTTGCAGGTCTCCGGCGATGCGGCGCATGCGTGGCACCCACTCGCGCAGACTTTCGATCGTGTGGCGCAGTCGCGGCGCATGAATCGCCAGTGAAGCCTGAATACGTCCCGCCTGATCGTAGACGGGCACGGCGATGGCGACCATGCCCTGGATAAACTCCTCGTTGTCGATGCTCAACTCATCATCGGCGATGCGTTCCAGGTGTGCCTCAAGCTCGTCGGCTTCGGTGGCGGTATAAGGTGTATAGGCTTCCAGTACCAGATGCTGGAGAAGGTTCTGGCGCTGAACCCTGGGCATCAGGGCGAGGAATAGCTTGCCACTCGCCGTGCAGTGCAATGGTAACCGTGATCCGGGGGGCAACTGGATACGCACCGGCCAGTTGGTTTCGACCCTTTCGTAGTAGAGCACTTCATGGCCATCAAGCAGCGTCAGGTTGCAGGTTTCGCCAACCTCATCGGCGAGTCGTTTCAGCAACATGCGGCGTGGCGCTTTCAGGTTTTCGTTGGCGAGTACACCCATGGCGATTCGGTGCAGGCGCTCTCCCGGCAACAGACTTCGCCCCTCGGGGTCGCGTACGATCAACCCCTGTTCCTCAAGCTGCTTGAGCAATCGGTGCAGCGTAGGTTTGGGAATCTCCAGCTGGCGTTCAAGATCTGCGGCACTCATGCCATGCGTAGCAGTGGCGATGGTTTCAAGCAGCACCAGCCCACGTTGTAGAGTGGAGTTGGTGGTGTTGCGGCGTGATTCGCCACTTTCTGTGGACATAGGCGATCCTTTGCTTGAGCACGGTCGATCAAGGTGACATGGCGCCCATGATAACGCGGCGAGACCATTCGTCAGCCATATCAGTACGATAGCTGATGAGCTGACAGTTGGCCTGCCGCGGGACCTGTGCGGGATGTCGGCATACTACCGGGAGGACTATCCTCCACCGAGCAGCATCAGCGATAGCGGTGCCCACAGTGATATGGCGATCCAGCAGGTGAACAGCGCGACGAAGTAGGGAAGGACGTACTTCACCAGCCGCAGGTAGGGAATGCCGGTGATGCTGCTGGCCACATACAGGTTGAGTCCAAAGGGCGGCGTGACGAAGCCGATGGCGGCACCCACCAGGAAGATCACCGCAAAGTGGATGGGATCGACGCCGACATTCTGGGCGATGGGTGCGAGGATCGGCGCCAGAATGATGGTCACCGGCAGGCTCTCGAGGATCATGCCAGCCAGCAGAATCATGACCATGCAGGCGCCCAGCACTACATAGTAGTTGCCTAGTCCCACCAGCAGCTCTTCGAGAACTCGACCGGCTCCCAGTACCGACAGCAACTGCTGCATGACCACCGAGATCGCGATCAGTGGTGCCAGCATGCCGGCGATCTGGCCGGAGCGCAGCATGATGCCGGGAAGGGCAGTAAAGCGGATCTCGCGTGTGATCAACAGGCCTGCGATCAGCGTAAAACCTACCGTGATCGCGGCGGCTTCGGTGGGTGAAAAGGCTCCAGAATAGATACCGTAGAGCACCACACCGATGGTCGCGAAACCTAGATAGGCACGGCGTGCAAAGCGCGCGCTGGAGCCAGCCTTGAACGGGATCAGCGTGCCCCAGCCATGTCGACGTGCCACGAGATGACAGGCGACCATCATCCCCAGCACCATCATTGCACCGGGAATCATACCGGCGATGAACAGGTCACTGATCGACAGGTTCATCATGAAGCCATAGACGATGAAAATGATGCTGGGCGGAATAATGATGCCGACCGTACCGCCCGAGGCAGCGGTGGCTGCGGAGAAGCGTTCGTCATAACCGTTCTTGACCATCTCCGGTTGCATGATCGAGCCGATGGTGGCAGTGGTGCCGGCATTGGAGCCGGAAATGGCCGCAAAGAGGCCACAGGCGCCCAGGGTCGCCATACCCATGCCGCCGCGCATCCAACCGAGCACGGAATAGGCGAAGTCGGAGAGCCGTTTGGCGATACCTGCCGCGTTGATCAGGTCGCCGGTGAGGATGAACAACGGCAATGCCAGCAGACCGAAGAAACTCAGGCCCTGGAACAGGGTCACGCCGATATTGGCCAACGTGAAGTCGATGATCAGGCTGGTCCCGACCACCCACAGGCCGATGACCAGAAAGATCGGCACACCCAGCAGAAAGAACAGTGTACAACCGGCCGTCGTCAGACCGATCAGGATTCCATCCGTCATGACGTGTCTCCTAATCCATGATCGAGGGTTGCAGGTGGAACGGCTCGCGGCGTCGGAAGCGACAGGTATCCTGCCACAGGTTCTGCATCACCCTCAGGATGATCAGCGTCCATGCCAGAGGCGTCGCCAGGTAGAACCACCACTGCATGACATTGTCGGTGCCGGGGACGATGGCGAAATTCATGTAGGCCAGTTCAACCTGGTTGCTGGTGAAGTAGATGACCATGATGCCGAAACCAACCCACAGCACGGCATCGAGAATCAGACACATGTACTGACCGACGTAGGGCAGACGCATGCGTATCTCGTTCAGCGATAGATGGGTACGTTTCTTGACGTTGAGCGAGGCGCCAAACCACGTCAGCCACAGGAACAGCAGCACTGGAATGCTGGTACTCCAGGGCGCCTGGGCACTGAACAGGAAGCGTCGTACCACCTCGACGAAGATGATCCCTGCCATGCCGCTGTAGGCGGTGAGAATGATCACCTTTTCAAGATGGTCATCCAGCCACCGCAACGGCCGTAACCAGACGGGGTATTGTCCATCGGAATGTGGTTTGGCTGAGGTCGCTTGCTCCTCGCGACCAGAGGCGTCAGCAGACGCCTCGAGGTGAATACCTTGATTCATCACGACCTCCACCAGCGCCTTGGCGCCACATTGACGGCTGCAATATCACGAGGAATTTCACGCGCAATTCCATGAATTTCCTTGTAGATATCGATATCACCTGCCCAGGCGTTGAGACGCTCGCGCCATTGCTCCCAGGGTTCGGGGTTGAACTCCGGCGCGCAGAGCTGTTCGGCCTGGGCACGTATTTCATCGGAGAGCGGAGCCACGCGCACGTTGTTCTGAGCGAACACGGTATTGGCTGCCGGATGCTCGGTGGCACCGATGATCTCGTAGCGTCCGGCCTCGTTCATTCCCTGGGTGAATATCTGCGCGGCATAGGCTGACTCCATGACCTGGTCCTGCAACTCACTGCCGAGGCTGTCGAATTTCTGCAGGCTCATGGCGGTGTGCTCGGTTCCGGCAAAGAAGCGTAGGTCTACCGCTTGAGAGACCACCGGGGCCATGCCTGCATAGGCCACTGCACTCATCCAGGTCTCGGCGCCATCCAGCAGGCCCTGACGTAATCCATCCAGGGTTTCTTCCCAGGCCACGGGCACCGGGTTCAGGTCCAGTTGCTCCATGGCAATGCGTCCCAGCTGTGTGCCGGTTACCCGATTCTTGGTGCCCTGTATTTCCTCGAGGCTGGTGATCAGCGGCTTGTCGGCCCAGCTCATGCCCATCATCAGGCCACGCAGGTCGCAATGAGTGAACAGGAATTGCAACTGATGGCGCTGGCGCAGTGGCTCGCGCAGCAGAGCTTCACTGCGTGGGTCGTAGAAGAAATGAAACATCGACGCCACGCTGGGGAACATGTAAGCGAAGTCGAGGATGTTGAGGTAGGGGGCCCCACCGGCAGAGTTCTGTGTCGAGGCCGAGAAGATATCGACGATGCCCTGTTGCGTCTTGCTTACACAGTCGAGCTGGTTGCACACCTCGTTGCTGCCCATGAATTCGACGCGAATGGCGCCGTTGGTGCGCTCTTCCAGATCGCGAGCGAAGAACAGCTGACCGGACTTCTGGATGTCGAGGTTGCGCTCATTGAATCCCGAGGCGCCAAAGCGCAGTTGGAACTGGGGTTCCGTGCTGTAGCGCCGTTGCTGTTCGCTGTCGGCGGCTCGCGCCAGGCTCGAAGCGGTGAGTCCGACGCCCAATCCGCTGGCGGCCAGCAATGTGGATGTCAGGCCAAAGCGCCCCGAAATATCGAGAAAGTCGCGACGCGATAGCCCAGAAGGAGAAGAGTGGCGTGTGCTCATGTGAGGTGCTCCCGAATGTTGTGTTTGGTGTATAGGGATGCGTAGTGGCTTCTGAGTCCAGAAGCGGGACCCTGGTGTTGGATCCTGTTTCACCATAGAAGGCTGTCGCGATTCGATCAATAAAAATGATTTTATTTGTCTCGATATTGACGTGATGAAAAGTAATACCCATATTGATTGAGACAAATAGTCTCATTTTTATGGTTATCATATGGCGACGACAAGACCAACAACAAGCACTGGGCACGCAACAAGCGCTGGTTTTGACTACGTGATCGTGGGAGCGGGGTCGGCGGGCTGTGTGCTGGCCAACCGCCTGAGTGAGGATGCTGATGTCTCGGTGTTGTTGCTCGAAGCGGGGGGCGCGGACTGGAACCCCTGGATTCATGTGCCCGTCGGCTACTTCAAGACCATGCACAACCCGGCGACTGACTGGTGTTATCTCACCGAGCCTGACCCCGGTCTCAACGGTCGCCAGTTGCAGTGGCCGCGGGGCAAGGTGCTGGGTGGTTCAAGCTCGCTCAATGGGCTGCTGTATATCCGTGGTCAAAAGGAGGATTACGACGGCTGGGCGGCAGCCGGTAATCAGGGCTGGGATTATGCCTCGGTGCTGCCGTATTTCATGAAGTCCGAGTGCCAGGAGCGCGGTGCGGACGATTTCCATGGCGTTGACGGCCCACTCAAGGTCTCGGATCTACGTCTGCGTCGTGAGATTGCCGAGCGCTTCATCAATGCCGCCAGGGCGGCAGGCATACCCGAGAATCCTGACGTCAACGGTGCACACCAGGAAGGCGTAGGGTATTTCCAGCAGACCTCGTGGAAAGGTTTCCGCTGCTCCACGGCCAAGGCCTTCCTGCGACCCGCACTGTCTCGGCCCAACCTGACGCTGATCAAGCGAGCGCACTGCCAACGTCTGCTGCTACGTGGCAAGCGAGTGGTCGGTGTCGAATATCGTCAGGGCGGCGAGCTGCATCAGGTACATGCTCGGCGCGAGGTCCTGCTGTCGAGCGGTGCGATCGGTTCGCCCCAGATCCTGCAATGCTCCGGCATCGGTGAGCGACAACACCTGAACAGTGTTGGAGTGGAGTGTCAGCACGAGCTTCCGGGTGTTGGCCAGAATCTACAGGATCACCTGCAGATTCGGCTGGTATTCAAGACGCGTTGTCGCACTCTCAATGATGAAGTGCGCCATCCGCTGAAGAGACTTGCGGTGGGCACACAGTATCTGCTCACGCGTACCGGACCACTGACCCTGGCGGCCAGTCAGGTATACGTCTTCACACGCTCGCAACCCCAACTCGAGCGTCCGGATATTCAGTTTCACATGCAGCCGCTATCGGCAGACAAGCCTGCCGAAGGTGTTCACCCGTTTTCTGCCTTCACCTCATCGGTATGCCAGTTGCGGCCCAGCAGCCGCGGAAGCATTCGTATCGTCAGTCCCGACGCCTCGGTATACCCGCTGATTCAGCCTGGTTATCTGAGCACCGAGGAGGATTGCCGCGTGGCCATTGATGCCATCAAGTTGGCGCGCCGCATTGCCGCCCAGCAACCTCTGGCCGAAGTGATTACTGAAGAGTACGTTCCGGGCGCCGCCTGGCAGAGTGACGAGCAGTTGCTGGAGGCTGCGCGTCAGTACAGCCAGACCATCTATCACCCGACCAGTACCTGTCGTATGGGGAAGGATGCCAGGGCTGTGGTCGATGATCAGCTTCGTGTGCACGGTCTCGACGGCTTGCGGGTAGTCGATGCCTCGATCATGCCGACGATCGTGTCGGGCAACACCAATGCGCCAACCATCATGATTGCCGAGAAGGCCGCCGACCTGATCAAGCAGGCACGTGGTGATGAATGGAACGGCCAGGCTGCTCTGGCCTGATGTCTGACCGGGAACTGGTCCTAATCGATGTCGTGAGGATGGCGCAGGATCATGATCAGGCCAGCGCCAGACAGGCGCACCACCTTCGCCACCAAACTGCGACCGCCAGGCCCGAGCGCGGAGGTGGTATTCGGACAGGAGGACTCCAGGCATGCAGCATCACGAGACACCCGTCATGAGCGATTCCCATAACCATGCGGCCAGCGGCTGGCGCAGGAGCATCGAACCCGCGCGTCGACGCATGCCGGGGGTACTGATCTGCATCACCATCGCACTGGCGACGACCTTCATCGCCGACCATTATGGCGGCCCCACGCTGCTTTATGCGCTGCTGTTTGGCATGTCGCTGCATTTTCTCAGTGAGCAGGGGCCATGTCTGGCGGGCATTGAGTTCGCGGCGCGTACCATCCTGCGGCTGGGCGTGGCTCTGCTGGGTGTCAGGATCACCCTGGAACAGGTCGCGGCGCTGGGCATCGGACCGGTGCTGACAGTGGTGGCGGGAGTGGTGTTGACGATCGTCGCTGGCACCGTGATGGCGAGATTGATGGGATTACCCCGTGATCTTGGCCTGCTGACCGGGGGATCGGTGGCGATCTGCGGTGCTTCAGCGGCCATGGCGTTGTCCGCAGTGATGCCACGCAATGAGGAGGCCGAACGCAATACCATCCTCACTGTTGTTGGTGTGACAACACTATCGACGGCGGCGATGGTGCTGTACCCGCTGCTGGTTGGCGCTCTGGGATTGTCGAATACCGATGCCGGCATCTTTCTGGGCGGCACCATCCACGATGTCGCTCAGGTGGTCGGAGCGGGGTATATGATTTCCGATGACACCGGGGATGTCTCGACTTTCGTCAAATTGCTGCGAGTGGCGATGTTGGTTCCCGCGGTGATGGTATTCATGTTGCTGTTCCGGCGCTCTCGTAAAGCAGGGGAAGGCGGCAAGGTGCCGATGTTCCCCGGTTTTCTGGTCGCCTTCGTGGTACTGGTGCTGATCAATAGTCTCGGTGTCATTCCGATCGTGATGAGCGAGGCGATGACCGACCTGTCGCGCTGGTGTCTGGTCACGGCCATTGCCGCACTGGGCATCAAGACCTCGTTTCAGAAACTGGCGGTTGTCGGTTGGAAGCCGGTGATTCTGATGGTCGCGGAAACCTTGTTCCTGTTGGGCGTAGTGCTGGTGTGTCTGTATACCGGTATTGCCGACTGGTAATGCGATATCGACAGGACGACGGCTCCATGGCTTGCTATGACCATGGAGTCGTCGCTTCTGAAGGCCGATCTATTACAGCATGGTGCCGATGATGATATAGCTGATCAGGGCGATGACTGCCGTCAGCAGTGCGAAGGGAATCTGCGTCTTGATGTGGTCGATGTGGTCCGAGGCCGCGCCGGTTGATGCCAATACCGAAGTATCGGACAGCGGTGAGCAGTGATCACCGAATACTCCGCCTCCGGCCACGGCGGCGAGGGTGGCATAAACCAGCAGCGAGACTTCGTCAGCGCTGAAGGTGAAGGCGACCGGCATCGACAGCGGCACCATGATGGCGAAAGTACCCCAGGAGGTTCCTGTCGAGAAGGCGATGATCGCAGCGATCAGGAACGTCAGCGCCGGCAGTAACGCCGGTGTCAGCCAGGCCTCGGTGGCCTGAACGATATAGTCCGCGGTGCCCATATCCTTCGACAACTGATTCAGCGAGTAGGCCAGTGCGAGGATGATGATCGCCGGCATCACGCCCTTCATGCCTGCCGTGGCAGTCTTCATGATGTCATTGAACGGAATCCCCTGCAGGCGCATGCAGACCCCCAATACCACAGCGGCAGCGAGGAAAGCTTCCATGGTCTTGGCTGAGCCCATGACGATGAAGGTGCCCACCGCAATGCTGATCACCACCAGCACCGGCAGGATGAAGTTCACCAGTAGGCTGGTCTTGACGCCGGGGTAGGGAGTGATATCGGTCAGTTCCTCACCCATCAATGGGTCCGCTCCGTCACGCAGTACCTTGCCTTCCTCAATCGCGCGCCGTTCGGCCTTCTTCATCGGGCCGAACAGCGGCACGATACCTACGATGACCAACCCCACCAGCGCCACAGACAGCCAGGCGTAGATATTGAACGGGATCGCATGCACGAATACCGACATGGCCTGGTCGGCATTCTCGATCGGACCAATACCGATCAGCAGACCAGCGATGAACACCGCCCAGCCGGTGATCGGTACCAGCACGCTGACCGGTGCTGACGTGGAATCGGCGATATAGGCCAGCTTCTCCCGCGAGACATGGTAACGGTCGGTGAGGCCGCGAGTGGTGGTGCCGACAAACAGCGGGCTGAAGTAGTCGCTGAAGAACACGAACATGCCCATGAACCAGCCGACGAGCTGTACGCGAACTCGTGATAGCTTGCGGCGCTCGACCCAGGCGGAGAAGTTCTGGATGGCGCCTGTGCGCTGGAAGAAGGCAATGACGGTACCGATGAACAGCTCGAGCAGCAGAATCCAGGAGAAGCTGGTGGTGCCAAGCGTTTCCTTGAGCAGGGTAGGAAAACCCATCAGTCCGCTGCCCATGGCCAGCACACCGGCGAAGCAGGCAACGGCGAGCGAGAACACAGTATTGCGGGTGACGAAGGCAAGGATTATGGCGATGGCGGCCGGCATGACTGACAGCAGGCCGAGATGGTCTTGGGGTTCCATGAGCTGTCCTTGTTGTTGTGATGAATGGTTGTGGTGAATTGTTGTGATGGATGGTTGCGGTGGACGTTCTGATACAGGGCGGTTTGAGCGATCGCGGTATCGCGATCGCTTCGGAACAATGGCAGTGAAGCGCTTCAGATCTCTGCGCTGGCGCGTTGTCGCTCCCAGCTGGCGATTAGGTGGAAGGCGCCGCGCCTGAGCGGTTCGGGGGGCATCCAATCGGCACGTCCGAACAGGCTGTCGATATCCTCTACCTCCTGTCCCAGAGCCAGCCGCGCCAGGGCATCGCCAAGAAAGGTGCCCTTGACGATGCCGCCACCGTTGCAGCCTGCGGAGACAAACAGCCCCGGTTGGATCTGGCCCCATAGCGGAGCGCCATTGTGGGTCAGTCCTGTCGTGCCGCCCCAGATGGCATCGAAACGCGAGATATCCAATTCGGGATAACGTCGCTGCAGGCTGGTGAGTAGTGACTGTTCGACTCTTGTGTTGTCCTCTTCACGCTCATAGCTGTAGCGCGAGCGGATCATCAGCCTGCCATCTGCTGTGGTGCGCAGAGTGCAGCCCAGCCGATGAGCCGGTAATAGCCCCCATTGTTGCGGTATCACTCGTTGGCGCGTGGTGTCTTCGAGGATGTTGGTAACCGCGGCGTAGGTATAGATGGCCGTCAGTCGGGAGCGGTCGGCGCCCAGCGCTCTGGAAAAGGCATTGTTGGCCAGCATTACCCGCGGGCTACGGATTTCTCCCGCTGGCGTGGTAACAACCCACTGAGCTCCATCCGCGATAACAGAGGTGGCAGGGCTGTTCTCGTGAAGTCTGATGCTCGGCGGTAGAGCATCAGCAAGACCGCGTATCAATGCAGCTGGCTGTACCAGCGAACAATCCGGGGAGTAGATGCCATGTTGGTAATAGCGGGTGCCGATGCATTCCTGCAGTTGTTCCTCGTTCAGCCATTGGTGCGTAAGGAAGGATCTGCGTAGAAAGGAGGCATAGCTGTCGAGGGCATTTCTGCCCTGGCTACTGCGCGCCGCGCGATAGGTGCCGGCGCGTACCAATTGGCAATCTATACCATGCTCATCCACCAGTTGGCGTAGATGGGCCATGGTCCCACGGCTCAGGGCATTGAGCTGTGACATGCGTTCGAGTTGGCTGGGTGAGGCGTCATTGGCCAGGGCGATCTCGAGCATGAACCCTGAATTGCGACCGGGACTACCCTCGCCAACAGTATCGGCGTCGAGTACCAGAATGCGGTCCTCGGGGCGAGCGCTATGCCAGCGTCGCGCGGCCGAAAGACCGGTAAAGCCTGCGCCGATGATCACCACATCGGCTTGCTCGCAACCAGTGACAGCTGGCAGGGCGGGGCGCGGTGGCAGTTGAGCGTTCCAGCCACAGGGGCGCTGGTGCTGCGGATGAGTCGCGGAGGTCATGGGTGGAGCACGGTTCCTGAGAGACGATTGTTGTGATTCAGCGATTCGACAGAGAAGCCTCGATTCAACGCACAGCAGGCTATGCAACGTACAGCAGGCTATTCGAGATACAGCAGACTGTGAGCTTCCCTGACCATGTCCCTGGCGGCTTCATGCATCGCCTGGAGCACCTCGGCGACGTGCTCTTCACTCATCCGGGACTTGAGCATCGAGCAGCTCAGTGCCCCCAGCGGATGGCCACTGTGGTCGAGAATCGGCACCGCCAGACCGCCATACTCGGGCAGCTGGCTGCCTTCTGCGCCGCGCGCGTAGCCGTGCTGGTGCAGGAAGTCGATCTCTGTCTCTACATCCTGCGCGGAGATACGGTATCGGGCCTGTAGCTGAGCCTGGCCGTGCTGCAGGATGGTGCGGCGTTCGGCGGGTTCCAGGTAGGCCATCAAGGCAATCGACGCCTGGCCAACCCCGAGTGGAACTCGGCCTCCGGTGGCACGCACAAAACTCCCTACCGGATACTCTCCGTTCTGTACTTCCAGGCAGACCGCATGAATACCGTCGCGGGCAAACAGATAGAAGCTGTCACCAAGGCGCTGCGCCAGCGACAGCAATCGGGGGCGCGCCAGATCACGAAGTCCGGAGCCGTTGCCCGCCTGAGCGCCCAGCACCAGCAGTTCATAGCCGAGGAGATAGCGACCGCGTACTGGCCCGCTGCGCAGGAAGCCCTGGGCCTTGAGCCCCTGGAGCAAGCGATAGACGGTGGGCCGACTCAGCTCGGTGGCTTCCATGAAGTCGTCGATACCGGCACCACGGTAGCCACCCGCGGCCGTGATCTGGAGGAGCTGCATGGCATGGTGGAGCGTCGAAGGCCCTGAGTGAGGCATGGCGATAGCCTGCTGAGTCGCTGGTCAGGTGAGCATGGAATGATGAATGTTAACTACCGCTGAGCATAGCGAGACTAAACGGCAAATTCGTCTCACTTAGTGAGATGTTTCCGACAAGGGGCCGTGCGGGGAGGAAGGCCGATAGTTTCTGGATGCAAGGATGCAAGGATGCAAGGATGCAAGGATGCAAGGATGCAAGGATGCAAGGATGCGGGGAAGATTAAAGCCACCGCCCCGAAATCAGCGAGCATCCCGGGGCGGTGGCTGTGGTCAGACGCTCGGCACGTCAGCTGCTCGAGGTATCAGAGACTCCGCGCTGGTTGGCCTGAATGGCGGTCAGCGCGATGGTGTAGACGATATCGTCGACCAGAGCGCCACGTGACAGGTCATTGACCGGCTTGTTGAGGCCCTGGAGCATCGGACCGATGCTGATGACTCGGGCGCTACGCTGCACCGCCTTGTAGGTGGTGTTGCCGGTGTTGAGGTCGGGGAACACGAACACCGTAGCCCTGCCTGCAACCGGGGAGTCGGGAGCCTTCTGGCGGCCGACGCTGGCGATGGCGGCAGCGTCATACTGCAGCGGCCCATCGATGGCCAGATGCGGTGCACGCTCACGAGCAATACGCGTCGCTTCGCGAACCTTGTCGACGTCGGCGCCGGTGCCGGACTCTCCGGTGGAATAGCTGATCATTGCCACCCTGGGCTCGATGCCGAAGGCTTCGGCGGAGGCGGCACTCTGCAGCGCGATCTCGGCCAGTGTCTCGGCGTCGGGGTCCGGGTTGATGGCGCAGTCTCCATAGACCAGCACCTGGTCCGGCAGCAGCATGAAGAAGATCGATGACACCTGGTTGTAGCCGGGGGCGGTCTTGATCAACTGGAACGCCGGACGCACGGTATTGGCGGTGGTGTGAATCGCGCCGGAAACCAGACCATCGACATCGCCCTCGGCGAGCATCATGGTGCCGAGCACCACGCTATCCTGAAGCTGGGCCTCGGCGGTCAGCTCATTGAGCTTGCCACGACGACGCTCGACCATTGGCGCAATGTAGTTGCCGCGCGCTTCGTCTGGGTCGATCAGCGTCAGGTCCTCGGGCAGCTCCAGGCCACGGGTTGCTGCGACATCGAGAATCGCCTGGCGCTTGCCGAGCAGCACGCAGTCGGCGATACCGCGGCGCTGGCAGATCACTGCGGCTTCCAGAGTGCGAGGCTCGCTGCCTTCGGGAAGCACGATGCGACGGCGCTGCTGCTGGGCCAGCGACACCAGCTGATGACGGAAGGCCGCCGGTGACAGGCGACGCAGGGCATCGGCACGCACCCACTGGGCAATCCATTCACGATCGAGATGCACATCGATAAAGTGGGCCACGGCTTCGGCACGCTCGGGGTCATCGCAGGGAATGTGATTGGGCAGTTCCGCCAGACGCTTGACCGCTGAGTAGCTGTCATCACCGATCGAGAGCACTGGCAGGCCGGATTCCAGCGCCGGACGGCAGAAATCGATCAACTGTTCGCTGGGCCGCTCGTTGTGGGTCAACAGCAAGCCACCGAGCTTGACGCCGTTCATGGTTGCCAGAGCGGCGGCCAGCAAAGTGTCATCACGGTCGCCAGGGGTGACGATCAGGCGCCCGGGGCGCAGGGCGTGGAGCTGATGCTCGGCCTTGCGCGCACCCAGGGTGATGCCAGTGACGCGACGTTGGCCGGCCTCACCTTCATGGAGAATATCTGCACCCAGCGCCTGGGCAATATCGAGGGTGCGCTGTGCGCTGAGTGAAGCATGCCAGGGCACGGCTGCTACCACCGGAAGCTTCAGACCGCCGTCGACAAGCAACTGTTGCTGCCATTGCTGGCGCAGTTTACAGGCCTGTTCGCTGGACGGTGCGGGCACAGCAGACCCTTCTTCCTCACTGTCGCTGTTCAATGCCGGCAGGCGCATCAACATTACACCGCAGGCGCGGTTGGCACCAAAGGCGTTGAGGCTATTGGCATGCATGCGCAGGCGTTCGGCCAGCTCACGAGCGTTGGCGGTTTGACCATCGGCCACCAGTACGACTTGCGCATCCAGTGCCTGGGCCAACTGAACGTTGAGCTCGAATACGTAGGCTGACTGGGAACTGGGACAGAGGCCTTCAACCACCACGATAGCTGGCGGCTCCTCCCCCTGGCCAGGGCTGGCCACCCGGGCATGGCGCTCAACAGCCATTTCCAGCAGGGTGTCGCGATCGCCCCGGTTGAGAAGTTTATCGAGGGTATCGTGATCCACTGGCACGGGAGAGACGATGCCCAGCGTATTGGCGATCAGGATGCGTGAACGCTCGCCCTGGCCGTCGGTGGTGGTCTGGCAGAACGGCTGCAGGAAGCCGCCCTGCAAGCCCAGCGAGTCGATGCCACGCATCAGGCCCAGCCCGCTGGATGTCAGTGCAACGCCTTCATCGACCGGGATCAGCAACAGGGTGCGTGGACGGGAAGCAGTGTTCATGTCCGAGCCTCGGGGTGGTTGGCATGGGT
The DNA here is from genome assembly GCF_001431725.1 of Halomonas huangheensis. NCBI lineage: Bacteria > Pseudomonadati > Pseudomonadota > Gammaproteobacteria > Oceanospirillales > Halomonadaceae > Halomonas > Halomonas huangheensis. The sequence continues at coordinate 3,084,855 of NZ_CP013106.1, read as the reverse complement.
CTGCACAAGCTCGCTGGTCTCGCGTGCTATATGGCCTTCCTCATCGGTGGGGATGACCCATATTTCGGGCCGGACCTCGGTAGTATCGTCATTCCTTGCCTGATCGATACGACCCTCACTACCGCGAGCCAGGTTTTCGTTGGCCGCAGCCGACAGGCACGGGCGTAGCGCATTCATCATCGACAATGCTCGAGCACGCACCAACGGAGAGTTCTCGCCGATGCCGCCGGTGAAGGCGATACCGTCGAGCCTTGGTAGGGCGCAGGACAACGCCGCCAGGGTGCGCGCCAGGCGATAGCAGAATACATCCAGTGCCAGGCGGGCGCCGGCATGACCTTTGTCGGCGGCCTGTTCGAGGTCACGCATGTCTGGGGATAGCCCCGACACCCCCATCAAGCCGCTGTGCTTGTTGAGCATCTGGTCGATCTGCTGCACGCTCCAACCGCACTGGTTGGCCAGATGCAGATGCAGCCCAGGATCGACATCACCGCTACGGGTTCCCATCACCAGTCCCTCCAGCGGTGTCATGCCCATGCTGGTGTCCATGCTCCGTCCTTGCCAGACCGCTGTGGCGGAGCAGCCATTGCCGAGGTGAGCGATCACCCAACCGCCAGTGCCGCGCTCGCTCAGCTCGGCAAGGCGCTCGGTGATATAGGCATGGCTGCTGCCGTGGAAGCCATAGCGGCGAATGCCGTGCTTCTGGTACAGCTCGGTGGGAATGGCATAGCGGTAGGCATGCTCGGGCATGGTCTGATGGAAGGCCGTGTCGAACACCGCGACCTGAGGCAATTCCGGAAACAAACGGCGAGTCGCTTCAATACCATCGAGGTTGGCCGGGTTGTGCAGCGGTGCCAGAGATGTGCATTTGCGGATACCATCGATGACATCGTCATCGATCAGTGTAGCGCTCTTGAAACGTTCTCCGCCGTGGACCACTCGATGGCCAATAGCGATAGGCTGGCGTTCGCCGAGATGCTCGAGAATCGCTTTCATGGCCGCGGGGTGGTCGGCACCCGCCAGATCGAATTGCTGGCGGATACCATTTTCATCGGTGATCTTGAGCACTGGCTCCGAGGTCCCCAGTCGTTCGACCAGACCGCCAGGGCGCGGGTGATCGGCCTGTAGTGGAACCAGCGCAAACTTGATTGAGGACGAGCCGCAGTTGATGACCAGTATGCAGTCGTTCATGCCATCTCCAGAACAGCAGCAGCTGACAGGTAATGTAGTCGAGACTACTGAAAACAGGGAGGTTGGCGGGCAATCTATCACCTCCCACTGGGTCGATGATTGATCTGGAGAGGTAAATTCAGGTGTTCAGCGGGAGAGTGAAAGTCGAATGATGTGTATCAACGACAGGTATTGTTTTACTGGACTTAAGTCTAATGGGTGGGTTACGGCCAAGAGGGACAGCCAGCCCGGCCCGGGGCTGGCTGCAGTCAGCACTTGTGCTGTGTGATCCGACCTACAGGTCGCGATACAATCTAGACTTCTCGATACAACTGGGCGCCCTGGTCGCGGAAGGCCTGGGCCTGTTCTTCCATACCGGCGGCCACCGTCGCTGCATCGGCGGTCTGCTGTCCTTCCTTGCCCAGTTCCTTGTTTCGCGCATAGTCGCGGACTTCCTGACTGATCTTCATCGAACAGAATTTCGGACCACACATCGAGCAGAAGTGGGCGACCTTGGCCGAATCCTTGGGCAGGGTTTCATCGTGGAATTCGCGGGCGGTATCCGGATCGAGACCGAGGTTGAACTGGTCTTCCCAGCGGAACTCGAAGCGTGCCTTGGACAACGCATTGTCACGACGTTGCGCGGCGGGGTGGCCCTTGCCCAGGTCGGCGGCATGAGCGGCGATCTTGTAGGTGATGATGCCGGTCTTGACGTCATCCTTGTTGGGCAGCCCGAGATGTTCCTTGGGCGTGACGTAACACAGCATGGCGCAGCCGTACCAACCGATCATCGCCGCTCCGATGCCCGAGGTGATGTGATCGTACCCGGGGGCGATATCGGTGATCAGCGGGCCGAGCGTATAGAAAGGCGCTTCGTCGCAGTACTCGAGCTGCTTGTCCATGTTCTCCTTGATCAACTGCATGGGAACATGGCCTGGTCCTTCGACCATGACCTGGACATCGTGTCGCCAGGCGATACGGGTCAATTCGCCGAGCGTCTTGAGTTCTGCCATCTGTGCCTCGTCATTGGCATCGGCAACCGCGCCGGGACGCAGTCCGTCGCCCAGCGAGAAGGCCACATCATACTGCTTGCAGATTTCGCAAATGTCCTCGAAATGGGTGTAAAGGAAGTTTTCCTGATGGTGGTAGAGGCACCACTTGGCCATGATCGAACCGCCCCGTGAGACGATGCCCGTTACCCGCTCGGCGGTCAGCGGCACATACCGCAGCAGCACTCCGGCATGGATGGTGAAGTAGTCCACGCCCTGTTCCGCCTGTTCGATCAGGGTGTCGCGGAAGACTTCCCAGGTCAGGTTTTCGGCCACGCCCTTGACCTTCTCCAATGCCTGGTAGATCGGCACGGTACCAATCGGCACCGGTGAGTTGCGGATGATCCATTCGCGGGTTTCGTGGATATTCTGTCCAGTGGACAGATCCATGATGGTATCGGCGCCCCAGCGGATGCCCCAGGTCATCTTGTCGACCTCTTCCTCGATGGAAGAGGTGACCGCCGAGTTGCCGAGGTTGCCATTGATCTTCACCAGGAAGTTGCGACCGATGATCATCGGCTCGGTTTCCGGGTGATTGATGTTGCAGGGAATGATGGCACGCCCCGCCGCCACTTCCTGACGTACGAATTCTGCGGTGATTTCCTCGGGAATCCGCGCTCCGAAACCCTGGCCAGGGTGCTGTTGACCGAGAATGCGCTCGACCTCTGAGTTGCCCTGGTACTCTGAAGAGAGGGCCTGGCGGCGCTGATTCTCGCGAATCGCAATGTACTCCATCTCAGGAGTGACGATCCCGCGACGAGCATAGTGCAACTGGCTGACGTTGCCGGCGCTGCCATCGGCATTGGGGCGTGCGCGACGAGGGGTGCGTGTCAGGTCGAAGCGCAACTGGGCCAACATGGGGTCAGCGGCACGGCGGCGGCCATAATCGGAGGTCGGGCCGTCCAACCATTCACAATCGTCACGCTCGTCGATCCAGGTTCGCCGCAGCTCCGGCAGCCCCTTGCGCAGGTCGACACTGATTTCCGGGTCGGTGTAGGGACCCGATGTGTCGTAGACCAGTAACGGCGGATTCTGCTCATCCTCTCCCGAGGTTTTGGTCGGCGACAGACTGATCTCTCGAAACGGCACGCGAATGTCGGGACGTGAGCCCTCGACATGCACCTTGCGTGACCCCGGCAAGGGTTTGATCGCGGCTTCATCGACACTGGCGGTCTCGGCCAGGAAGTGGTGGGTACGGGTCATGGGGCGTTCTCCTCATTCGTTATGGTTGTATGTATCAAGAGTCAAGAGGTAAGAGCGAAGAGGTAAGAGCCAGAAGCCCGCGGCTCGTCGCTCGGTGCTGAAACATTCTCAGTCGCTGAGGTCGAGCCCCATCTGCCAGAAGTCGCGCTCCAGGCGTGTGGCGTCGCGAAACAGCAGCGCCAGGCGCTGGAAATGGGCGTCGGGGAGTTGGCGGAGTTGCTCATCCAGCCAGACTCGTTCGTGATGAGCGGCCTGTTGGAACTCCTCGCTCAGATACATGGCGATCCAGGCGTCGAAGGGGTTGGCATTGCCGCGCTGGGTGAAGTCCTGTTCGTTCAGCCACAGAGCGATATCGGCGTAGCCGATCATGCACGGGGCCAGCGCGACACGCAGGTCGAGTAGGTCGCCACGGGCTCCGGCGTCCAGCACATAGCGGGTATAGGCGAGGGTGGCTCTGGCTTCGGGGAGGTTTTCCAGTTGGTGTTGTGTGATCCCCCACTCGGCGCAGTAATCGAGATGCAGCTGCATCTCGGTGTCGAGAATGATCTTCAAACCTTCGAAGGCACTGCGCAACTCGTCGAGCGAGTGGCTCTTGTAGGCCGCCAGCGCATAGGCGCGAGAGAACTGGATCAGGAACAGATAATCCTGCTTCAGGTAGTGGCGAAAACTGTCTTGCGACAGGCTTCCGCGGCCCAATTGAGTCACGAAATCATGCTCGATGTAGGCCGTCCACTCATCGTGGCAGGCATCGACCAGGTCGTTGAAGCGATAACCCATATGTCCTCCGGTATCAATGATCCGGAGAGGGCGTTCGAGAGAAGGAGGAGGGCAGCGCAGAGGGAATACGACCAGCGCCAGCCACCGCTCGATTCCCTACGCCGGTATCAACCGGATCAGGTTCCACGGGACCAGCGCTGCGAGCATTCAGCCATGCAGGATATTGATCTACATGCCGAATGACCTGCGCCATCTCAGCCGGATTGACCGGCACCCCGTCAAGCGTGTCGAGGGCAGCATAGCACCTGAGTATCGGCAGATAAAAGCCCATTGCGTGCACAAATGGGCCAGAAGGGAGGTTGGCTCGGCAGGGGGACGTCTCTCCCCTGCCAGCGGATACCCGGTTGCGTCGGGTTTCAGGGTTTCATGGAGTGGGGCTTGTTGGCACGCATCCGGCGCCGTTCCTCATACCAGGCCGGAACATCGGTGCCGTTGGGCCGGCTAAAGGACTGTACCGGCATTTCATGTGGCACTTCTTCGGGTGGCGTTGCGGGTTCTGCACCCGGAGCAGGCAGTTCGGTAATGTCGAGTTCTGCCACCACCGCTGGAGGCTGGGTCTCTTCCGGCACCTTCAACAAGCCTGCGCGGGCCAGGCGTCGACCAATGGTAAGGCTGCTGCTCCAGCGTATCAGCGGAGCGGCAAGCACCAGACCCAGCCAGACCGGCGTCAGCCACAGGAAGAATTGCGGCGTGTAACGCCAGGTGGCGAGTGCCCAGACAGCGCCAATCAAGGCCCACAACCAGCTGTGTCGCCAGACCTCCCGCCAGGGTAGAGCACGTCCCTCTCGAGACTGAGAGTCCCAGGCTACGGTACGGCCGGTCAGCACCTGGAGAACGAAGCGGCTATGGAAGACCATCATCATCGGTGCGATCAGCATGGCGAACGAGCTTTCCAGCAACATACTGATGAACAGTTTGAAGCGGCCACCATAGGCTTGTGGCTCACGAATCAAGCCAAGGATCAGCCCGAGTACCTTGGGCATCAGCAGCATCGCCAGAGTACCGATCAGCAAGGGCATGATCAGGTTGGGTGGTGCTATCGGCCAGTTGGGAAACAACTGGGAACTGGAGGTGAAGAAGTTGGGCGGCACCAGTGCTCGAATCAGGGCATCGATGGTGCTGATGACCAGGATCGACAGCCATACCAGTGAGGATAGATAAGCCAGCGCGCCACAGAAGAAGTGCAGTCGGCTGAGAAAGTGCAGGCCATGGCCGTGCAGTAGACGCAGGTGCTGTAGATTGCCCTGAACCCAGCGACGGTCACGCTTCGCGTAATCAAGCACATGGCTGGGCATTTCCTCGTAGCTGCCGCGCAGGTCAGTGCGCATCCGCACCTGCCAGCCGGCACGGCGCAGCAGCGCCGCCTCGACGAAGTCATGGCTGAGAATATCGCCACCCAGCGGTGGCTTGCCGGTCAGCTCTGGCAGACCGCAATGGTTGGTGAAGGCTTCCACACGAATGATGGCGTTGTGCCCGAAATAGTTGGCCGCCGTGGTGTGCCAGAAGCTCAGCCCTGTGGCGAGCATAGGAGAATACAGCGAGGCGGCAAACTGGTTGGCGCGGCCGAACAGGCTATGCTGACGGACCGGAATCGGCACGGTCTGCAACAGCCCGAGACGCGGATTGGCCATCATCTCGTCGATCAACTCGATGATGCAGTCGCCACTCATCAGGCTGTCGGCATCCAGTACCAGCATGAAGTCATAATGGGCGCCCCAACGCTCGCAGAAATCACCGAGATTACCGGCCTTGCGACCCTGATTGCTGTTGCGGTGGCGATAGTGCACTCGGCAATGGTCCGCGAGGCGTTGCTGCAGCTCGGCGAAAGCTGCCTTTTCCTGGGCAACGATGTCACTGTCGGTGCTGTCACTGAGCACGAAGGCTTCGATCTGCATACCGGGAGTTGCGCGGGGCAGGTCGCGGCAGGTGGCTTCGAGTCCGGCGGCCACACGAGCCACGTCTTCGTTATGTATCGGCATTACCAGCGCTGTACGAGACTCCGAGTCTACTGGCCGCATGGGACCCTGTGGACGGCGGCGCAACGACAGTGGATCCAGACCAAGCAGGTTGAGCACGAAGCCTATTACGGCACTCCAGAAGGCCATCGTGATCCAACTGAAGGTGATCGCGAACAGTACCAGGATGGTCAGCTCAAGCGGCGTGATGCCTTCGACATGCAGGATGCGGAACATGGTCCACACCCCCAGTATGCTGGTCGCCGCGATCGCCAGGCCCACGACCAGACGACGCAGTCGTGGCCAGGGCGCGGCTTGATGGTTGATGTCAGCTTTCATTGGGGTTCCAGATGGCGTTCCAGGTCTCGGTCAGGTGCTGTCCGTGGAGATCCAGTGTCAGGCGCATATCCGCCGGCTTGCCATCTTCGGGTTGCAGCTCGAAGCTGGCACGCCAGGTCTCTCCATCGGGAAGTTGCTGAACCTTCTGCTCAAGGACTTCACCACTGGTAGAGGTCAGAGTCATGGCCACTGGCTGGCTGGGATCCAGGCCATCCAGCTCACCACCACGGAAGTCGACCACGAAGTGGCGGAGGCTGCGGGCGGGCGGGTCGCTCTGTCCCGGAAATCCCCCCCAGCCCTGACGGGAACGTACGACACGGGCCAGTGGCTCGTTGATCGGTTCACCGAAGGTGAAGGTGCGGTAGCGGAACGTCCGCGATTCGCCGGCCTTCAGCGGTGTGGCAGGGACCCAATAGGCAGTGATGTTGTCATTGAACTCATTGTTGGTCGGGATCTCGACCAGCTCTACGCGCCCTTCTCCCCACTCGTCCAGCGGCTCGACCCATTGGCTCGGGCGTTGGTCATAGCGGGCTTCCATATCCATGTAGGCACTGAAGTCATTGGGACGCTGCACCAGGCCGAAGCCTTTGGGTGAGGTGTCCTGCAGGCTGGAGAGCTGGAGACGCTGTGGGTTGGACAGTACCCGCCAGGTCCACTCTCCACGGCTGGTCGCCATCAGTAGACCACTGGAGTCGTGGACGCGAGGACGGTAGTCATCCGTGTCGCGGCGTTGCATCTCGCCGTGCATGAACATACTGGTCAAGGGAGCAATGCCGAGCTTGCCGACATCCTGTCGGGCAAACAGGCGAGCCTCGGTGACGATTTCGGTACGCTTGCCGGGAGTAATGTCAAAGCGATAGGCACCTGTCACCGACTCGCTGTCGAGCAGTGCAAATACCGTCATGTGATTGGCATTCTCGGCAGGGCGCACCAGCCAGAATTCCCGGAAGTAAGGGAATTCCTCGCCTTCCGGCGCGGCGGTATCGATGGCCAGTCCGCGTGCAGAGAGTCCGTACCCCTGGTTGCGTCCTACCAGTCGGAAATAGGATGCACCGAGAAATACCGCGAACTCATCGCGATAGTCTGTCTCGTTCAGAGGAAAGTGCAGACGGAAACCGGCATAGCCGAGGTCGGAAAGATCGAGTTTCTCGAGCGGAGCAGCGTCGTCGTCATAGCGAAAGCGTTGGCTGTCGAAGGCAATCTCACGAACGGCTTCGTTCTCCAGCACATTGATGGCTACAGGTTGGTGATAGAGGAAGCCCGGATGGAACAGCTCAACCTGAAACAGGCCACTGTCACCCCATAGCGCCTGATCGTCACGATAGCGAATCTGTCGATATTGGTCATAGTCCATATCGCTCAATTCACTGGGCATATCAGTATTGGGCGCTTGCCACTCTTCGTTTGCCAGGTCACGTGCCTGCTCCGTTACCTGGTCGAACAGTGCGGCAGGGGTGGTTGCCAGTACTGGCGTACTGCTTCCTAGAACAAACATGGCCAACGCCAGACGGCGTAGCAATCTCATCGGGGTGCACTCCTTGCATTCACGGGCTGCGAACGTCTCACACCGAACCGCCGCTACACGATATGGAGGTCGTGTCGGCAGCGAGGCGGACGTCGCTATTGGTTCTAGCCTATTCGTCGTAAAGATATATGCAATAACGATTGGCTTCATTCAACTTTCGAGCGGCAACCTTTCCCAGGGTTCAATGTCGTATTTTGGAGACATTATTGTAAGGAAAGGTGATATCAGAAAGCGGTTGCGGACCTGGTGGCTACCATAGCCAGCTATCGGGACGTGTCGGGGGGAGGTTGCGATGGACCGCGTGCCAGCCGACGATACAGCGAATCACCAGCCAGATGGGCAATACCACGGCGGGGATCGCCAGGCCGATGATCGTGAAACTGAGAACCGCGGCAGCGATGCTGTAAGCGACACCAATCCAGAAGGTGCGAATGAGGAAGCGGTAGTGCTCAGCGAGAAAGGGCGCAGCATCACGGCGATAGATATACGCGGCGAGCAGCCCGATCAGGGTGGTGATGAACCCACTGACCAGACCCAGCATATAGAGCGCATAGAGCACCTGAGGAACACGGTTGTCGGCGGCGGGACTGGTACTCATCCGTGCAGGTTCCTTTTGCTGTACAGCCGGTGGCGGCGAAAATCCGGATCCTCGCGCTGTTCCTGAAGAGTCTTGGAGTAGCGTTTATATTCCCACTGATACTGTGCCGGTTCCAGGGCGATGGCGGCTTCGACGCTGGCATTCACGCCGCTGCATGAAGTGACTTCGTCGCTGGAATAGACGCGCTCATCGGCGGCGAGGAAGTGCAGTGCATAACCGCGTCCCGGCCGCCGTAGCGCCACACCTGTGACGACTCGGGCACTGGTACGCGCCACCAGCTTGGGCAACAAGGTCGCGGTATAGGCAGGGCGACCGAAGAAGGGGGCAAAGACGCCACTGCCCCAGTCCGGCTCTTGATCCGGCAGAATACCTACCGCTTCGCCGCGCTTGAGTGCCTTGAGCAGAGCCGCCACGCCGCGAGGGTTGGTCGGCACCAGACTGGCACCACAGCGCTCACGTCCTGCACGAATGATGGGGTCGAGCGGGGCAAGCTTGGGTGGCTCGTACATGGCCGTGAAGGGAAAGTGTCTGGACAGCCAGAAATTGAGCACTTCCCAGTTTCCGAAGTGCGGTGCGAGCACGATCGCACCCTGGCCGGACTGACGGGCGTCTTCCAGCAGTTCCTGACCATGAACTTCCACAATACTTGCTGCCACCTTGTCTTCATCACCCTGCCAGGCAAAGCCCAACTCGAGCATGGTTGCCGTGGAATGGCGCAAGCTGTCTCGCGCCAGGGCGGCGCGTTCCCGGGATGACAGGTCGGGGTAGACCACTTCCAGGTTGACGCGAGTGACGGCGCGCTCCCGCTTGAGCAGTGGGCTGATTGAGGCCACCAACAACTTGCTGAACAACCAGAGCCGGGCAGGCGATGCGTGGGACAGCAGCTGCCAGAGACGAGCGACCGCCCAGGCCTGGCAGCGCTGGAAGGGAGATATTGTCATGGTCAGATCAGCCAGCTTTCCAGGTTATCGGGAGAGCGGCGCTCCTGGAGTGCCTTGAAGCCCTTGATACAGCGAATGATCAGCCACACGACTACCGCCACCAGGAGTGGTGCGCCGATCACTACCAGCACCAGCACCGAGGAGATGAAGCCATACAGCAGCCCGATCCAGAAGGTACGAATCTGGTAGCGGTAGTGGTCATCCAACCAGGCGGGGCCCTTGCCGCGATAGATGTAGGCGATTACTACGCTGATGAGAGCGGTGAAGGCAGTGAATGGCTGTGCCAGCAGTAGGCCATAGCTCACCAGGGCCATGGTGGTATCAACAGGCGCTTCGTCGGGATCCGGTTCCCGAGGCTCTACCTGAGGTTCATGGGGTTTCAGTTCGTTACCGCTCATGACATTTCCCTATGGTGACGGACCTGTTTTGCCCGAGGTACGAGGACAACCGAGGTGTCGAGCAGCGTGCCTGCGGTGTTGGGCAGTGTGTTTGGCATGCTGGAATGCGCCCCGGGCAGTGAATGAGTAGCTTCAGGGGCGCCAATAATACCTCGACAGGATGAGGATTCCAGCCGCTGTGACTGTGCCGAAAAGAAATCAGCAGGTTTTCTGTGGCCGACTGATCTCGATCAGATTGCCATCCGGGTCACGCAGATAGAGAGATTCCAGCATGCCGACTGCTCCTTGCCGAGGTACTGGCCCCAGCTCGACATCGATCTCCAGGGCATCAAGGTGGCGGCGCACTTCCTCCAGCGGGAGCTGACTTCTGAAGCAGATGTCGAGGCTGCCGGGGGTAGGCGTTGCGGCGCGCGGTGTGATGTCTGTAGCCGTCCAATGCAGTCTCAGAGCCATATCGCCCAGAATGAGATCGACGCGCTCGCGATCGCGATAGCGCACATCGAGGCCCAGGACACGGGTATAGAAGTCCACGGCGCGAGAAATGTCGGTCACGGTAATGACCAGATGATCGAGGCCTGACAGCATGCCATTCTCCGTAACGGGTTTTCAGTCAAAGAGAATACGCCGATGTGGCGGTGGCTGTCTCGTTGGGTCTGCACCGGTGCTGACTTGATGTGGTGATGTTGTGGTGATGTTGTGGCGAGTTCCTGTGGGAGCCACCACGAGCCGCTGGTATCGTGTTGTGCACCAACGACGCATGATGGCTCTACAACATGATGACCCTTCGAGACACGACGCCGATCTGTCCACTATGTTCGAGCAGTGGTACGAGTCGGTTCTTTCACCATGACGGCAAACGTGAATTTTTCCGTTGCGATCGTTGTGATCTGGTGGCAGCAGCGCCGGAAATGCGTCTCGACCCGGCGGCAGAGAAGGCCATCTATGATCAGCACGAGAACCGTCCTGATGATCCCGGCTACCGAGCGTTCCTCGCACGCTTGATGGTGCCTCTGAGCAAGCATCTGACTCCCGGGGCGCGGGGGCTGGACTTCGGCTCTGGCCCAGGTCCCACCCTGTCACTGATGTTCGAGGAGGCCGGGTTTACGATGGACATTCATGACCCCTTCTTTCATCCCAATCCCGAAGCGTTGCTGCGGGAATACGATTTCATTACTGCCACCGAGGTTGCCGAGCACTTGTTTACCCCCGGCGAGACCCTTGGGCGACTGGTTTCTCAACTGAAACCCGGCGGTTGGCTAGGGCTGATGACCATGCGTGTGCCTGATGACTTCGCCAACTGGCACTATATTCGAGACCCCACGCATGTGGTGTTCTACAGTGATGCATGTCTGAGCTGGTTTGCCCGCCAGCATGGCCTGAGCCTGACGTTGTCGGGGCGTGAGGTCGCGCTTTTTCAGAAGTTGCTCTGAGTCGGATCCAGGGGCGTTCCGAGTTGGCTCGGAAGGGTGGATTCAGCACTGACATAAAGCGATTGACAGACCGCGGAACGCGCGTATATTGCCGCCAGAATATATCCGTGCCTTTCGATGGGCAGGTCATCCCCACCGCATCAGAGAGGCCCTGATGTCTCCTCAACTCCTGGCCATGGCCATCGGCCCCCTGCTGGGGCTGTTCATTCTCGGCATCGGTAATGGATACCTGACCAGTCTGGTATCCATCAGTCTCGACGCATTCGGTGAGTCCCAGGTGGTGGTGGGCTGGGTATCCTCGGCTTATTTCATTGGCCTCGCCATAGGTTCGATGTTCAACGACCGTTTGTTGCTGTCGATCGGCCATATTCGTGCCTACGGTAGCTTCGCGTCGCTGGTCGCAGTGACCGTACTGTTGCAGGGACTGATCCATGACCCCATTGCCTGGTTTGTGTTGCGCCTGATCGGAGGCTGGGCCACGGTGGGGGTGTATCTCGTCATCGAAAGCTGGTTGCTGGCATCTGGAGACTCCAGGGTACGCGGGCGATTGCTGGCCCTGTACATGATCGCCCTCTATGGTTCTGGCGTGCTTGGGCAATTGTTGTTGGGCGTTGTCCAGCACATGGGGCCAGCAGCACCTTTCATGGTTGTCGGTATTCTGGCCTCGTTGTCGGTACTGCCCATGGCCATGATTCCGCGTGTTACTCCTCTGCTCGAAAAGGCCGAACCGCTCTCGCCGTTTCGCCTGATTACGCTGACCCCTACCGGAGTCGTTGGCGCCCTGGGGTCAGGGATGCTGGCGGCTGCGGTCTATACCATGTTGCCGTTGTATCTACAGCGCAGTGGATATGATGTGGCTGGCGTCGGCCAGTTCATGGCGATCACCGTGCTTGGTGCCATGCTGTTGCAATATCCTGTTGGGCGCTGGTCGGACCGTCATGACCGTCAGTTTGTGTTGATATTGATCGGGGTCTTTACCGCGCTGGTGTCGACCATTGTGCTGCTGGTGCCGTTGCCTCCGTCAGGCGTGGCGGTTGCGTTGTTCCTGCTGGGGGGCTGCGTCTTTTCGTTGTATCCCGTGTCCGTTGGCCATTCTGCTGATCGCGCGCCAGCGGGGGCTTTGGTGCCTATGAGTCAGGGACTTCTGCTGACCAGCGCCATCGGTTCTGCCATCAGCCCTTCCGCGGTTAGTCCGCTGATGGCCTCGATGGGCGATGCCGCTCTATTTGGTGCCTTTGGGGGGCTGGGAGTCGCGCTGGCGGTATTCTTTATCTGGCGTCGTCTGATGCGTCCGGCGCCGATGCCGGTAGCGCCGTTCTCGCCCTCGACGACGCATACCGCAGTGGGGGCTGAACTTGCGGTGACCGACGAGTGGGTGCTGGGTGCTCGCGAGCACGAGCATATGGAAGACCTGTCTGATGTGCTGCCCGATGTCGAAGTGGCGGAGCCATTGGTCGGACCGCCGAGTGAGGAGAACCAGTACGTCGCCTATTATGATGACGATGGCTTCCACGGTGGTGTGCTGGAGACCATGCTCGATACGTCCGTAGACCCGGACATATCCACCGAGAGTGATGCAGTGGCGGAGAGTGAAGGCACGAACAGGCGTGACGGGGAGCAGACAACGGTTTCGGCAGAGGATGCTTCGCCAAGTGATGAGCCTCGCAAGGGTGACGATTCGAGTTCACCGCACCGCTGAGTCATGAACAGTCTGACCTTTCCCTTGCGCCCCTCCGTAGCCACGGTAGGGGCGCGCTGCGTTATGAGACCTGATCAAGGACTGCGACCTTGGGGGCATTGAGGTCAGAGGCCAGGGAAACTACTATCGCAAGTATTGTTTTCACAAAACGCTATTCAACAAGCGCCGTTTTCACAAGCGGCGCTTTTACGGGGAGTACCCATGCCATCCTATTCTGCTCCGGTTCGCGATATCGCCTTCAACCTTGATCACCTGCTTGAACACGGGGCGCTGTCGTTGCCACCGTTCAACGAGCTCAGTGCTGATCTGCTCGAGGCCGTATTGGATGAGGCAGCGAAGTTGGCCGGAGATATCTGGGCGCCGCTCAATGCCAGTGGCGACCGTCAGGGTTGCCAGCGCCGTGAGGATGGTAGCGTGGCGTTGCCTGATGGCTTTGCTGAGGCGTATCAGGCTTACGCAGAAGGGGGGTGGAACGGTATTGGCGTATCCGAGGAGCTGGGCGGGCAGGGCCTGCCTGAGGTGGTGGCCAGCGCGGTACAGGAAATGTTGCATGGCGCCAATATGGCGTTGGGTTTATGCCCGATGTTGACGGCAGGCGCTATCGAAGCACTGATCCATCATGGTAGCGAAGAGCAGAAGCAGCGTTACCTCCCCAGTCTGGTAGAAGGGCGCTGGACCGGCACCATGAACCTGACCGAGCCCCAGGCCGGTTCGGACCTTTCAAAGGTGCGGACTCGCGCGGTACCGGAAGGTGATCATTTCCGGTTATTCGGTCAGAAGATATTCATTACCTGGGGCGATCACTCCGCCGCTGAGAACATCATTCATCTGGTATTGGCGCGCACCCCGGATGCTCCCGATGGCAACAAGGGTATCTCGTTATTCCTGGTACCGAAGTTGCTGGTCAATGATGACGGTTCGCTGGGGCAGCGTAATGATGTGGTCTGCGCCTCCATCGAGCACAAGATGGGTATCCACGGTAGCCCGACCTGCACCCTGAGTTTCGGTGAGCAGGACGGTGCCATCGGCTATCTGGTCGGTGAAGCGGGACGTGGTCTCAATCATATGTTCACCATGATGAACGAGGCGCGCCACAAGGTTGGTATCCAGGCGATCGGCGTCGCAGAGCGCGCCTGCCAGCATGCTGCCAGTTACGCCGCTGATCGCAGTCAGGGTCGCACACCGCCAGCGCGTGGTGGTGATGCCTGCAGCATTGACCAGCATCTCGATGTCCGTCGCATGCTGCTGTCGATGCGCGCGCGTACCGATGCCTTGCGGGCGCTGGCAATGAACTGTGCGGCGGAACTGGATGTGGCACGTCATCACGAGGATGCCGAGCGGCGCGAGGCGGCTCAGGCGCGAGCCGATGTGTTGATTCCGGTGGTCAAGGGGTTCTCTACTGATCAAGCAATCGACATCACCTCACTGGGCGTCCAGGTTCACGGCGGCATGGGCTATATCGAAGAGACCGGTGCGGCGCAGCTATTGCGTGATGTGCGTATTGCAGCCATCTATGAGGGCACCAATGGCATCCAGGCGCTGGACCTGGCAGGCCGCAAGTTGCAGCGCGATAGCGGAACAGCCTTGACCAGACTCATTGAGGAGGTGCGTGGAGTCGCCGAGCAGCTCGCCGCTCACTCCGCTCTGGCAGGCCACGGCAAGGCTCTGGGAGCGGGCGTCGACGACCTTGAGGCCTGTGTGGCGCGCGTACTGGAAGAGGGCGCGGATACGGAGACGGGAGCCGATGCGGTACAGGCCTATGCAACGCCGTTGCTGGCGCTGACCGGTCATGTTCTCTGTGCCTGGCAGATGGGACTCAGTGCGCTGAAGGCATGGTCGGCACTCGAGGCCGGGGCAGACGACGATTATCTGCGCCACAAGCTCTTGCTGGCGGATTTCGCTATTCACCACTGGCTGCCGGTAGGAAGAGCTCAGCGACAGGTCATGGAAGCGGGTTTCGACTCTCTGTTGGCACTCGACACCTCTCGCCTGTAGCCGCCATCTTGATTGACTGTCTGCGACGGTGAACCACTCCTGACCAGCTATTCTTTCGGACAGAGCATGGGGCCCACGACAAGCACAACGACAAGGAGATACTGACGCCATGAGTCTTTCGGCCTTCGAACAGGGCATGCCGCGCACGCCCGCCAACCATGTGGCGCTGTCGCCACTTACCTTTATCGAGCGCAGCGCCAGTGTCTACCCCGACTTTCCTGCCGTAGTCCATGGCGATATCCGACGCGACTGGGCCACGACCTGGCGGCGCTGCCGTCAGCTCGCCTCGGCTCTGGAAAAACGCGGTTTGGGCAAGGGCGATACTGTTGCCGCAATGCTGCCCAACGTGCCGGCTATGTTCGAGGCTCACTTTGGTGTGCCGCTTGCAGGTTGCGTGCTCAATACGCTGAATATTCGTCTCGATGCGGCGGCCATCGCCTATATGCTTGAGCACGCTGAGGCGCGGGCGGTGCTTGTCGATCCTGAGTTCGTCGGGGTGATTCGCGACGCAGTGAGCGAGCTGGCGGAGCCGCCATTGATCATTGATGTGGCCGATGAGCAGTTCCTGCCCGATGGCGAGCGGCTGGGCGAGATCGAGTATGAGGCGCTGTTGGCCGAAGGCGATGCGAACTATCCCTATCAACTACCGGACGACGAGTGGGATGCGATTTCGCTGAATTACACCTCCGGAACCACGGGCAAGCCCAAGGGCGTGGTCTATCACCATCGCGGTGCCTACCTCAATGCGTTGAGCAATATCCTCGAATGGGATATGCCGCATCACCCGGTATACCTGTGGACGTTGCCGATGTTCCACTGCAATGGCTGGTGTTTCCCATGGAGTATTGCCGCCTGTACTGGCGTCAATATCTGTCTGCGCAAGGTCGAGCCGCAGCGTGTCATGCAGTTGATTGCCAGCGAGAAGGTCAGCCACTTCAGCGGCGCACCCATCGTTCTCAATGGGTTGGTCAATCTCGATCCTTCGCAACGTCAGGCGATCGATCATCCGGTCAAGGCAACCACTGCGGGAGCCGCACCTCCGGCTGCAGTGATCGCCGGAGTCGAGGAGCTGGGTATCGAAGTCACCCACGTCTATGGCCTGACAGAAGTCTATGGTCCGGTCACCGTCTGTGCCTGGCGTGAGGCATGGAATGAGCTGCCATTGGAGCAGCGAGCAAGAATCAAGGCGCGTCAGGGCGTGCGGGGACACCTGATGGAAGCGCTGTGCGTTGCCGATCCGGTGACGATGGAGCCTGTCGCTCGCGATGGAAAAACCATCGGTGAAGTGTTGATGCGTGGCAACAACACCATGAAGGGCTACCTGAAGAACGAGCAGGCGACCCGCGAGGCGTTGGAGGGAGGCTGGTACCACACCGGAGATCTCGCGGTCTGGCATGCGGATGGTTATATCGAGATCAAGGATCGCTCCAAGGACATCATCATTTCCGGTGGTGAGAATATCTCGACCATTGAAGTCGAGGATGCGCTCTACAGTCATCCTGCCGTCGAGGAGGCGGCGGTGGTTGCCCAGCCAGACGAGAAGTGGGGCGAAAGCCCATGTGCCTTCGTCAAACTCAAATCTGGTGCCGAGGTCAGTGAGGCCGACATCATCGCCCATTGCCGGGAGAAACTGGCAGGCTTCAAGGTTCCGCGGCGCGTGGTGTTCAGCGAACTGCCGAAGACCTCCACCGGCAAGATCCAGAAGTTCGTGCTGCGCGATCAGGCACGTTCGGGCTGATACGAACACAGGGGCCAGCGTTCATCACATCCGTGTCAGCGTGGTTATGCCATGAAGGAAGAGTGTCTGTTGGCCCTGGCCGGAAGTATGGCTTGTTGACCTACCAAGCGTTCGTTAGGGTTGGAGCATGGCGATGACATACCGGTTGTCGCAGAGACCTTTTGTCACGAGGAAATGAGATGAGCGAGTCACTGGTTGAAGTGCAGGATAACGGCGGCGTCGTTCGCCTGACCATCAATCGCCCCAATTCACTCAACGCGCTCAACAGCGCAGTGATCGAGGCCCTGGAGCAGGTCCTGGTCGAACTGGAAGGGCGCAGTGATCTGCGTGCGGTACTGATTACCGGCGCCGGTGAAAAGTCCTTTGTCGCCGGGGCTGATATTGCCGAGATGCGTGACAAGTCTGCGCAACAGGCGCGTGATTTCGCTGGACAGGCGCTGCGTACCATCAAGCGCCTGGAGTCGTTGCCGGTGCCGGTGGTGGCACTGGTCAATGGTTTCTGCCTTGGCGGTGGTTGTGAGTTGGCATTGGCTTGTGATTGGGCAGTCGCGAGTGACAACGCGGTATTCGGGCAACCCGAGGTGCTGCTTGGTGTGATTCCCGGCTTCGGTGGTACACAGCGTCTCCCGCGTCGAGTCGGTCCGGCCGTGGCACTGGATCTGTGCACGACAGGGCGCAAGATCGATGCCCAGGAAGCGCTACGTATTGGCCTGGTCAACCAGGTCATGAGCCAGCAGGCGCTGGAGGAGTATGCCCAGACCTTGACCAAACAGCTGACCGGTAACGGTCCCGGTGCCGTGCGTAGCGCCAAGCAGGCCATTCACGATGGAATGGATCAGGATCTGGACAGTGCTCTGGCACTGGAGACCAGCTTGTTTGCGCTGTGTTTTGCTGGAGAGGAGCAGAGTGAGGGCATGAGTGCCTTTGTCGAGAAGCGTAAGCCCGATTTTCGGTGAGCTACGAGCTACGAGCTACGAGCTACGAGCAGCTCGAGTTGTGAGCTGTAAGCTATAGGCTGTAAGTGAACCCCGCAACGGCGAGCTTTGGGCAGAGAGTGCTGCACCGCTCGATCTGCTTCACTTCGCCAGGAGGCTCCCATGTCGTCGTTGCGGCTGGCTCCTTGCCATGAGGCTGAACGCGCGCAATGTCTGGTGCGCGACAACATGGCCGCTGATTATCGTCGCCATGGGCTTGAGTGGGATGCAGAAGGCTTCCACAGTCGCTGGCAGCAATGGTGCTGGCGGTGGCTGGAAAGTGTCGAGCAGGAAAGCGTGGGCCAGCGCCTCGGGCTGATGGCATGGAATATCGACGCGCAAGTGCTCTATCTGCGTGAGCTGCATGTCTATTCTGACCGGCAAGGGCGCGGTGTCGGTCAGCAGGCGTTAGCGCTTGTAGAGCTGGAAGCTCTGCGTCTTGGGTGTCGCTATATTCGTCTGCGGGTATTGTCGGGTAGTCGTGCCGAAGCGTTGTACCTGCGACATGGCTACCAGCAGCTGCGCCGTGACCCCACGCCCGGAGGCTGGGTGTTAGGCATGCAGAAGGCGCTGGACGGCCTGGAGCTTACGGCCTGAAGCTCGTAGCTCGCCATCTGATCACTTCGTAGAGCACTGCTTCGACTGATCGCGCCGCCATTGCGGCAGCATACCGGTGGCTACGGCGGTACCGCCTAGTGTGATCGCCATGCCGAGCAGGATACGTAGGGTCAGCACCTCGTCGAGTAGCAGATATCCCCACAGCAGGGCGCTGACCGGCACCAGAAAGGTCACGGTGGAGGCCGCCGTGGCTCCGGCGCTGGCCAACAGGCTGAAGAACAGCAGGAAGGCAACCGTGGTGGAGAACACCGCCATGGCCAGAGCACTGCCCCAGGCCGCACCACTGATCGGCGCATCCGGCCACATCATCAATCCCGGTATCAACAACATCAGTCCCGACATACTGCAACTGCCCGCGGCCAGCACCCGCACAGGCAGGTGGCTCAGCCGTGTCTTGGAGTAGTTGCCGGCAATGCCGTAACAGAAGGTGGCGCCAAGGGTGGCGAGGATAAACCAGCCGTCGCCACCGATTTCGAAGTTGAGTCGGTTTCCGGACAGCACATAGATACCGAGGAAGGCCACCGCGAGACCAATGTACTGCCGTTTCTGGATCGGAGTGGCGAACCACAGGGCACCGATCAGCGCGGTAAAGATTGGTGTGGTGGCGTTGATCAGAGAAGTGAAACCGGCTTCCAGTTGCAGGGTGGCGAGAGCGAGCAGCGTGAAGGGAATCACATGGTTGATGAAACCCAGCAACGCCAGTTTGCCGAGATTTTCCCGCACCAGGCGGAGATAGCGAAGCGACATCAGCAGTGGCAACAGCAGCAGAGCGCCGACTCCCATGCGAATCATGACCAGCGGTATCGCTCCGAACTCCGGTGATGCTACGCGCATGAAAATGAACGACATGCCCCAGAGTGTCGACAACAGCAGGAGTTTGAGGGTATCCGTGGTCGACATGGCGGCTATCCATAGTGGTTCAGTGACGAGTGGTTCAGTGACGAGTGGTTCAGTGACGGGTGGATGAGTCTTCGGCAAACGCTCCGGAGAGACCTTCTTCCACAACGATCCATCGCAACTAATGTAAGAGGGTTTTGCAATTTGGCATAGCTGCTTTCGGCACTGACTACCGTAATCGTCTGGAGCCTGGGGTATGCTGGTTAAGCAGGGGCCATCGAGCCTGAGATCGATAATTACGATGCTGAGGTAGTGTTTCGCCGACCGCAGTAGTGAGGCACGCCCGGGAGGGAGCCATGAAAACAATTGGATTGCTGGGTGGTATGAGTTGGGAGTCCACGGTGAGCTACTACCAGGTCATCAACCGTGAGGTTGGTCGGATCATGGGTGGGCTTCATTCCGCCAAAGTCGTATTGGTCAGTGTCGATTTTGCTGAGGTGGAAAGTCTTCAGCATCAGGGACGCTGGGCCGACGCAGGGGATATGTTGGGAAATGCGGCACGCCAGGTCGAGGATGGTGGGGCCGAGTTACTGGTGTTGTGTACCAACACCATGCACAAGGTGGCCCGTCATATCGAGAAGGCCGTGGAAATTCCTCTATTGCACATTGCCGATGCCACGGCTGATGCATTGATCGAGGATGGTATCCAGCGCGTTGGTTTGTTGGGAACCTCATTCACCATGGAGCAACCGTTCTATCGCGAGCGCCTCGAGAGCTACGGGTTAGGCGTGCAGGTTCCGGATACACCTGCGCGTGAGAGCCTGCATCGAATCATCTATGAGGAGCTCTGCCACGGTGAGA
Source organism: Halomonas huangheensis (assembly GCF_001431725.1). Taxonomy (NCBI): domain Bacteria; kingdom Pseudomonadati; phylum Pseudomonadota; class Gammaproteobacteria; order Oceanospirillales; family Halomonadaceae; genus Halomonas; species Halomonas huangheensis. The sequence goes on along the minus strand of NZ_CP013106.1, from coordinate 3,064,751 downwards.
TCAAGGAATCATCGCGCACCGAGGTGTTGGAGATGATCGAGAGGCTGCGTGAAAATGGAGCCCAGGCGGTTATCCTCGGTTGTACCGAGATTGCCTTGCTGGTATCTGCCGAGCACACTGTGACACCGCTTTATGATACCACCACCATCCACGCTCGGCGTGCCGTCGAGTTGGCTGTGGGTGCCGCTCGTGGAGGTGCGAATTGACGATTACCGAACTGAATTGTTATCCCGTCAAGTCATTGAAGGGAATACGTTTGACCAGCGCTGAACTGGGCGAGCGGGGCCTTGTCCATGATCGGCAATGGATGCTGGTCAACGCCGACGGCCGTTTCGTCACCCAGCGCGAAGTTCCAGCCCTGGCGACCATTGGCGTGTCACTCAATGACACTCACATGGCGCTGACCTATCCCGGTATGCCTGACCTTGAAGTTAGCCTTGACGTGCGTCTGGCACCGCCGTCGAATGCAGAGCGACGGGAGGTTCGAGTCTGGCGGTCCGACTGCCTGGCGCTGGACGAGGGAGCTGATGCCATGGCGTGGCTGAATGACGTCCTCGGGCCTCAGGGTGTCAGTGGCCTGCGTCTGGTGCGCTTTGATCCACAGCAGCGACGTGAGGTCGAGCATGACTATCTGCGTGAAGGGGAGCCAGGAGCAGTGCACACGGCATTCGCGGATGGTTACCCGTTGCTGGTCACCAGCGAGACATCGTTGGAGGCGCTCAACCGTCATCTCCGCGGCAAGGGGGAGAGCGAAGTACCGATGACACGTTTTCGTCCCAACCTGGTTGTGTCCGGTGTTGACCAGGCCTTTATCGAGCGCAACTGGCAGTCGCTTGTCGGCCCGGGCTATCGTCTGGGTATTCGCAAACCCTGCAAGCGTTGCAAGATCATCACCATTGATCAGCGCAGCGGTGAGACGCCTTCGGTCAAGGAGCCGCTACGCAGCCTGGTGGAACTGGACACCCAGCCCGGATGGAAAGGTGCCTTCTTTGGCCAGAATGCCATCATTGAAAGTGGCGTCGGTGCAACGCTGCGAGTTGGCGACGTGCTGGACATCACCACCGCCTGATGACAACCGAACTCTGTCACTCATGAAGCTGTATGAAGCCGCCGGTGCAATGCGTGCACTTGCTCGGCGAGCTCCAGTGCAGGGCCTTCGACCTCGGCCCCCGGCACGATATGGGTAATGGGCAGTGGTACCACTGGTCCGGTGGCCACTCCCATTGCTGCCAGCCACTCACCCAACTGCTGTGAGGAGCTGGCGTAGACGATACGTCCCAGTCCTACCCAGCCGTGAGCTGCCGCACACATGGGGCAATGCTCGCCCGAGGTGTATACCGTAGCGGCAGCCCTTGCTGCAGGCGTCATGTTCTCGGCCGCCCAGCGTGCGATAGCGAACTCGGGATGTTGAGTGGCATCACCGCCTGCAACATGGTTGTGATCTTCGAAACGTACTTCGCCCTGCGCATCGACAAGAATCGATCCGAAGGGCTCGTCTCCCTTGTTCAATGCTTCTCTGGCTAGCTCGATACAGCGTTCCAGGTGGTGCAGATCAGTTGGCGTCATGTGAGGCTCCTGTGTAGATTCTCTACGAGGCTGCGCCTGAGATTCCTGTCCGAGCACCGAGACAGATAAGTGAGCCTGTGAGCGCGGCCCTGACATAGGTGTGCCGGCATGATCCGGCACTGAGATGTTGAACACTCCTTGATCCCCCGGGAGGGCAGGTGAGATGGCATCGGCGCCTGCTGCCGTATTTCGCTCAGCTCTCGGGAGTCTGCTGGTCGGGTAGCGTATCCACCAGTTCCAGGGCCACGCTCAGGCGAATCAGGTGCGCCAGGCTGCCAGCGCCGAGTGCCTTCATGATGCGCTGACGATAAACTTCCACCGTCTTGGCACTCAACTCGAGATGCTGTGCAATCTCACGGCTGGTATAGCCGCGGGCTACCTCCTTCAGTACCTGCTGCTCCTTCAGTCTCAAGTCCGCGTAGCGTTGCTGCAGGCCGCTCAGACGCTGTTGGCGATTGAGGCGCTCACGCTGTATCACCAGCGCTTGCTGGATAATATCGATCAACTGCTGCTGATTGAACGGCTTTTCGATGAAGTCGACGGCACCCGCCTTGAGTGCCGCGACAGCCATGGACACATCACCGTGGCCGCTGATCATGATCAGCGGCGGACAGGTGTCGAGGCCCTGCAGACGCTGTTGCACCTGAAGGCCGCTCAGGCCTGGCATACGCACATCGAGCAGAATGGCGTCATGCTGTTGTGGGTCAGCATCGAGAAAGGCATCGCCGCTGGCATAGGCGCGAGTGCGCAATCCAACCGAGTCGAGCAGCCAGATCAGCGACTCACGCAGGTCGTCGTCGTCATCGACGATGGCGACACAGGCGGTGGTTGCGGTCAGACCCGTATCAGTGGGGTTGTGGTCCGTATAATCAGTCACGGCCATCTCCGTGGCGATGAGTATCAGTGCCGGTGGCGGCCGGCAATATCACACGAAAGACTGCTCCTGTCATACCGGCGCGCAAGGCCGATTCGGGATGCGCCGGGGTGCTGTCTTGTCGTTCTGCATTGTCTTGTCGCTGTGCATTGCCTTGTCGCTGTGCATTGCCGGTCGACGCGCCCGGCGAAATCAGTGTCAGGTTGCCACCCATGGTTTCGGCCAGTGAATGACTGATGGATAACCCTAGCCCAGATCCCGATGCGGAAGCGACCGCTCCAGATGATGAGACGAGTGGTGCAAGGACCTGTTCGATCAGGTCTGCGGCGATCCCCGGGCCATTGTCCTGTACCTCGATGGCGACCTCTTGCGTAGCAAGCTGCCAGACCTGAACCTGGATGCGGCCCTCGATGGCGATGGTGCCGCGTGGCCTGTCCTGCTGATTGTGCTGTTGGTCGTTCTGGACAGGCAGCCGCTGTCGACAGGCTTCTTCTGCATTGAGGATTAGATTGACCAGAATCTGCTCGAGAGCGATAGGGTCTACGTGCACGAGGGGCAGATCATCGCTGGCGATGATCTCGAGAACAATGCCCTGCTGTTCACACTGCCACTGGCAGAGCTGGCGTGCCGCGTCGAGGATGTCGCGGATATCCAGTGGTTGGCAACGTACTTCGCCATGGCGCACAAACTGACGTATATGGCGCAGACGTGACGAGAGACGTTCGATCTGTTCACTGACGCGTTGTAGAGGCACTGCCAGCTGTGAGGCGGGCTGCTCCGGTTGGCGTTGTAGCTGCATCAAGGCACCGTTGGCATAGTTGCTCATGGTGGCCAGCGGCTGATTGCATTCGTGGGCGATATTGCTGGCCAGTTCGCCGAGCATGGCCCGGCGATTGGCATGAGCGACCTGTTGTTGCAGGCGACGATTCCTGGCTTCTGCTTCCAGTCGTCGGCTGACATCGCGTGAGACGCACAGGATATCGATCAACTCGCCGCTCTCGGGATCGCGTCGCGTGCGACTGGTGGTCTCGAACCACACGTAGTGTCCGGCGCGGGCGCGAAAGCGGTAGGTCTGCTGATAGAAGCCTTCATGGTAGTAGATGCGTGGGGACTTCGAGAGCAGAGCACGCAGATCATCAGGGTGGAAGAGGTCATAGGCTGAGGCACCAATCAACTCTTCCGGCGCATAACCGAGTAGGTCGCTGGCGGCCTGAGAAGCGTAGAGAAAGACACCGTTCTGATCATGGCGTGAAATCAGGTCGGTGGTGTTCTCTGCCAACCACTTGAAGTGTTGCTTTTCGTTTTCCGACTGCCGTTTCTCGCTTTCCAGTTGCTGGATGCGTGCCTCCAGTTCCTGAATACGCTGGTTGTCGGTGATTGGCATCTGTGAACCCCTGACTGGCATTTCGATACCCTTGTGGATCAGCGAGCGGGATCGACCACACCGCCCAACGAAGCGTTGCGACGGAACCAGCCAGCGATACTGGCCCTGGGTTGATGCGTCGGCAGGACTTCATGGGGAATCCGATCGGCGAGAAAGCAGACGAAGGTTCCGGCATCGGGTGTGACCCTGGCAAGCTCCCTTTCGGGATCATGCTGATCGAAGATTACCATTTCACCCCCTGCGTCCTGAGGCCAGTCGGCATTGAGATAGCCTACCGTGGATACCACGCGATTGGCTCGGCCACGAAAGCTGTCGAGATGGCGGCGGTAGAAGGCTCCGGCAGGGTAGTGAGCAAAATGTGCCTCATACTCGAACAGTCCCAGGTACAGGCTGACGTTGATGGCCTGCTGCAGTTCCCGCATGGCATCAAGGTAGCGCCGTTGTGCGAGCGTTTCCCGATTCAGCCAGTGAATGGCATCGCCGCGGATATCCTCACGCAATTCATGCTCCTTGCCTCGACCGACGCCAGCACGGCTCATTGATTGCTGTTGAGCGCGGATTGTGACTTCCTGATGCAATGCCTGGCATAGCGCTGGGTCCAGCACCTGTTGACCGATATACCAGCCGTGTTCGACCAGCGAGTCGATCAAGGCATTGATCTGCTCAGTGGGAAGCAGGCAGGGCTCGGGATAGCTCATGGGCGTGGTGCTCGACGAGGTGGCAGGTGCTTTAGTTTACCCTCGGGTTTGTTGAAAAGACCCATAGGTAGATCAAATCCTTCGGCCAGCAGCTCGACCAGCATCATGGCTGAAAGACCCCAGATCACATGGTCATCACCCTGGTGTGCGGCGACTCGGTAGCTGGGAACATAGATGTCACGCCCGTCGACGGGAATCACATCAGTATGAGTGCGACAGTCGTCGAGAAAATGGCGCAGCGGGACCTCGAAGATCACATCCAGCTCATTGCTGTCGGCGACCAATGGCAGGTCAGGTGGAATCACCCCAACGAAGGGTGTGACCTTGATACCGTACAGTGACAGGACGTCCGACAATTGGCCGAGTATCTCGACTCGCTCACGGGGCAGGGCGATTTCCTCGCAGGATTCACGCAGCGCGGTATCGAGGAGGTCGGCATCCTGGGGCTCGCGCTTGCCGCCTGGAAAGGCGACCTGGCCTCCATGAGTGGAGAGATGGTTGGCACGGCGAGTAAACAGCAGCGTCGGCTCAGGACGGTTGACGATGGGTATCAGCACTGCCGCTTCCGGAAGACGCAAATGGATGCGTCTGGGGTGAAGTCCTTGCAGCTTTTCGCGAAGTTTCTCTAACATGGGGCTTCCATCGAGTTTATTCTCTTTTTCCCAGTACATGGCACAGGCGTCAAGCTTGGGCAGCAGCCTCTCGGGAGCGACATGAACTATTGCAGCCACTGTGGCCAGCCGGTCAGTTTCGCCATTCCAGATGGGGATGACCGCCCACGCTATCTCTGCCGCTCCTGTGGCACGATTCATTATCAGAACCCACGCATCGTGGCCGGTACCTTGCCTGTCAGTGGCAGCCGTGTGTTGCTGTGCCGGCGAGCTATCGAGCCACGCCTGGGCTATTGGACCCTGCCGGCAGGATTCATGGAAAACGCTGAGTCCACCCCCGAAGCTGCTACCCGGGAAACCCGGGAGGAAGCCTGTGCCGAGGTAGAATTGCAAGGACTGTATACCCTGATCAATCTGCCGCATATCAACCAGGTATTCATGATCTTCCGCGGCGAGCTCAAAGGCGACTTCGCTGCTGGTGTCGAAAGCCTCGAGGTGGCGTTGTTCGAGGAAAGGGACATTCCCTGGCAGGAACTGGCGTTCCCGACAGTCGAGCGCACCTTGCGTCATTACTTTGCTGATCGCCAACAGCAACACTATCCGCTGCACATCAGCGACATCACCATGGATGATCGCCGGTTATTCTTTGACCTCGATTGACGCCCCGTTCGTTGCTCGCTGGATCAGAATTCTTCCACACGCCACACATCGAAGGCCGGCTCCTCGTAGGGATGGGCCAGCCGCAGGGCAGCGACGGCAACAGCGATCAGGCTATCCTCGCAGACCAGTTCGACCTTGAGTTCATTGACGGTTTCCAGGTCGCCTACCGCTCCGATATGCGGAGTGGCGCCATCCAGTGGTCGAAACTGTCCACGCCCCGGCGTCTGGAAGCAACAGGCCTCGTAGTTGCCGATACGTCCGGCGCCGGTGGCGAAGACGGCTTCCTTGACGGCTTCGGCATTTTCCTCAGGGACAAAGAAGGCAAGCTTGTACATGACGGTTCCCATTGCGTAGTGGAGGGGGATAAGTGGTGGTGAAGGATATATCGTGGTGAAAGAAATAGTGATGGTCGTGGGGCCAGTGACCCTGGAGCCAGTGACCCTGGAACCAGTGATCCTTGAATCAGTGATGCTGGAAGCACACCAGTGAGAGATCACAGGGAGTGGATAAAGCATGCAGCTTGAACTGGCCGCTGAGCAACTTGGACTTCAACTTCTGGCAGCTCCGCAGGCACTGTCGGGTGGCGACATCGCTGCGGTTTGTGTGATTGATACGGATCAGGGACGGCTGGTCGCCAAGCGTGACGATGCTCAGCGTCTGGCTGGCGAGGCCGATGGGCTGCGGGCGCTTGCCGCCCATGCCAGCCCTTTGGTGGTACCGGAAGTGGTGGGCCTTGCCGGTGACTGGCTGATCATGGAGTTTCTCGAGCGCGGCTCACCTCAGCCTGCGCGGCTGGGGGAGGGCCTGCGTGGGTTGCATACTGTGCGTCGCCCGGCGCATGGCTGGGAACACGACAATGCCTGTGGGCGGACACCACAGCCCAATACCCCCTGTGCTGACGGACGTGAGTTCCAGCGCGCCAGGCGCTTGTTGCCGTTGACTGAATTGGCTGGGAAGCGGGGCTTGCTGAGCGAGACTGATCAACAGCAGTTGCACGCAGTAGCCAACGGCCTGGAATCCTGGCTGCCGAATGTGTCGGCGAGTCTGATTCATGGCGACCTGTGGTCGGGTAATCTACTCTACTCGAATCGTGGACCAGCACTGATCGACCCGGCAGTCTATCGTCATTACCCCGAGGTCGATCTGGCAATGCTGACGTTGTTCGGTGCGCCTGGCGATGAGTTCTTCGAGGCGTACTGGAATGGCTCGGCTCCAGATGACTGGCCGCGGCGAGAGGCGCTGTTTCAACTCTATCCTCTGCTCAATCATCTAGTGTTGTTCGGGAGTGGTTATCGCAGTGGCTTGTTGGCGACCCTGGCCCGGCTGGAGCAGTTCTGATCTGGCCGGAGCGATTCTGATTCGATCGAGTGGTCTGGATTCCACTACAACAGCGTTGCTCCGGCGCGCTCTTATCCAAACAGGCGGCGCCACCAGCTGCTGGCCTGTTTTTTCACCGTAGTGGGTTCAAGGGAGGCTTCGAGAAATTCCCGAATTGGCGCTACCTGAGATTCTCGGTCGAGCATGGGCGCATGGCCGCAGCCTGGTATCTCAAGAGTGGTCAGCGAAGGCTTGCGCTCCGCCATGCGCTCAACGCTTTCACGGGACAGCAGTGGGGAATCTTCGCCACGAACAACCATCAGTGGACACTCGATGGCATCCCAGTCAGCCCAGGTATCACGTGGGGTGTCATGGACGAATTGCTCACCGATACGAGGATCGTAGTGATAACTCCAACTGCCGTCCGGCAGGCGTCGGGCACTACCCAGCACCAGTTCACGCCAGGCGTCTTCGTCGGTGATGCCGAATCCGGCGTAATGGCGACGCAGTTCAGCGTCCAACTGGCTGAAGCGACTGAATCGATAGGGGATGGAAAAGTAGCTGGCGATTTCGGTCAGGCCTTCACGAGTCAGCTCAGGGCCCACGTCATTGAGTACCAGACGCTTGATTCGACTACGAGTATATGGCTCGGCGGCCAGCAGCATACCCAGCAAACCACCCATCGAAGTGCCGACCCAATCAACATTTTCAAGCGCAAAATGGTCGAGAATGGCGACGGCAATCGTCATGTAATGAGAGTAGAGATAATCGTTTGCAGGATAGAGCGACCAGCTGGACAGGCCGCGCCCGGGAGTGTCGGGCGCGAGGATACGCCACTCGGGACCGAGTACGCGGGCCATGCGCTCGAAATCGCCGCCATGGCGGGCCAGGCCATGCCAGGCGACGACAGTATTGGGTGCATCGGGGTGCCAGATTCGTATTGCGACTTCCAGCTCTCTGACCTTCAGTGTTTCGAGGCGATCCATACTGTCTCCTGTAGCCAGCTACTTTAGCAGGCGCCTGGTTTGCGAAGTACCTGGTTTGCGAAGTACCTGGTTTGCGAAGTACCTGGTTGCCAAGTGCTTTGAGGACTCGTGATTCGGTCGTGATGTATCTCGATTCGCTGATTTTGCTGCTGTGCAGCATAGTAGATTGGTAGATGGATGGTGCGAAATCAGGAAATTTTCACCATCCTTGCATGAACGGCGTTCGAATCAAGCGCTAAACATGCGACAATGTATGTAAATGGATTTCCATCTGGATATAGACTCGAGGAACTTTCAATGACGCCATCCCGTCTCGACACGCCAGCCAGGCCTGCCCGTGTAATGTTCCGCAGGAAGCTTATCGGCGCGATGGTGGCTGCGATGCTGGCCGGACAGGCACAGGCTGCTGACCTGCTCGCGATCACCCGTGATGCGCTGGACAACAACTCCGAACTGGCTTCGGCTCGTGCTACCGCCAACAGTGTAGAAGAAGGCCGCAGCGTTGAGCGGGCCGACTTGCTGCCGCAGGTCAATGCTTCAGGGGAAGTCGCCTACAACCACATTTTCGAGAGCCAGTCTCAGGCAGGCTTCAGTGGTACCAATGGTGACGACTCCTATGCCAGCTATGGGCTGAATCTGCAGGCGACTCAGGCGCTTTACGACGCCGTCAACAGCCGTGAAGTCGGAGTGGCTGAACGGCGTATCGACCAGCAGACCTACGTGCAGGCCTCGACCGAGCAACAGGTCCTGATCGATACTGCTTCTGCCTATTTCGACATTCTGCGCGCCTACGAAATTCTCGAAGCACGCCAGGCGCAGGAGCGTGCCATCGGCCGTCAGTTGGAGCAGGCTCAGGAGCAGTTCGATGTCGGCCTGATCGCGATTACCGAGGTTGAGGAAGCGCGAGCCAGCTTCGACCAGTCACGTGCCGATCGCATCGCTGCGGAGAGTGATCTGCAGGTGGCTTTCGAGTCGCTCGAGCGCCTGACAGGCAAGCGTTACGACAGTATCGAACGTCTGCAGGAGGATCTGCCGATCAGCCTTCCCGAGCCTGCCAGTCGTGATGCCTGGATCGACATGGCGCTCGAGAGCAACCCGGAAGTGCTGGCAGAGCAGGCCGGTGTCGAGGTCGCTCGAGAGGAAGTCAGCGTAGCGCGTGCCGGCCACCTGCCGCAGGTGAATGCCTTCGCCAACTATGCCTACAGTGACTCCGACAATGACGCGGTGACCAACTATGATTCCAACAGCCAGGTCGGGATCAGTGCGTCAGTGCCTATCTATGTCGGTGGCCGTACCAGCGCCTCGATCCGTCAATCGACCTATTCGCTGGAAGCCAGTCAGTACGACTTCGAGTCTCAGCGGCGTGAGGCGATTCTGCAGGTGCGCTCGCTGTACACCCAGGTCAGTAATGATGTGTCCACTGTTGCAGCCCGCAAGCAGGCCATCGTTTCCAACCAGAGTGCGCTGGACGCAACGCGTGCCGGTTATGAAGTCGGTACGCGCAATATCGTTGACGTGCTCAATGCCGAACAGAGCCTTTATGACGCCATCGCCGACCATGCTGATGCACGCTACGACTACGTCGTGGACCTGCTGAGTCTACGTCGTCAGGCGGGCCTGCTCGACGAGAATGCCATTGCTGAAGTCAATGGTTATCTCGTCGGTGAAGGTCAAGTCAACTTCACTCTGCCGGAGCAGGGCGGGACCTATGAGGCAGCAACGGATATCGGCGAGCGTCCCCAGCTTCAGCAGTAGCGAAACTCAATAACGATACGATGGGCCGAAGCACCCTTCGGCAACGAGTAAGGTGGGTCAGGGGCAGACGCTTCAGTATCTCTGGCTCGCCCCTGACGTACATATAAAGACCCCCCTAAAGGAATCACAGGGATGAAAATCTTTACCTCTCAAGGGCGCCCCCTGGTGGCCCTGGCGGCGGCCTTGTTGATTGCTGGCTGCGGCCAGGATGACGCCGCGTCACAACAGGCTGGTGCCGGGGGCGAGCAACAGATGCCGCCCAAGGCGGTTGAAGTGGGAACACTGCAGCGGCAGGACCTTCCCCTCGACAAGTCTTACCCGTCCAAGCTCAGAAGTGACCAGGAAGTAACGCTGGTGGCACGTGTAACCGGCTACCTGGAGGAGCGCAAGTTCGAACCGGGTGACATGGTTGAAGAAGGCCAGAGCCTGTATTCCATCGAGCCCGATCTCTATCAGTCCACAGTTGAGCAGCGTGAAGCGGACCTGGCCAGTGCTCAGGCCACTCTGGCGCGTGCTCAGCGTGATGCCAACCGTTTCCAGCAACTGGCCGCTCAGAACTCGGTGAGCCGTCAGCAGGTTGATCAGGCGCTGGCCGATGCACGAGTGGCCAACGCCAGCGTGGCCCAGGCCCAGGCCGCACTCAATAGTGCCAAGCTCGATCTGAACTATGCCGATGTCAAGGCTCCGGTTTCCGGGCTGATCAGCTTGAGCCAGGTCAATATCGGTAACCTCGTCAGCTCAGGAACTGAGTTGGCAACGATCACGCCGCTGGATCCGCTGGAAGTTCGTTTCCAGTTACCACAGCGTGATGCCTTCGAGCTGCGCCGTCAGTTGCAGGATCAGAAGGTCACCGATATCGGCGCGACCCTGGAAGTGCCCGGCATGGAAGGTCAGCCGAGCAGCCAGCTCAAGGGCCACCTGGAGTTCCTCGGCGCGCGTGTCGACACGGGTACCAGTACCGTGCAGGCGCAGGCCACCTTTGCCAATCCGGAAGGTTCAATACTGCCGGGCCAGTTCGTGCGTGTACGCCTCGATGGCATGAAGCGCTTCAACGTGCTGGCAGTCCCTGAACTGGCGATGACTCAGGGCCTGATGGGGCCGCAGGTGTTTGTTCTGGATGAAGACAACATCGCACGTGCTCGCCCGGTGCAACTGGGGGAACCTGCTGGTGCGTGGCAGATTCTGGTCGGTGGTATCGAGGCCGGTGAGCGGGTCGTTGTTGGCGACCCGTCATCCATCAAGCCGGGTACGCCGATTGAGCCGCAGCCGTTTGATGGTGATGCGGAAGCGCTGATGCAGCAATTCATGCAGGAGCAGCAACAGCAGCAGGCTCAGCAGCAGGCAGCGGCCGGCGGTGGTGAGCCGGCGGCAGCGGCTGGTGATGGCGCCGCTGAAGCCCCCGCAGCGTCACAGTCAGCGGCTCCGACTGAGGAGGCTCCGGCCAATGACAGTGCCGAGGCGGCAACTGGCAACAGTGGTGATGCTGCTCAGCAGGTGCCGATGAGCAGCGATGCCGAGTCCGATCCGGAGGCGCAGGAGGCGCAGGGAGCGGGTAACGAATGAACTTCGCCAACTTCTTCATCAAGCGACCGATCTTTGCCTCGGTTCTGGCGATTATCCTGACCATCATCGGTGCCATGAGCATGCGGGTGCTGCCGATCGAGCAGTATCCCTCGGTAGTGCCGCCGACGGTATCGGTATCTGCTTCCTTCCCGGGGGCGGATGCTGAAACCGTGGCACAGACGGTGGCCGCGCCGTTGGCGGAAGCAATCAATGGTGTCGAGGACATGCTCTACATGAACTCGACCAGCTCCGACAATGGCTCGATGAGCCTGAGCGTGGCCTTCAACATCGGTACCGACGGTGATATCAACACCATCAACGTCAACAACCGGGTTCAGGGCGCGCTGTCACAGCTTCCCGAGGCTGTACAGCAGCAGGGTGTTCAGGTTGAGTTGCGCTCAAGCCAGATCCTGATGCTGGTGTCGTTGATCTCGCCGACAGGCGACTACAACGATATCTACATGCAGAACTATGCGACGCTGAATATCCTCGACGAGCTGCGCCAGGTACCAGGTGTCGGTGAAGCCGAGGTGTTGGGTGGCGGCGAGTTTGCCATGCGCATCTGGATGGACCCCAACAAGCTGGCCGAGTATGATCTGACGCCTTCTGAAGTTGCGGCAGCCATCCAGGCGCAGAATACCGAGGTGCCCGCGGGTAGCCTGGCGTCGACGCCAACCGATAATCCGCGAGCCTTTACCTACACCATCACTGCGGGTGGACGGCTATCGAGCACCGAGGAGTTCCGCAACATCCTGTTGCGTACCAATCCTGATGGCTCGGCGCTGACGCTCGATGATGTGGCGCGTATCGAGCTCGGTGCATCCTTCTATGGCGTTGAGGCACGTCTCAACGGCTCGACCATGACGCCGATCATCGTCAACCAGCAACCCGGTGCCAACGCCCTTGAAACGGCCGAGATGGTCAAGGCCAAGATGGATGACCTGCAGGCACGCTTCCCGCCTGGCCTGGAGTATGTGGTGCCCTATGACACCACGCTGTTCATCGATGCGTCGGTGGAAACCGTACTCCACACCTTCATCGAAGCATTCCTGATCGTCGGCGTGATTCTGTTTATCTTCCTGCAGAACTGGCGCTTTACGGTCATTGCCATGTCGGTGGTACCGGTGTCGGTACTGGCGACCTTCGCCGGCTTCTACGTCTTCGGTTTTTCGATCAACCTTCTGACGCTGTTCGCCATGGTTCTGGCGATAGGTATCGTGGTGGATGACGCGATATTGGTGGTGGAGAACGTCGAGCGGGTGCTGTCCGAAGACGAGGATATCACCGTCCGGCAAGCCACCGTCGAGGCCATGCGTGAAGTGGGCGGACCGGTTATCGCCACGTCATTGATCATGGCGGCGGTATTCGTGCCGGTAGCGTTCCTCGGTGGGTTCACCGGGCAGATCTATCAGCAGTTCGCCCTGACCATCGCCATCTCGGTGGCGTTCTCGGCACTGATGGCTCTGACCTTCACGCCTGCGCTGTCGGCGATCTTCATCAAGCATGACCTGCATCGCAAGGAATCGCCTTTCATGCGCGCGGTGCGTACACCGTTGCGTCTGTTCGATCGTTTCTTTGCCGGTGTCACTGCCATCTTCATGAAGGTAGTGAAGCTGCTGGTACGCGCCTGGGTGTTGACGCTGGCATTGGTCGCGTTGGTGATGGTCGGTTCCTGGTGGTTGTACGAGAACACGCCCTCGACGTTGGTGCCCGAGACGGATCAGGGCATCGTGCTGGCCGCTGTCACGCTGCCTGACTCGGCATCGCTGGCGCGTACTCGCGAATACATGTCGAAACTCAGTGAACGCATCGAGGAAGTGCCGGGCGTCCAGTACTCTTCGGCCATCGCCGGCTATGACATGTTGTCCAGCTCGGTGAACACCGCGCGAGGCATCATCTTCATCAATATGGAGCCCTGGGACGAACGCGAAACCACGGCAACCGATCTGATCGGCAAGATCATGCAGATCGGCGGTGAGCTTGATGGTGGCTCGGTGATGGCATTCAACATGCCTCCGATCATGGGCCTGTCGACCACGGGTGGTTTCACCGGATACCTGCAGTCCTACGGCGGTGCTTCGCCGGAAGAAATCTACCAGGCGTCTCTCAAGGTCATGGGCGCAGCGGCGCAGAACCCGATGCTGAGCCAGGTCTTCACGACCTTCAGCGTCAATGTGCCGTCCTACCGCGCCGAGATCGATCAGAAGAAGGCGCTCAGTTACGGTGTTTCGCTGACTGATCTGAACTCGACGCTATCCAATACCTTCGGTAATGGCTTCGTCAACTTCTTCAGTTATCAGAACCGTAACTTCCAGGTCTATCTGCAGAACGAGTCGGAGTTCCGGGACACGCCCGAAGACATCAATCATGTCTATGTGCGTGGTGGTAATGGTGAGCGCATTCCATTGTCGGAGTTCGTGACACTTGAACGCCAGGCGGCTCCTGCGGCAGTGACGCGCTTTGGCGTGTACTCTGCAGCCCAGTTCCAGGGGGGGCCTGCGCCGGGCTACTCTTCGACCCAGGCAATCCTGGAGATGGAAGGCATTGTCCAGGAGACTCTGGGCAGCGATTGGGGGATGGGCTGGACCGGTACCGCTTATCAGGAAAGCACCCAAGGTAATGCAGGTACCATCGCCATCGTCTTCGGCATGGTGATGATCTTCCTGATCCTGGCCGCCCAGTACGAGAGTTGGTCCTTGCCGTTGGCGGTACTGACAGCGACGCCTTTCGCGGTACTCGGTAGTATCGCCGGTATTGCCATGCGTGGGCTCGATACCAGCGTCTACGTACAGATCGGCTTGCTGGTGGTGATAGGCCTGGCGGCGAAGAATGCCATCCTGATCGTCGAATTTGCCGAGTTGCAGCGCAAGGAGATGGGCAAGAGTATTCGTGAAGCGGCGATCATCGCAGCGGAACTGCGTTTCCGTCCGATCGTCATGACCTCGCTCGCCTTCATCTTCGGTACCTTGCCACTGGCATTGGCAACCGGTGCCAGTGATACCAGTAGTCACCATATCGGTACTACAGTGGCGGTAGGTATGGCATCAGTGGCGATTATCGGTAGCTGTTTCGTACCGGCCTTCTACGCCATGATTGCGACCTTGTCGCACAAGATGTTCGGTAGCAAGGAACACGAGCAGGACGAAGATAAAGAGCCGAGCAAGGGATAACCTGCTTACGACTCTGTTTTACCCTTCCAGACACCGCCTTCGGGCGGTGTCTTTTCTTTCATATCTGCATACAGCCTTATCGTTCAAGGCTGTGTGTTGATGCTGCACTGCAAAATGATCTTTAACTACAAAACATTGTTGTAAAAAGGAAAACTCGCCACATTACGCTCAATCATAGCTATGCTGATAGGTGTAGCTGGCTGGTTGGTTTCGGCGGAAGGAGGGTTATCATGGATATTGAACTCATCAGGGACACTGCCTTTGGCTTCCCTGTCATTTTCTTCACCATCCTGCTGCCTGTGATAGGGCTTTACTGGTTACTGGTGGCGCTGCGCCTGGTGCCGTTACAGGTTTTCGAACACGACAGCCTGCGCGATGACCACTTGGCAAGCACCATGGTCTCGCTGGGTTTCGCCGGCATTCCGGTAACGGTGGCGTTGAGTGTGCTGTGGCTATATGCAGGGCTCATTACGCTTGCAGCGGATCTGCTGGTCCTGCGCTGGTTCGATCTTGCTCTGGTTATCATTCCGCTGGGGATGGTCATACTATGGGGCGCCTTCGCGCTGGCATCGCCGCTGGCAGCCCGTACCTGTCGTGCATTGGCGAAAAAGTGGCGCGATCATCCAGCGCTCTGCCAGCGTTGTCTGTTGGGTGAGCGTGTGCAGGTGGTGGGTTACGCCGACGACTCAGGATGTTGTCGCGCTGTGCTGTGCAGTGACGGTACTCGGGAAATCTGTCTCAAGGGCAAGCCCGGCGCCATGCCTCAGGGAGGGGAAACACGGGTACTGGTCAAGTATCTCGCTGAGGAGGATCGCTTCCGTTCAGTTGCGGAGAAGGATTTTCTCGATGCTCGGGCGCGCCTGGTTCACCTCAAGTTGATCGAACGTCATGAACGTCCCCATTATGATGAAGAGGGCGATAACGCTCATTCACACTCGCATTAGAACCAACGTCAGTGCTCAGGTTTGTGCTGGTGCTCGCGCGGGTGTTCATGCCGGTACCGACGCATGGAAGAGGCACCACCCTCGGGTGCAGCTAGCCCGAGGGCGGTAATAGCTCGGCAACTGGCGAGAACTGGCGAGTCATCAGTCGGGGTCGCGGCGGATCAGACCAATCAGCGTATCGACCAGCTCCGGCCCATGCTCACGCAACGAGTAGGCGTCTGGTGCTCTCAACCACTCCCAGAACTGGCCACTGAGCGCATAGTGGAATAGCCGTGTGGCCTGCTCGGGTGTCAGTCCCTCACGTAACTGCTGATTGATTTGCGCCTGGCGGAAATGGCGCAGGAAAACCTCACGAC
Source organism: Halomonas huangheensis (assembly GCF_001431725.1). NCBI lineage: Bacteria > Pseudomonadati > Pseudomonadota > Gammaproteobacteria > Oceanospirillales > Halomonadaceae > Halomonas > Halomonas huangheensis. The sequence continues at coordinate 3,048,867 of NZ_CP013106.1, read as the reverse complement.
ACTCGTCGGCAATCTCATCCTTGACCTCAAGTGGGTCAAAATCCGTAGAGCGCTCACAGTGATGCAGCAGAATGCTGTGTACGCGCCGGTGATGTGGGGTATCGAGGTGTTTGACCCCAGCATGGCAGCCCAGGCGCAGGGCCTCGAGAGGCCGATCAGCGAGGGTAGGATCATCCAGCGCCGTGATCAGGTCCTCGAAAGGCATGCGCACGCGATCGAGCATGGCACGAAACAGGTCACCCTTGTTGCGGAAGTGCCAATAGAGCGCTCCGCGAGTGACGCCGGCTCGACGGGAAATCAGGTCCAGAGAAGCATTGGCGACACCACGCTCGAGAAAGACTTCCTCCGCAGCGTCGAGCAGTGCTTCTCGAGTAGCGGCAGCTTCGGCCTTGGTGCGACGAACCATGATGACGAGCAATCTCCGGCAGGGTGAATATACATATTCTACCTCATCAGGAGAGTGTGCCGTAGACGGAATTGGTACATATGTCTCAGAAAATTGGACTCGTTTTAGCGACACTGTCACGGTATAAGGAGCATAAGGAATCCCGGTTGTCTGTGGCATGGTGAACATGATCCCAAGTCCATGAGGACGCAGACATTTCGTGCATTCCGCGTCCCTGCCGTTGCGGTGGCAGGCAAGATCGGTACAAGGAACTACCATGGCTCGTGCTCCCTTTGAACTGGCCGGGGTTCGTGTCGCACCCGGCACCCGTGCGCAGATTGACGTCCCCATTGCCAAGCTCTATACCCATGCTCCGCTCGACATCTCTGTGGAGGTTGTACACGGCCGCCAGCCAGGACCAACCTTGTTGGTCTGTAGTGCCATTCATGGTGATGAGATCAATGGTGTCGAGATCGTACGGCGTCTGCTGCATTCGAGGCAGATCAACCGCCTGCGAGGCACGTTGATTGCCGTGCCGGTCGTCAATATCTTCGGTTTCGTGCAGCACTCTCGATATCTGCCGGATCGACGCGACCTCAACCGTTGCTTTCCCGGCAGCGAAGTCGGTTCACTCGGTGGGCGTATCGCCGCGCTGTTTCGCCAGCAGATCGTCGATCACGCGACCCATATCATCGACCTGCACACCGGTGCCATTCATCGCACCAACCTGCCGCAGGTTCGCGCGCAACTGGATAAGGCCGATGACGAGACACGGCGTATGGCGGATGCATTCGGCGCGCCGGTGATTCTCAATGCGGAACTGCGCGAGGGCAGCTTGCGTCATTATGCCCAGAGTCGTGGCATTCCAGTGCTGACCTACGAGGCAGGCGAAGCGTTGCGCTTCGATGAGTGGGCGATTACTTCTGGTGTACGCGGAGTGCTGCGCGTGATGCGCAGGCTTGGCATGTTGACGGGGGAGCAGCGCCGGCGTGCACCGCCGGCGGCAGAGGTCGCCAACGGCTCGAGCTGGGCGCGTGCGCCCATTGATGGCATCCTGCGTCCGCGTGCCCGGCTGGGAGCGAGAGTCTCCCGAGGAGAAGTATTGGGCATTGTCGCCGATCCCTTTGGAAATCAGGAAGGGGAGGTATTGGCGATGGCTGATGGCATCGTGATTGGCGCTAGCCGGCTGCCATTGGTCAATGAAGGCGAGGCGCTGTTCCATATCGCACGTTTCGACGAAATCGATGAAGCGGAGAATGCCATCGAAACCTTCCAATCAAGCCTCGAACCACCTCCCGACTCGCTTTACTGAAGCACTGCAATAGCAAACGGCCAGATCCGGAATAGTGGATCTGGCCGTTTGCGTTGTCGTCAGGGCACTGTGCCGCATTTTATGCTGCGCTTTCGGGCTCTACCTCGGGCACCAACCCCAGGGCATCATCGAGTACGCTGAGTCCCGCGCCTTCGCGATGCGCGTTCTCGGATAGATGGCGACGGAAACGACGACCGCCAGGACAACCCTGAAACAGCCCCAGCATGTGGCGGGTCATGTGATTGAGCTTCGCGCCTTCCTCGAGGCGACGGACGATATAGGCGCGCATGGCCCGTGCTGCCTCATGACGATCAGTAGCAGGGCCAGGAGTGCCATACAGCGCCTCATCGATACCCGCCAGCAGCCACGGATTCTGATAGGCCTCGCGACCGATCATCACGCTATCGACGTGCTCCAGCTGCGCATGGCACTCCTCCAGCGTCTTGATGCCGCCGTTGATGCCGATATGCAACTCCGGGCGGTTGGCCTTGAGGCGGTGCACACGCGGATAGTTGAGCGGCGGAACATCACGGTTTTCCTTCGGCGATAGCCCCTGCAACCATGCCTTGCGCGCGTGGACGATAAAGACCTCGCAGCCGGCATCGGCAACCTGCTGGATAAAGTGCTCGAGATCGGCATCCTCATCTTGATCATCAATCCCGATACGACACTTGACCGTCACCGGAATCGACACCGACTCGCGCATCGCCCGCACCGCCGTGGCGACCTTGTCCGGATGGCCCATCAGGCAGGCACCGATCAGATTGTTCTGAACCCGATCACTGGGGCAACCGACATTGAGATTGACCTCGTCATAGCCCCACTCCTCGGCAATCGCCGCACACTCCGCCAACTCACCGGGATCACTGCCGCCCAGCTGCAGCGCCAGAGGGTGCTCGACCGCATCGTAACCGAGGAACCGTTCACGCGGCCGCCCATGCAGAATGGCACCGGTGGTGACCATCTCCGTATACAGCAGCGCATGGCGCGTCAGCGTACGCGCAAAGACCCTGTAATCGCGGGTCGTCCAATCCATCATCGGTGCAATAGAAAACCGACGAGCCTCGGAAATGGGAGGGTATGTCGTCATATCAACCACTTATGTGCAGCGTCATACTGATGAATACGCAGTGAAACCGCCTGAAATCCACTTGCTGTGTACCACCACTGTACCCAGCAAGGACGAAAGCCTGTTTCGAAGGGTAGCTGGTACACCATAGCGGCAATTCAGTCGTGCGGTATCCGGAGGCTGGTCATTGTACGCAAGAAAGGGAGCCCGGCACAGAGTGGGGGAGTGTGCGTCGCCAATGAGCTCGAGCTACTGCAGGAGGTCCTCAATGAGCTCAACGAGGTAGTTGGAGAAGACATCATCCCGTTTCGCTCGTACTCGCTGGATGGCGGCGAGGGTGTCTGTGTCATTTTCGGTGGCCCGAGCCGACGGGGTCGTTCAACGGCCTTCATGCTGGTCAAGCATGCATCCCGTTCGCCTCCATTGTGTCCATCAATCTACTTGATGATGTTGGTTATGCAGCGAGCGTGGAGTAAATGTTATCGAATTTTACGGAGACCAGGGTGAATCGGTTACATACTGTTTCATGGATTGTTGAACAATCAATATGTCGGCTCTACTTGAGCCAAAAGAAGATATCACCCTCGAGGAATAACGTTTCATATTGACCATCAGAAACCTGTATCAGGAATGTGGGTTACGGGGAAGTGAAGGCAATAAACCATCAGAATCGGCGTGTTTTTTCAAGTTAGCCTCAAGTAAAGTTTGGGCACGCCCTTTCCTTCGGAGGGGGAGTTTGATGCATTTCCGACTTTTGTCTACGGTGACTGACGAAGTTCGAAGGAGGAAGACATCATGCAAGATACTCAAGATCTTTTCCCGACGCGCCTGGAGCGAAAACTTGGTTTTTTCGAGCGTATCGATCCGGTCATACATTGCAATGATAAACAGCGCGCTGATGGACCATTAAGCGCAGACGAACTTGAGGAGTTTGATAGAAAAGGATTTCTATCGTTCGAGTGCTTTTTTGATCCAGAAGAGATGGAGGACTTTGTTCAGGAATTGCGCGATTACGAGGAAGATGAAGATTTAAAGCTGTCCGAAGGCACGATACTGGAGCCGGGGAAGCAGGAGATACGCTCAATTTTTGGTATTCACCAGGACTCTGAGCGCTTCAGCCGGCTGACAAGAAATCCTCGCCTGCTGTCCATGGTACAGCAAATACTCGGCAGTGATGTATATATTCATCAGTCACGGATAAATTACAAGCCTGGCTTTAAAGGAAAAGGCTTCGACTGGCATTCGGATTTCGAGACCTGGCACAGTGAAGATGGCATGCCGCGCATGCGCTCTCTGAGCTGTTCGGTCATATTGAAGGCGAATGGCGAATTCAATGGCCCTTTGATGCTGATTCCGGGCTCACACAAGTATTTCATTCCTTGTGTCGGTCGCACTCCGGAAGATAACTATAAGGAGTCTTTGAAAAGTCAGGAAATCGGTGTTCCAGATGCGGCTAGCCTGAGAAAGCTGATGTTGGAGAATGATATTGAAGCTCCTAAAGGTGCCTCAGGTACTTTAATAATGTTTGAGTGTAATACGCTTCACGGATCCAATATCAATATGTCTTGTTGGCCGAGGAGTAACCTGTTCTTCGTTTATAATAGTGTCGAGAATGTCCTTCATGACCCTTATTGTGGTAACAAACCACGCCCTGATTTTCTCGCGGCGCGAAAAGACTGGGACCCACTCACGCCGGTAGAGACAAAGTCGTAGAGTAAAGGCGAATAAGCGTATTTAGGTCGTTCCTCCGTCAAGGGGGAATTCCAATCGATCACATCGTTGTTACCTTATATCCGAATTTACCTTCGCAACTCTCGGCAGAAGCGATGTCAAACGGGGTGCTATCCACTGATTCTGGCTAGTGATCAACGAAGGAGTGTTTGCACATGGCAGAACGTAAACAACCCTCGCAACAACAGGAGCGGCAGCCGGGCAGGGAATATGCGATGGAGCCTGAGCCCGAGTTCATTCGTGATAGCTATCGAGGTAGCGATAAACTCCGCGACAAGGTAGCTGTCATCACCGGTGGCGACAGCGGTATAGGACGAGCCGTTGCGCTGCATTACGCCAGGGAGGGGGCCGACTGTGTTCTCGCCTATCTCGAGGAAGCTCGTGATGCCGAGAGAACCCGCGAACTGGTAGAAGCCGAAGGCCGGCACTGCCTGCTGCTGAAGGGCGATGTCGGTGATGCAAACTTCTGTCGCGAGGTCATCGACAGGACGGTCGAGACCTTCGGCAAGCTCAACATCCTGGTCAACAATGCCGCAGAGCAGTACGACTGGGTTGACGTCACCCAGATTCCCGACACGCAACTGCTGCGTACCTTCCAGACCAATATCTTCAGCCACTTCTACATGGTCAAGGCGGCGTTGCCGCATATGCAGAAGGGCGACAGCATCATTGCGACTTCCTCCATCAATGCCTTCAAGGGCAACGACACTCTGATCGATTACTCCGCGACCAAGGGCGCGATTCAGGGGCTTGTTCGTTCGTTGGCGATATCGCTGGTCGACAAGGGGATTCGCGTCAACGCTGTTGCCCCCGGACCAGTGTGGACGCCATTGATACCGGCCAGCTTCGATGCCGAGAAGGTCGCTACGTTCGGTGGCCAGGTGCCCATGGACCGCGCGGGGCAGCCCAGTGAAATGGGGCCTGCCTACGTATACCTGGCCAGTGAAGAGTCGTCTTACATGACGGGACAGACACTGCATCTCAACGGCGGTGTGGTGCTCAACACCTGATGGTGGCGTCGCCACAAACGTGATGACGCCGTTATCAAGAGGAAGGAGGCAAGCATGCCAGCAAAATCCAAAGCTCAGCAGATGGCAGCGGGCGCAGCCCTGGCGGCCAAACGCGGTGAACAGAAAGTGAGCGAGTTGGAGGGGGCTGCCAGGTCCATGTACGACTCCATGGATGAAGCTGAACTGGAAGCAATGGCGTCTACAAAACGCAGCGACAAGCCGCGGCATGACTCGCAGTCGTGACCAGGCTTTCAACCACCGATTGACAAGGGCACCAGCACCAGCCAGTTCCGGAGGAAGATGCTCGTGGCGGGCATCATTCTCCACCGAGGCTGGTGGCCTTATGGCGCAACTACCCGAGGTCGCCCCTTATCGCGAGCAAAGGAGAGTTTGTTCATGGCCAATAATCCCTACACTGAATCCAATCGAGATGCTGCCCACGATACCGAGTGCCACTCCGATGATGACAGCAAGTCTGATCTTCTGGAGGCTTATCGTAGCGACGCCGAAGGACATGATCTGCGGACCAATCAGGGCACTCGCATCGCGGATGATCATAATTCGCTGAAAGCAGGAGAGCGTGGGCCTACCCTGCTGGAAGACTTCGTCTTCCGCGAAAAGATGAACCACTTTGATCACGAGCGGATTCCCGAGCGTATCGTTCACGCCCGGGGAGCCGCAGCCCACGGCTATTTTCAGCCCTACAAGGCCGCCGCACGCTATTCCAGGGCAGGTCTGTTCAAGGATACGTCCCGGAAGACGCCGGTGTTCGTGCGCTTTTCCACCGTTCAGGGCGGCCGTGGCTCGAATGATACCGTGCGCGATGTACGTGGCTTTGCCGTCAAGTTCTACACCGACGAAGGCAACTGGGATCTGGTCGGCAACAACATGCCGGTGTTCTTCATCCAGGATGCGATGAAGTTCCCCGACTTTGTGCACGCGGTGAAGCCTGAGCCACACAACGAAATCCCCCAGGGCCAGTCGGCCCACGATACCTTCTGGGACTTCGTGTCGCTGATGCCCGAGAGCGCGCATATGGTGCTGTGGACGATGTCGGACCGGGCATTCCCGCGCCACTATCGTTATATGGAAGGCTTCGGTGTCCACACGTTCCGACTGATCGATCGTGAGGGTAAGGCGCGCTTCGTCAAGTTTCACTGGAAGCCGCTGGCGGGCACTCACTCACTGATCTGGGACGAAGCCCAGAAGCTGTGGGGGCGAGATCCCGACTTCAACCGTCGCGAGATGTGGGGGGATATCGAGAACGGCGATGCACTGGAATGGGAACTCGGCATTCAGGTGGTGGAAGAGGACGATGAACACGCCTTCGATATCGATATTCTGGACCCGACCAAGTTGATTCCCGAAGAACAGGTTGCGGTGACACCGATCGGCAAGATGGTGCTCGACCGCAATCCCGACAACTACTTTGCCGAAACCGAACAGGTGGCCTTCAACCCCGGCAACGTGGTGCCCGGGATCGACTTCAGCAATGATCCGTTGCTTCAGGGACGGCTGTTCTCTTATCTGGATACCCAGATGCTGCGTCTGGGTGGGCCGAACTTCCACGAAATTCCGATCAACCAGCCGGTATGCCCCTTCCACAATCATCAGAGGGATGCCCCGCATCGTCAGACCATCAACAAGGGGCAGGCGTCCTACGAGCCGAACTCCATCGACGGCGGCTGGCCCACAGAGACACCTCCAGCGCCGGAGAACGGCGGCTTCGAGAGCTACAACGAGCGCATCGATGCCCATAAGATTCGGGCTCGCAGCGAGTCCTTTGGTGACCACTACTCTCAGGCGCGGCTCTTCTGGCACAGCCAGAGCGAGGTCGAGCAGGAGCACATCATTGCGGCTTACACCTTCGAGTTGTCCAAGGTCGAGCGCCCCTGGATTCGTGAGCGCGTCATTCAGAATATCCTGCCCAACATCGACATGGAGCTTGCTCGTCGGGTTGGCGAGGCGCACGGCATCGAGCCACCCGATCATGCCCCGGCAGTGAAAGAAGAGTTCGGTAAATCGGCGTTGGATTCATCCGCGGCATTGAGCCTGCTGCACCGACAGCAGCCGGATATTCGCTATCGCAAGGTCGCTATCCTGGTGGCCAATGGTGTCGATGGCGAGCAGGTCGAGGCGCTGCAGAAGAAGCTTGAAGAAGAGGGGGCCGCCGGCTTGACGATTGCACCGTCCATGGCGCCAGTCAGTACCCTGCAAGGGGGTAGTTTGACGCCGGACGCGATGCTCAATGGGCTGCCCTCCGTCACGATGGATGCGGTAGTCGTGGCTGGTGGCGTCGATAGCGTCGCGACCCTGACCGGGATGGGGTTGGGGCTCTACTATGTCCAGGAGGCCTATAAGCACTTGAAGCCGATTGCCGGCCTTGGCGATGCCCGCAACCTGCTCGATGCCGCAGGCATTTCGGCGCCGGAAGAGGGCATTATGCAGGCTGATTCGGTCGATGGGATCTATGCGGATTTCCGCGAAGCCCTGCTTGGCCACCGGGTCTGGTCGCGTGATGCCAAGGCCAACCAGATGCCGGCCTGACGGATCGGATCGATACTGGTGGTGGCTTTGTCACTCAATGCTGGCAAGGCCTTGATGTAGTCGGTACAACGAGCCCCCGTTGGGATTCCCCGGGGGCTATTTACCTGCTCGAGTGCCATGTTCGGTGGTGCGAGTAGGGCGCGCTTGCTCCGCTTCAGCGATCAAGAGTTTTCTCTGCTTCAGCGATCGAGATAGTTGCGATAGATCCTGGCCATCTTCTTGCGATCCCGGTAACCGCGCAGCTGTTGGGTTTCGACATGGGCGGGCCTGGCCAAGCCATCGTCATCGAAAATGAAGGTGCGCATGGCTCCCATGATGCCCGGGGACGAGCTGTAGATGTAGAGCACCAGCAGTTCCAGCTTGTAGTCGTCGTCGCCATTACACAGTGTGTTCCTGTCTTCCTCGATCTCGGACTTTCGAGCGCGTGCTACCAGAGAGCCAATCTCCCCAGCGTCAACGTGGGCGTTGGAGGGTAGCGGGCCCTGTAGCGTTCCTTCCGACAACGACGTGGGCGTGTTGCCGCTGGCGTCGGTCTCCAGGTCGGAGACAGTGCAACGCCTGACGCCGTCCTTGTCGTGCAGCCATACCTGCACCGTTTCGATATGTACACCTTCGGCACTCATGTTGCTGACCAGGCAGCGACCATGGGTCGATAGCCCCATGACTTGATTGATGACGACTTTTGGTCGCCGTTGGCGCAGATAGCCTGCCAACAGGAGCTGTGCGTAGAAGATCCACACAGCCAGAGTTGCCAGACTGGTCATGAACTGCAGAAAGCTGCTGTGGTTGGAGATCCATTCCATCATGGTCGTCGGTACCTTGCTTGACGTGGTTTGCGATTCGGGTCCTGATCAAGGTGCCAGAGGACCCCATTCAATCCAGGTTGTGCGACCGGCTCGTGTCAACGTCGACTTGGCAAACCCTAAGTTGAAGTAGGGCAGGGGCAGGATCATGAGCTGGTCTCGTACTGACTGGCGTGAAGGAGGCTGAAGGGACTGCTGCTGGTAACGCGAGCAGGGCGCCGATATCACGGTGAAGTACGCAGGTTGACGGCACTCGATACCAGGGGCAGAAGCCGAGATGCATGAAGGATATTGATGCTGCTTGAAAATGGGGAAACCATCGGCGGTGACCGCCGGGTGGCTTCCCCTGAATCTTACGGAGAGTTTTCAGTAGCGCTTCTGCTCCCGGATGTCATGGTTGGATGCGGGAGCGGGTGAGTCCGATTCGAGATGTCACTATTGCGCTTCTTCCTCCGTCATGGCTTCACGACTCTCTTGCATGGCGTCACTACTGCCTTCCTCGACCAGTGATGAGTCGTCCGGCAGTGGTTCACCATCGCCAGAGCTTTCCGCGCTGGCCTCACGGCTTTCCTTCATGGCGTCACTACTGCCTTCCTCGACCAGTGATGAATCGTTCGGTAGCGGATCACCAGTGCCGGATTCTTCCATCATGGCCTCCTGGCTTTCCTGCATGGCGTCACTACTGCCTTCCTCGACCAGTGATGAATCATTCGGTAGCACGTCACCAGCGCCAGCTTCTTCCATCATGGCCTCCTGGCCTTCCTGCATGGCATCACTGTCTGCCAGGGCCATGGAAGGCAGCAGCAGCGAGCCGCAGAGAAGCGCTGCAAACAGGGTTGTGCTGGGGCTCAATACCTTAAGCATGTCACACCTCCTTGGTATGGTAACGATGTCCACACCTGCTGCTATCTCGGGATATGCGGGTAGACATCATTCATCAACCTGGTTGATTTAGAGTGAACTGTCCACGGTCAGTCGGAGGGTGGGAGAAACAGGTGAAAATGCAGGCTCCACTGGTCACGTTTCAGTGATCGCCAGGAGGAGAAGGGAAGCTTTCGATAATACACACCGTCTATCGATATTCTCTTACATATCGCATAAGTGATCTCTTACATCAATTCTCCCAGCCTTTGGTTATTCTGCTCCTGCGATGCGACACACCCATGGATGGGTTTGGTGCCAGGATGGCGGTCGCGTCGTCGTGGGATACTTCTCTCTTGTCGGCCAGGGATGGCTGTTCCACGACAGACAGCCGGTTCTGAAGTGTTTACGTCATTCATCCGCAACGCTCAGCCGTTGGCGGATTGGTGTCCGCTGGCGCATAGCCAGCGAAGTTCCCCTCATCGATGACCCGTCCGGGCTAGACCTGTACCACTACATCCAGGCTAATGGGAGTGGTAACTTGCTCCGCCCGATAATGTGTTGCTGCTATACCTTCATCGATACGCTCGATCCAATCGTCCAACTGTCCGCAGGAACTGGAGTGGTGCACGAACTATTGTGTCATTGCTACTGATTTTTTTACGTCCATTATCAGTATGCATAAAAATGATAGAGGGCAACGGAGCAGATGGCCCGAAAAGTTGCCCTTTCTGGTGGAAGAATATCAGTCTTGATACTCGTCAGCAGTTTTCTTTAACTGATCACGGAACTGGAATATATCGTTGACGGAAAGAATGTCTACGCGTTCTTCATTCTTGTTGGTGAAGAATCCTATACGCTTGATGGATTTGGAATTAAAGTGAAAGCGGCATATGGGCTTTCTGTTGTTGTCGTCGAGAAGCACTGCGCAATATGATTTTGCATCGCGCATGGCAATGCGGCTAACATCAATATTCTCCGCTAGAATCGAACGGACAATATTATAGGCATCTATTTCTTCTTGAGTAGTCTCTATTCCATCGTCGTTGATTGAAGTGTCGTCGACTATGGATATATCTGATGCTGAAGGAGGTTGAGTGTCAACGTCATTGCTGGCTAGGGCGCCACGCAGCCGCTGTGCAACTTGCTCCTTGATATATAGCTTGCTTGCATCTCGGACAATTGGGGTGAACTCATCTATCACTTGTCGTGTCTGCCGACCATCGTATATTTTTCCTACTATATACTTCACGAACTCTTCAGGTGTTTCTCGAAATACCTCGTCAATAGCCTGTTTTGCTAGATTGGTGTATTTCAGCCGGTTGGCTGTGCTGAGTATAGCCTGAACATCAAAGTTTGGCTTCGTGAACTTCCGTAGCTCTTCAATATCCTGGTCGTTGAAGTCTCTAAGGTGGAAGGTGAAGAAGGGGCGGTTATCCAGCTTGTTTTCAAAATCCAGGTCAGAGTAGAAACGATATTCAAAGCCATTGGTCAGGATTGCAAACTTCGCATCCGTGCATGAGAAGTATCGATATAATTGATTGTATTGGACGTTGGAAAGGTTGGTGCCTATGGGTTTGCATTCAACCAGGATGGAAAGATTGCCATCGGCTCTTATGGCGTAGTCAACCTTCTCGCCTTTCTTGGTACCAACATCTGCCGTGAATTCCGGAACTACCTCTCTAGTGTCAAAGGGGTCGTAACCAAGAGCGTTGATAAACGGCAGCACTAAAGCTGTCTTTGTGGCTTCTTCATTCTTGATATGATCGACTTGGTCCTGACCACGTCGTGCGATGCCTGATAGTTTCTCGCTTAGCTCCATGATGACTCCCTGCAACCGTGTATTTTTATGATATGTGCCGCGTTAAGCATCTTAAGGCTAGACCGGTGGGAGCAAGACCGCCAAAGGAGGATCGCTCTCGACCAGAGAAGAACATGACTGCCAAGTGATACGGTGTGGTGGTTGGTTCGGAGGGTTCCGAGTGGTGTTCCTTGTTCAACCGTTGGGCATTCAAGGCTATAGCGCTGGTTATGGCTGCGATCGGGAGACTGGCGGCGAGGGGCTTGGGAAGGTTGGCGGTGAGCAGGCATGCCATTCTATGCAAGGACATGTCATGTAGTGACTGTTATGCCAAAAAGAGATAACGTTATTTCTTTATCATAATTGGGAGCCTTGTGTCCGAAGGGCCCAATGTCCCCAGTCGACTCGCCAACAACGGAGGCTACTCCATGTCTCAACAGCCGATCGTCGAGGCTTTCTCCAACGAGCCCACCAATACCTTCAGTTATGTTGTGCTCGATCCGGCCTCCAGGGCCTGCGCCATCATTGATTCCGTACTCGACTTCGATGCTGCTGCAGGCCGCACCGATGCCCGTTCTGCCGAGGAGATTCTGTCCTTCGTACAGGATCAGGGCCTGACGGTGGAATGGGTTCTGGAGACTCATGTCCATGCCGACCACCTCTCGGCAGCGCCTTATCTCCAGCAACGACTTGGCGGTAAGGTCGGTATCGGGGCCAGGATCGTCGAGGTGCAGGAGGTTTTTGGTAAGGTCTTCAATGCCGGCACCGAGTTTACCCGGGATGGCAGTCAATTCGATCGACTCTTTGAAGATGGGGAAGTTTTTTCCATTGGCACTCTGGAAGGCCGAGTGCTGCACACTCCGGGTCATACTCCGGCTTGCTTGACCTATGTCATCGGCAACGCAGCCTTCGTTGGCGATACCCTATTCATGCCCGATTACGGTACGGCTCGCTGTGACTTTCCTGGTGGTGATGCGCGTACTCTGTTTCGCTCCATTCACAAGGTACTGGCGCTACCCGCCGAAACCCGACTCTTCCTGTGCCACGATTACAGGACGCCGGAGCGTGAGGCGTTCCGCTACGAGACCAGCGTGGCCGAGCAACGTGCCGACAATATCCATGTTCACGATGGGGTCGGTGAAGACACCTTTGTCAGGATTCGCGTCGAACGCGATGCCACGCTCGGTATGCCACGCCTGATCCTGCCGTCAGTACAGGTCAATATGCGTGCCGGACAGATGCCACCTGCCGAGGACAATGGTCAGGTCTATCTCAAGGTGCCGATCAATCTCTTTTGATCCTGAGCGGCGTCTTCGAGTCCTGGCGCTGTCTGACTAATGGAGCTCGTCATTCGATTCGGGTCTCTGAAGCTCGATGTATCGACGCTATCGGGGGGTTGGGGAAATGTCCTACAGCCGTATGGGAAGGCGGTGGCTGTTGGCGATGAGAGCGATGAGAGATAGTACTCATGGCTTCAGGGGGAGGGGATATCTCCATGGATGGAGTGCTTCTCTTCGTGACGCCACCCTTGGCAATCAGGGTTCCTTGACGCGCTATAACCATAGCTTGTCAGGGAAGTTTGAGGGTCATGCGATCTCATATCCCTACCATCTCTGATGGTATTGCCGGCGGATTTTTCCGCCGGTTTTTTTATGCCCCCATCTGCTGTATCAATACCAGGCCGTCAGCGGCCAGGTGGTGATACAGCGTGGCACAGCCCACACCAATCAAGATGATGCCGCCGAGTATCTCGGCCCGTTGACCGATGGCAGCGCCGACTCTGCGTCCAATCATGACACCGGTGGTGGACATGATAGTGGTCGCCAGGCCGATGGCCAGTGCGGTCAGCCAGATGTTGACGTCCATGAAGGCGAGACCGATACCGACAGCCATGGCATCGAGACTGGTCGCGATGGCGGTGGCGACAATCAGCCACCAACTGGGGTTGCGAGAAGAACTGCCGCAGCACTGGTCGTCCGCTTGCTGTGGCTTCAGGCCAGCGAAGATCATTCTGCCACCGAGCAGCAGCAGCAGGGTGAAGATCACCCAGTGGTCCCAGTCACGCACCAACTGAGAGGCCCCCATCCCCAGTAACCAGCCGAGAACCGGACTGATCATTTCAATCACACCAAACACCAGGCCCGTCTTGAGCGCAACACTGAAGCGTGGCTGCTGCATGCAGGTTCCCTTGCACAGCGACGCGGCAAAGGCGTCGGTGGACATGGAAAAGGCCAGCAGTGTGGTGGAAACCAGGCTCATGGGGCGCATCCTGCTAGTGGGGTGAAGCACCTGCCGTACCATCTCGGCGGGACAGGGATCTATTGCGTTCATGGTGCCAAATAGTTCCGATTTGTGACGCTTTTTACGCGAAAAATCGCGGACTATTTTGCTGAACTGGCGACACTCAATCGAGTTTGTCGAGGCCATCTTATATGACTTGAAATGTTCGTCAACTCATTGCTCTGGTTGGGTTTTTAAGTGTCGACAAACTTTTATAGCCAGTGCTATGGATCATGTGTTTGGCAATGAATTCGTGGATGTCGCGTTACAAACCTTGCGAAAGTGTGAATCGGAAATTTGCCAGCATGGCCAGTATTTCTTGCGACGATTGCAGGAATATTGATAGATGCAATGGATCCATTGTTTGCGGGTGGAGCTCATCATGTTCAAAGGCGGCGGTGATCGGGGCGACCGAGAGATTACGGCGACCGAGAGACTACGGTGACCGAGAGACTACGGTGACTGGGCGTCCGCAGTAGACGAAAAAACGACACCCTCGATTTGACCGAGGGTGTCAGGGGCTGTGGGATTGCGAAGGCAAACCGGGATTAGTGTTGCAACGACTCGAGAATCTTCCACGCCGCTTCTGCACGCTCGCCATTGGGGTAGCGTCCATTGGCGAGAATCACGATGCCCTGTTCGCGGGATGGCATGAAGGCAGCGTAGGCACCGAATCCGCCGGTCGAGCCGGTCTTGTGATACCAGCGCTGGGGCTGTGGGTCGCCAGAGGTCTTCAGCAGGGTGGCAGGTTGAGGCTCCAGCGCCATTTGCGCAGAGGTGCCTGCGTGGAGCGTATCCAGAGTGACCGGCAGCGCGTAGCTCTCCCAGCCGAACCCCTGCAGCATGTCGCCGACCTCGGCGTAGCCATGCTGGGTTTCCAACAGGCTGTGAGACATGGGGTTATCCTGCTGGTAGGCATCGATATTGGCCTGAACGAAGCGTGCCATATCCAGCGCGGTTGTCTTGATGCCATAGGCCTGGGCGTCCATGGCGCCGGGGTGGACCCTCACGGGTTCTCCGTCGTCGTTGTAACCTTGGGCATAGTGGCTTTTCTGTGCTTCGGGGACATTCAGCCAGGTGGACTGAAGTCCCAGCTCGGGGAGCACTTCGTCCTGCATCAACTGGCTGAAGGGCTTGTCGGCACTGCGCGCTGCCAGCGCACCGAACAGGCCGATGCTGGGATTGGAGTACAGGCGCTGGGTGCCGGCCGGGTATTCGGGTTGCCAGTTACGGTAGTAGTCGTTGACGTTGTCTTGCGCAACCCCTTCGGGGAACTGCAACGGCAGGCCACCAGCTGTATAGGTTGCCAGCTCGACCATGGAAGCCTTGCCTGCCGGACTATCGGCGAGCTCTGGTGCAATGGAGGCAGCAGTGTCGCTCCATTTGAAGCTTCCCTGCTGATGTACCCTGGCGGCGAGCGTCGAGGTGAATGTCTTGCTCACTGATCCGATCTCGAACAGGGTGTCGTCGTTTACGGCGGTTTCAGTGTCACGAGAAGCCACGCCATAGTGGCTGACGCACAGCTGGCCATGATCCACCACCGCCACGGATACACCGGCCATATGATGGCGGCTCATCAGTGTGTTGATCTGCTGATCAATGGTGGTATTGGCGCAGGGCTCGGCTGCTGCGTGGGCAGAGCCAGCTGCGACAGCAAGCACAAGAGGAAGCAGGCGATTCAGCATGGCAGGAGTTCCTTTGCAAACAATAATCCAGTTTATGGGTAGGTAGCTTTGCGCTGCTGAAATAGAGTAGAAAGGCAGAGGTACACTGCACAAACGATCATTTCTACCTTCTGGCACAAACTGGATTTGTAGCTGATATGGATCGCCATCAACTTCCACTGAATGCGTTACGTGCCTTCGAGGCTGCGGCACGGCACTCCAGCTTCACTGGTGCGGCCAATGAGCTCTGTGTCAGCCAGGCGGCGGTCAGTCATCAGGTGCGTAGCCTTGAGGCGCTGTTGGGAGTGGCACTGTTTCGTCGCTTACCGCGTGGCCTATGCCTGACCAGTGAAGGTGAGCTGTTGTTTCCCATGCTGCGCGATACGCTGGACAGGCTGTCGCAGACCCTGGAAATACTTTCCGACGGCGCTCGTCGCGAGGTGCTGAGCCTGGGAGTCGTCGGTACCTTCGCTGCGTGTTGGTTGTTGCCGAGGCTCGAGGATTTTCGTCAACGATTCCCGTTCGTTGATGTAAGAGTCGCGACCCACAACAACCGCGTAGAACTGGCAACCGAAGGCTATGACATGGCGATTCGTTATGGCGGCGGCGCCTGGCATGGTGAATTGGCGGTGCATTTGATGGATGCACCTTTAAGTGTCCTTTGTGCTCCACAGGTAGCTCAGGATCTACATGCTCCAGTCGATGTTCTTGGTCAGACGTTGCTGCGTTCCTTTCGCAGCGATGAGTGGCAGACCTGGCTGGCGGCGGCAGGTGTAGATCCGTATCTGCGATTACCGGATAGCGTGATTCTGGATTCGTCGTTGGCGATGATGGAAGCGGTGGTGCAGGGCACCGGTGTAGCACTGGTGCCTGTGCCGATGTTCGAACGTCAATTGACCAGTGGCGCGATTGTCAGGCCCTTCGAGACCCAGGTGGTACTGGGGAGCTATTGGCTGACACGCCTGCAGTCGCATCCCGAGAGTGCTGCCATGTCAGTGTTTCGTCGCTGGTTGATCGAACAGGCGCACAATGCGCCGCGCAACTCTCCGGAAGCTTCAGTCGTGACGCTCGCCTGAGCTCGGGTTGGCGGGTGCGTTGACGTCGACGCTGTGGATGACTACGTCCTCCAACTGCTGGCAGAACAATTCAAAGGCTTCGCTGGCATGACCTGGGCGTCGATGCATCTCGATCTCGACCTGACCGAGGGCGGGGAGTCCACTGGATTCATCAATGATGTGACAACCCGGTGGGATGCTGCGCGGTGTCTTGACCGAGATTGCCAGCCCGGCTTGTACCGGCAGGTTGATACCGGTCGGGGACTGGCTGGTATAGCGTAACTCCCAGCGCCGTCCCTGTCGGCCCAGTGCTGCCAGTGCATGAGCGCGAAAGATGCAGCCCTCGGGGTTCAACGCCAGCGGCAGCGAGTGGCCTCGAGTGGGGTCGGAATCTTCAGCTGCGACCCACACCATGGGCTCCCAGCCCAGCAGTTGCCCTGACTGGGTGGGTTCGTGGCGTACCGACAGCACAACATCGAGCAGGCCCTGCTGGAAATCCTCGACCAGATTGGCACTGATATCGCAGATCACCTCAATACGAGTATTGGGATAGACCTCGGCAAAGCGGGGCAACAGCTCCGGCAGATAGGCATTGGCCTGTTCTTCTGAGGTACCGAAGCGGATGCGTTCGCCAAGATGCCGTTCACCGAGGGCCTCACGGGCTTCATCCTCAAGTTTGAGCATGTGGCGTGCGTACGGCAGCAGACGCTCACCATCGACAGTGAGGATCACACTGCGGCTGGTGCGTGCGAACAGTGCTTTACCCATCTGGTCTTCCAGGCGTTTTATCTGCAGGCTGATGGCGGATTGGGTGCGATGCAGTACTCGCCCAGCGGCACTGAAGCCCTGACATTCAGCGACGGTCACAAAGGCTCGTAGTAGGTCGGTATCCATAAGAGATCAATTAGTAGTTGCAATAGGTGGCATCTTAACCATTCATTTCTATGATTGAAACTGGCTCTCTATGCTGTGAACATTCATTCAACAGCAGTTGGAGTCAATCCCATGCAGGCCATTGACGCCGCAGAGAGCAATACTCTCGAGGGTCTGATCGACCTTGCCCGGTACCCCATCAATCGATTGGATAGCGATGCAGGTCAGGCACTGATCAAGCAGTGCCGGCAGCAGTTGGGCGATGACGGTTGTGTGGTACTGAAGAACTTCGTGCCCGAGGAGGCACTTGAGGTGCTCGAGAAGGAGACCGAACGCCTGTCTCCCGATGCCCACTACAACCAGACCGAGACCAACCCGTACAACAATGCGGGTGACGACAGCAAGCCGGCCTCACACCCGCTCAATCGCTTCGATGATCGCACCAATGGCTTTGTCGCCGGTGATCGAATCGATAACGACACCATCCTTCGTCAGGTGTACCAGAACCCCGGTTTCCAGCGTTTTATAGCATCGGTGGTGGGTATGGACGAGATTCATCCCTACGCGGATCCGCTGGCTGATCTGGTGGTCAACGTGTTGCGTGAAGGCTGCCAGCATCCCTGGCACTACGATACCAACCAGTTCATCGTCACC
Source organism: Halomonas huangheensis (assembly GCF_001431725.1). Classification (NCBI taxonomy): domain Bacteria; kingdom Pseudomonadati; phylum Pseudomonadota; class Gammaproteobacteria; order Oceanospirillales; family Halomonadaceae; genus Halomonas; species Halomonas huangheensis. Next base: position 3,030,822 of record NZ_CP013106.1, on the reverse strand, counting down.
ATGATGACGCGTCAGTCCCATGGCGGAGGTGTTTTCGAGTACGTGCCGGGTATCCGCAACCCCGAGAGCGAAAACTTTGATGACGTGCAGCAGGTGCTGGACGGAGATCATTCCAGAGTGCGCTCACTTGAACTGCAGCCAGGTGATCTGCAGGTCTTCTTCGGACGTTACTCACTGCATCGTGTTACGCCGGTGGTCGGTGACCGAGAGCGTCATACAGTGATCTTTGCTTATGCCAGCGAGCCGGGCTTCATTGGACGCCCTGAGCGCGCGCAGCGGATCTTTGGACGCATGGCGCCGATCCACGAGAAGCTGCTGGCCGAGGGCATGCAACGCAGCGACAAGCTGGTTGACTGATCGCGGGTCGCAGCACAGCACCCTGCTTACCCATCATTCCCACTGGAAATACGGACCCTGACATGAGCATCGTCGATTTCGACAACCTGACGGACCATGAACCGGACAGCATTCCGGTCATTCCCTCGGCACCTATGGCCAACGGTGACAGCATCCCGACAGCGTTTGATCCGCGTCAGTTGCGTGCCGGTAGGCTGCAACGCTTGCGTGCCATGATGGTCGAGCAGGGCTATGCAGCGGTGGTGCTGTTTGACCCCAACAACCAGCGCTATGCGACTGGCTCGCGCAACATGTTTGGTTACTTCCTGCGTAACTCGACTCGCTATATCTATGTGCCGATCGAAGGCCCGGTGATCCTGTTTGAATACCCGGGGAGCGCACATGTTTCGACCTGGCTGGAAACCATCGATGAGGCCCGCACCTCCAAGGTGGTGTGGTCGGCAGTCAACCAGCGTGACAATCTGTCATCTGATCCCTTTGGTATCGAGATCGCTGAGCTGGTCAAGGAGCATGGAAGGGGAGGGCTCAAGGTTGGCCTGGACCGCTGTACCTTGAATCTGGCTAGATCGTTGGAAGCTCAGGGCCTGGATGTCTTCGATTGCATGCAGGACACTCTGCATTGCCGACGGATCAAGACTCCCGAAGAAGTGGCGTGTCTGGCGCAATCAATGGCTGCCAGTGAAGCCGCCGTGGCCGAGGTCGAGGCTGCCATAAAGCCAGGTATCACCGAGAACGAACTGTTCGCCATCATGTACGGTAACGTGATCAAGCAGGGCGGTGAGTTCATCGAGACGCGTCTGTTGTCGTCTGGGCCGCGCACCAATCCCTGGTTCAACGAGGCCAGCGATCGCGTGATTCGTCCCGGAGAACTGGTGGCACTCGACACCGATACCATCGGTTGCCACGGCTATTATTCCGATTTCTCGCGTACCTTTCATGTTGGACCCAGCCGTCCCAGCGACTACCAGCGCAGTCTCTATCGCATGGCCTGGGAGCAGGTTCACCACAATATGAATCTTCTCAAGCCCGGGCTGAGCTACCGTGAACTTGCCGAGCAGGCATGGAAGATTCCCGAGCGTTTCCTCGATCGCCGCTATCCGTCGATCATTCATGGTGTCGGCATGCATGGCGAAACGCCGTTGGTTGCACACCATATGGATTTCGACCGCTTCTCCAAGGACGGTGTCCTGGAGCCGGGTATGGTCGTTTCAGTGGAGAGCTACATTGGCGAAGTGGGGGCTGCCGATGGTGTCAAACTGGAAGAGGAAGTGCTGATCACCGAGACAGGCTTCGCGAAGCTGTCACGTTACCCCTTCAATGATGATCTGTTGGCCCGCGAATTCTAGGCTTTTATCATCATGGCTACTTCGGTTGCCTGAACGCTCAGGCAACGACATCACCCCGGTATATGCCGGGGTGATGTCGTTTGTGGATCATGACCCATTGCCAGTCCTGATTCATTCAGTCCATCAGTGACGCTGGACTGCCATGGTGTAGGTCAGAAGCTGGTTGTCCAGGTGTCGATGACCTGCAACTGATCATCGACGAGGTGCAGGTGGCGCCACTTATCGAAGGTCATGCAAGGATGGGAGGCACCGAAGGCGACGATATCGCCGATCTGGGTGTCGTGATCGCCTGTCGGCAATTCGATGAAGGTGTGCTGATCCATCTGTTTGACGACCTTCCAGCCTTCGACGCTCAATACTTGATCGCTGCTGGCACCTTCGCGATAGCGAGCCAGTGCCTCCGGAGGCATGTCATAACCGATATCACGCTTGCCGAGGGCGATGATCGCCAGGCCCGGCTCAGGCAGTGATTGCACCTGCGCGAAAACTTCGAGTGCTGGGCGCAGCCCCTCGTGCAGGTCCGGGCGGCGAGAGAGAACGCCTTGCTGCGCCTCGCGGTAGATACCGTGATCATGTACCACATAGCAACCGGGGCGTAGCACCGGCGCAAAACGATCTTCCAGACCGCCATCGCGGAACTCTTCGGCGATCAGGTCGTACCAGGCGGATCCGGATGCCGTAATGATCGGCTGATCCACCCCGATCAGACCCTCGCGCTCGAGCGCTTCAGCATTGGTCACCATACGTTGGGCATAGGCGCGGATACCGGCGATGGGATCATCGCCGTGTACGACCCCTTCATAGCCTTCGAGGCCGGCCAGTTTCAGGCCGGGGTGCGCGGCAATCTGGCGTGCCAGGGCGAGGACATCTTCATCGCTGCGACAGCCGGTACGTCCACCATCAACCCCCAGTTCGACGAGTGTCAGTAGCGCAAGACCTTCAGCGGCGAAGAACTCACCGAGTTGTTTGGCGTTCTCACCACTGTCCACTGTGACGTACAGCTCGGCTCCGGCGCGCACCAGCTCTGCGGCAATTGCCATGTTGGCACGTCCGACCAGTTGATTGGCCAGTAACAGGCGCTCAACACCCGCGGCGAAAGCCGCACGACACTGCGGCAGCGTGGCCAGGGTGATCCCCCAGGCACCAGCCTCCAACTGACGGCGAAACAGCTCGGGCGTCATGGTGGTCTTGCCGTGCGGTGCCAGATGGGCACGATGGCTCTCGGCGAATTTCTGCATCCAGACCAGGTTGTGAGCCAGCGGAGATTGCTTGATCACCGCCGCTGGCAGACTGACGTCTGCAAGCAGTTTGTTGCCGCTTTCGAGAGTTCCCTTGTGGCCACCCCGGGAGTCGATGCGAGCGCTTTCGTGTGCCATGGCGAATACCTGCAGATAGAGAGATGAAGAAAGGGTAGTTCGGTGCCGCTGAAAGTGCGGCCGGTGGCGAGCATCTACCTGAAGGGCAGAGTCCTGAAAACAGAGCCCCGAAAACAGAGCCCCGAAAACAGAGCCCTGCCGGTGCTCATGGCCAGGAGCAATGCTGAACCCTCGATGCTTGCCTAACGTGTTGTCCTTGAACTTTTGTCGAAAATTTTCATGATTTGTTGACTGAATGTTATAAACTACCATAACGTGATTATCAGTATCTACCCTATAGGTTGAAGCTCCGTTCCGGGGGCAGGGTAGGGACCAGATTCGGTAGGGCATCCAGACGATGAGGGAGGAGGGCACGTGAGCCAGCAGATCGACATCCTGTCGCGGATTACCGCCTGTGTTGGCTCGTTGAGCGAGTCCGAACGCAAGGTCGCGGAACTGGTTTTCGAGGACATTGACCTGTTCACCGAAGCCAGCATCACTGATATCGCTCGGCGTGCTGGAGTCAGTGAGGCGACAGTGACTCGCTTCGCCCGCTCGGTGGGTTGCAGCAACGTGCGTGACCTGAAACTGCGATTGACCCGTGCGCTCGCTGCGGGGCGCCGCTTCATCCAGGATGCCGACCCTTCGGATGGTCCGGGGGTGGTCTACGACATCGCGACCCAGACACTGGCCACCAACCGAGAGTTGCTGCTGCAGGCAGATATCGCGGGTGCGGTCGAACGGCTCGACAACGCGCGCCAGATTCTGGTGTTCGGCAGTGGTGGCGGTTCCAGCGTGATGTGTCAGGAATTCCAGTTCCGCCTCGTGCGCCTCGGTTATGCGGTGAGCGCGTACCCGCAGAGCCTGCTGCCACGCATGGTGGCTTCGACACTGGATCCCGAGGATGTCGTGGTAGTGCTCTCGGTCTCGGGCTATACCCCGGAAATGGTCGATTCGGCTCGGATCGCCCGCCAGTACGGCGCTCAGGTGATTGCCATCACTGCGATTGGTTCGCCGCTGGCGGCCAATGCCGACGTGGCATTACCGATCGTGACCCGTGAAACCGACCTCATACACCATCCTTCAGCGTCACGCTATGCGTTGATGGCTGCCATCGACGTGCTTGCGCTGGAGCTGGCCATGCGCCACCGCGACCGAGCTCGCGACAAGCTGCGCCGTCTGAAGATCACGCTGGACGATCATCGCGGCGGTGATGATCGCCAGCCGCTTGGAGACTGATATGCACCATGACCTGTTGATTCGTCGCGCCACCGTGCTGGATGGCAAGGGCAGTGAGCCCGTCGTCATCGATGTCGCTGTGAAGGGCGACAGAATTTCTGCGCTTGGTGAGCTGGATGCCCACACTGCTGATGATGTAGTGGAAGCCCATGGTCTGGTACTGACGCCGGGTTTCATCGATGTGCACACCCACGATGACACCAACGTGATCCGTACTCCCGAGATGCTGCCTAAACTCAGCCAGGGTGTGACCACGGTGATTGTCGGTAATTGTGGTATCAGCGCATCGCCAGTAACGCTACGTGATGAAGTGCCTGACCCGATGAACCTGCTGGGCGATGTCGCTGACTTCGCCTGGCCGACCTTCGCCGATTATGCCACCGCGGTGGATAAGGTCTGCCCGGCAGTCAATGTGGCGGCCTTGATCGGCCACACCAGCCTGCGTAGCCAGGTGATGGATGACTTCAAACGTCCGGCATCTGCCGAGGAAGTGGCTGGTATGCGTGTCGCGCTGGAGCAGGCGCTGGCCGATGGCGCCCTGGGGCTGAGCACCGGGCTGGCATATCGCAATGCCTTTCATGCTCCGGACACTGAGGTTCTGCCTCTGGCCGAAGCCGTTGCCAATGCCGGCGGCATCTATACCACCCATCTGCGCGATGAGTTCGCTGGACAGGCAGCGGCCATGGATGAGGCCTTTGCAACCGCTTCCAAAGCTGGCGCTCCGTTGGTCATCTCTCATCTCAAGTGTGCGGGGGCCGGAAACTGGGGCCAGGCGCCGCGGGCGCTCAAGCAGCTCGAAGACGCTGCACAGCAGCAGCGTGTGCACTGCGACTGCTATCCCTATACCGCCGGTTCCTCGACGCTGGATCTCGGTCAGGTAACCGACGAGATCGCCATCACCATCACCTGGTCGAAGCCGCACCCTGAGCAGGCGCGCCGCGCGTTGGCAGATATCGCCGCCGACTGGAAGCTGTCTCTGATGGATGCCGCTCGTCGTCTGCAGCCGGCTGGCGCGGTGTACCACAACATGAGCGAAGACGACATGCGTCTGGTGCTGTCGCATCCGCTGTCCATGGTCGGCTCTGATGGCCTGCCCAATGATCCGCACCCTCATCCGCGCTTGTGGGGAGCATTCCCACGGGTGTTGGCACATTACAGCCGTGACCTGGAACTGATGCCACTGCCCGAGGCTGTGCGCAAGATGACAGGCTTGTCGGCTGCCACCTTCGGTCTCGAGGACCGTGGAGAAATTCGCCAGGGCGCTTTCGCTGACCTGGTGTTGTTCGATCTGGAAGCGCTTGAGGACTCTGCCACTTTTGATGCGCCGATTGCCCCGGCTGCGGGCATCGTGCGCGTGGTTGTCAATGGCGTGACTTCATATGTCGATGGTGTGGCTCGCAAAGCGCGCGGCGGACGCATGTTGCGTCGTTCACAGCGCCTTGCAGCAACGCCACAAACTCATCCCGATAGAAAGGAAAACACTCATGAGCATTAAACGTTATGGCGCAGAAGGCGGTGTAGGCACTGGCGGTCAGCGACTGCCGTTCTCCCGCGCAGTGGAAGCCGGTGGTTGGCTGAAGGTGTCGGGACAGACGCCGATGACCAATGGTGAAGTTGTTGAAGGAGGCATCATCGAACAGTCTCGTCTGGCGTTCGAGAACTGCTTCGCCATCGCCAGGGAGGCGGGGTACGGCGTCGAGGATGTGGTGCACGTCACCGTGGTACTCACCGATGCGCGTTACTTCCAGTCCTTCAACAAGGTCTTCGCCGAGATCTTTCAGGATAACCCGCCGGCACGTATCTGCAGCGTTCAGGACCTGGTGGTCGACTGCAAGGTGGAGGTTGATCTGACCTGCTATCGCGCCGACCGCGCCTGAGTCGGGCCAGGCCGTCAGGCCGCAAGCAGAAATACGACTGGATGAAAGACTAGCAGTAGGGGGCGCCAGATCCCGGCAAGGACCTGGCGCCAGGCACAGCAAACGGCAAACGTCTACTGCCCGGTCGCGGCAACGACCGGGACGACAAGTATAAGAGGTCTGTATGAACAGTCATCTTTTCCTGGTAACTTTCTTTGTCTACATCGTGGCCATGATCCTCTTCGGTTGGTGGGTCTCGCGAAACGATCGTGGTACGGGTGACGACTTTCTTCTCGGGGGACGTGGAGTCCCGATCTTCCTGACCATCGGTACCACGGTGGCGACCATGGTCGGTACCGGCTCCAGTATGGGCGCGGTCGGCTTCGGTTATGCCAATGGCTGGGGGGGCGCGCTTTACGGTATCGGGGGCGCTATCGGCGTGCTGTTGCTGGCGGTGTGTTTCTCCGGCGTACGTCGCTTGCGCTTCATGACCATGAGTGAGGAGCTGTCCTACTACGTTGGCGCCAATCGCATTGTGCGTAACGTTGTAGCGCTGCTGATCTACATCGCCTGTATCGGCTGGTTGGGCGCGCATATCCTCGGTGGCGGCCTGTATCTAGCTTGGATGGCGGATATTCCGGCATGGCAGGCCAAGTTGATCGTTGCGCTTGGCTTCGGTGTCTACTGTGTGATCGGCGGTTATATGGCCGTGGTATGGACCGATACTGTGCAGGCGGTTGTGCTGTTCATCGGTTTCTTCCTGATGGCTGCAGTCGCGGTGTTCGATGCCGGAGGCTTCGGCGCAATCAGCGAGCAGATTGACCCGGCGGCACTCAGTTTCCTTGGTATAGACAAGATCGGACTGATTCCCGCCATTTCTCTGTCAGCAGTCATCGCCGTCGGGGTGCTGGCCACGCCTTCCTTCCGCCAGCGGATCTATTCCGGTGCATCCGCCGGTTCGGTACGCCGTTCCTTCCTGGTGACCGGTGTGCTGTATATGGCGTTTTCCATCGTGCCGGCGATCATCGGTATGGCCACTTATGCGCTGAACCCAGAGTTGGAAAATACCAACTTTGCCTTCCCGTACCTGGCCACTGAGGTGCTGCCGCTGTGGCTGGGCCTGCTGCTGCTCGTCGCTGGCCTGTCGGCCACCATGTCGAGTGCCAGTAGTGACGCCATCGCTGGTGTCACAACCCTGATTCGCGACGTCTATGTGCTGTTCAAGGGTCGTGCGCCCTCGGCGGCCAATGTGGTTCGCTTCTCACGACTGGGGCTGGTATTCACCATTGGTCTGGCGCTGGCCTTCGCGCTGTCTTCGGACAATGTCATCAAGTACATCACCAGCATGGTGTCTACGGTGCTTTCCGGCATGTTCGTATGTGGGATGCTGGGGCGCTTCTGGCCACGTTACAACTGGCAGGGAGCAATGGCATCGCTGGTTGTTGCTTCGGTAACGTCTTTGGTGATGCTCTATGTGATGCCGGATTGGAAGACATTCTGGGGCAACCCGGCGATTCCCTCGGTGGTACTGTCTGCGCTGGCGGGTGTGGTAGTCAGTCTGCTGACACCGGCTTCGAGACTCACCGATGAACAGGCGCTGGAGAAGATTTCCGAGGAGCGTAAGCGCATGGAAGCTGTGCCGGAAGTGCCGTTGGGCAGCAAGGGCAAGCCAGCCGGAGCTTGATGGTCATTTGCAGCATCAATAACAGCGCCCGTGATCCTACGATCACGGGCGCTGTTCGTTAAGAGAACTACGGTCTTGCGGGGTCAGCCTTGCTGGCGCTCCAGGGTGTCAATCAGCCGCTGGCAGATGCCATCAAGGGTTTTCGCCTGACCGGCATCGGCCAATAATCCCTGGTCGTCGAAGGCCTTACCGGCCCCGCCCACAGCCAACTGATCAGGCAGCACCGTAACGCCAATATTACTGAGTAGCTGGCGCAATAATGGCAGGGCACGAAGGCCACCCAACCCTCCCGGTGATGCGCCGCAGATCACGGCGACCTTGTTCTGGTAAGGAAGCAGGCCGTTGGTGTCACCATCCGGGCGCGATACCCAATCGATGGTGTTCTTGAGCAACGGCGTAATGAAGCCATTGTATTCAGGAGAGGCAATAGCGAGCCCCTCGTGCTCCATGAATAGCCGTTTGAGATGGCGGGCATTCTCGGGTAGGCCCACGGCTTCCTCACTATCACCATCGTAGAGGGGCATCGGATAGTCACGCAGATCGATGAAGTTGGCCTCGCCGCCCAGGGCCCCGATGCGTGATGCCATCAATTGCGCCAGGCGCTTGTTGAAAGAGGCTTCGCGGGCACTACCGGCGAATACCAGAATACGAGGGGTATGGCTCATGCGATGCTCCTGTTGGTTGAGACTACTGAACTACGACTTCTGCCACGGAATCGGCGGGGCTTCCAGTCTTGCACCTTGCCAGCCGGGGACGCTACCGAAGCGTTCGCTGGCGGCTTCCCAGTCGCGCTGGGCGTCGATGATCTCCTCACGGCTATGGCCGACGAAGTTCCACCACATCAGAATGTTGTCTTTCAATGGCTGGCCGCCGATCAGCAGGACGCGGCTATCGGTGGCCAGTTGCAGTTCAAGCTGCTGACGCCCCATCCCCAGATAGCCCAGCTCATCGGTGATGAAGGGATCGCCATCGAGGCTGGCGCTGCCTTCGAGCACCAGCAGTCCGTATTCAAAATCCTCACGCAAGGGCAGAGTAATACGGCTGTCACTGCCGACAACATCGATGCCAACCAATGGCGAAAAGCTCAAGGTGGCGGCTTGCCGCCCTTCGAACTCGCCAATCAGCAAAGTGAAATCAGCGCCGTCGCGTGTCCATTGCGGCAGTTCGGCGTAGTGATCGAAGCGCGGCTCTATATGACGGTGCGCGTGGGGCAGGGCGATCCATAGTTGGGCGGCATGTAGGCGAGGAGAGTTGTCGAGGCTGACTTCGGTATGGCTGATGCCATGTCCCGCGGTCATCAGATTGACCTCGCCGGGGCGAATTACCTGATCGCTGCCGAGACTGTCGCGGTGGTGAACCTCACCTTCGAGTATCCAGGTAAAGGTCTGTAGGCTGGTATGCGGATGTGGCCCGACTTTCATCCCTTGGCTTTCGCGCAGGATGCTGGGGCCAGCATGGTCGAGAAAACACCAGGCGCCGATGGTGCGCCGCTCTCGGGTGGGTATGGCGCGATGAATCGGCAGTCCACCCACATCGGCTTCTCGCGAGGTGATGTGCTGAATCTGACGGCGCCCGTCGACAACGGGGCAATCACGGGATGCAGAGACTCGGGTTGGGGTTTCGTGAAGACTCATGATCATGCCTCGAGAAGGGTGCCAGTTGAGGATAGCCTGATTTCAGTACCCACGGAGCCATCCGGGCCTTGGACGAATGGCTTCGTGGCCTCATCCCAGGGGCAGTGTTATCGGGCTTGTTGGGCATAGCTCTGCATCAGGTTCGAGTAGGCGGGCAGGTGGCCAGCCAGGAGACCTCCGAAACCTTCGATGTCATTGCGCCAGTCGCGATGCAGTTCTCCGCCGACGGCAAACCAGGACATCAGCTGAACGCCTGCCTGGCTCATGCGTTGCCATGCAGCATCGCGAGTGACAGGGTTGAAGGTACCCGAGGCATCAGTGACGACAAAGACGTCATAACCCGCTTCGACGGCGGACAGCGCCGGGAAGGCAACGCAGACTTCGGTGACGACACCGGCAATCAACAATTGCTTCTTGCCGGTGGCCTTGACGGCGGCCACGAAATCTTCGTTGTCCCAGGCATTGATCTGCCCCGGACGGGCAATATAGGGCGCTTCGGGAAACATCTCCTTGAGTTCAGGGACCAGGGGGCCGTTGGGGCCGTCCTCGAAGCTGGTGGTGAGGATCGTCGGCAGCTCAAAGAAGCTGGCGATATCGGCCAGTGCCAGCACATTGTTCTTGAACACGTCGGGATCGAAGTCTCTGACCAGAGACAGCAGTCCTGCCTGGTGGTCGACCATCAGTACCGCGACGTCGTCCTTGTTGAGTCGAACATAGGGCTTGCTCATGATGTACCTCCAGAAGATGCCTGGGGAAGACCTCACCGTCGTGGAGCCATGGATGACGGTGAGGTCGGGACAGGGCGTGTGTTACGCCTTTTCGACTGCAAGGGCACCAAAGCGCCCCTGTTGAAACGCCTCGAAGGACTCACGGATTTCCTCTTCGCTGTTCATCACGAAGGGGCCGTAGCCTACTACCGGCTCATCAATGGGCTCGCCGGTCAGTACCACCAGGCGTGCGGCATTGTTGGCGCTGAGCGTGACGCCTTGACCATCGCGAGACAGCTCGATCAGGTCGGACGCGCGTGCAATGTCCTGGCCCTGCACCAGCACGGTACCTTGCTGGACGACGATCAGGCTGGTATGTCCTTCCGGCAACACCAACTCGGTTTCTGCGTCCTGCACCAGATCCAACTGCCAGGCGTTGATCGGTGTGAAGGTTCTCGCCGGTCCTGTGGCCTGTTGATACTGGCCCGCCACCACACGCAGTGTGCCGATATCGTCACCCAGGTTAACCACCGGGATCCGGTCCTGAGTCAGGGTCTGGTAAGCCGGAGGTGTGCTCTTGTCTCGTGCCGGCAGGTTGATCCATAGCTGGACCATTTCCATATCACCGCCTTGCTGTGTGAAGGCCTCGGAATGGAATTCCTCGTGGATAATCCCCGCACCAGCGGTCATCCACTGCACTTCGCCAGGCCCGATGGTGCCGCCACCGCCGGATGAGTCGCGGTGGGCAACTTCGCCCTTGCTGACGAACGTCACAGTTTCAAAGCCACGATGTGGATGGCTACCGACGCCGCGTGGTTTATCAGCGGGTTCGAAGTGCCAGGGACCGGCGTGGTCGAGCAATAGAAAGGGACTGATGCGCTCGGCGCCAAAGCGGTCATAGCTGAACAGTGAGCGGACGGGAAAACCATCGCCAACCCAGTGGCCATGCGGGGCGCCGTGGACGGCAATAAGCTGCTTGTTGGTCATTGAAGTTCTCCTTCAGGTGGGAGAGGGCGATGCCCAATTCCTTATGTCATCCATACTAGACGTGCAACAATGAGTGAGGTAGATAGTGAATTTACAACTCATCGTTCCACTGGCAGAACGATGAGGCAGAAAACAATCGCTCGGAGCCATGGCATGCAGGATCTCAATGATCTCTATTACTTCGTGCAAGTTGTCGATCATGGTGGTTTCGCCGCAGCCGGGCGCGCGTTGGGCATGCCCAAGTCGCGACTTAGCCGGCGGGTTGCGGCACTGGAAGAGCGCCTGGAAGTCCGATTGATCCATCGCTCGACGCGCCAGTTTGTCGTGACTGAGCTGGGCCAGGAGTTCTATCGGCATTGCCAGCAGATGTTGTGGCAGGCCGAGGCCGCCGAGGAGGTCGTTGCTCGCCACCGCGCCGAGCCTCGTGGCCGGATTCGATTGAGTTGCCCACCTAGCCTGCTCGAGGTGTTGTTTGCGCCACTGTTGTCGAGATTCATGCAGCAATGCCCCCAGATACAGCTGGATGTGGTCGCTACCAGCCGTCGCGTGGATGTCGTTCGCGAGGGTTTCGATCTGGCAATACGTGTGCGTTATCCTCCATTGGAAGACAGTGATCTGATCATGCGAGTGTTGTCGCGCAGCCCACAGCGCTTGCTGGCGGCACCATCATTGGTGGAGCGCATGGGCATGCCGTCGTCTCCCGAGGATCTGAAGGTTTGGCCTAGCCTGGATTTCGACGAAGTGGACCACCGCCATCGTTGGCAACTTGAGGGCCGCGAGGGCGGTAGTTGCGAGATTCATCATCAACCGCGCCTGGTGACCGATGATGTACGCCTGCTGCAGCGAGCCTGTCTGGAAGGGCTGGGGGTGGCACGTCTGCCACTGGTCAGTGCGGGCACTGACCTGCACCAGCAGCGGCTGGTGGATGTGGTGCCCGGCTGGGAGCCGCGGGACGGGATCGTGCATGCGGTCTATCCCAGCCGTAGAGGCCAGCTGCCCTCGGTCAGGGCCCTGCTGGACTTTCTCGATGATGCGCTGGAGGACGTCGACTTTGCCTTGCCGGAGCCATCATGACGATGACTCCTTGCATAGAACGGGTCGTATGCCTGCACGGCTTGATTGCCGGGTTGCCCGGTGCTGGTAGGGCAGCTCGGTCGAGAATCTCCCGTTTGTGAGGGTAAAACGCAGACGCCACGATCATTGTCGTGGCGTCTGGCGTAAGTCAGTGCGGGTAGCGTAGGAGTCCGCTCAGGACTCGCGCTGGTGTTCGACCGGAGTCGGCCAGGCATTGGGGTCGACCTTGTTGCTCAATCGCGGAAACTGGCTGGGGTCGAAGGTCGGTTCTACACCAGCCTTCAGCTGCCGCTCGTAGTCGCGGAAGATGGCAAAGGCCAGCGGCGACAACAGCAGAATCGCCACCAGGTTGATCAGCGCCATCATACCCATCGACAGGTCGGCGAAGTTCCAGATGGTCTTGAGCTGGGCGACAGCACCGAGCATGATCATCGCCAGTACGGCGAGGCGATAGATGAAGATCGCCGGGGCCGCACGACGCTTGCCGGCAATGTACTCGATATTGGATTCACCGTAGGAGTAGTTGGCGATCAGCGAAGTAAAGGCAAACAGCAGAATGGCGATAGCGATGAAGGTCGAACCCCAGGAGCCAACGTGTTCAGACAGAGCTATCTGGGTCAGTTGGATGCCATTGGGCGCATCACCGCTCTGCAGTGCCGGTTCGGAGAGAATGATCACCGAAGCGGTAGCAGTACAGATCACCAGCGTATCGAAGAACACGCCGAGCATCTGCATGAAGCCCTGGGCCGCAGGATGATTGGGTTGGGTGCTGGCAGTGGCGGCAACGTTGGGTGCGGAACCCATACCGGCTTCGTTGGAGAACAGGCCGCGCTTGATACCTTGCATCATTGCCTGGGCGACGGCATATCCGACCGCACCACCAGCGGCTTCTTCGAGGCCGAAGGCACTGTTGAACACCAGTGCCAGTGCACTGGGCAGTTCGCTGATATTGGTGGCAATGACAAACAGGGCAACGGCGAGGTAAAACAGCGCCATGATCGGCACGATCAACTCAGCGACTCTGGCGATGGAACGCAAACCGCCAAAGATGATTGGTGTGACCACTACGATCAGCGCGATGCCCATTACCCAGGTGGGGATGCCGAATGCCTGATCCATGGCCTGAGCGATGGAATTGGACTGCACACTGTTGAAGGCCAGGCCGAAGGCGATGATCAGACACACCGAGAAGGCGACTGCCATCCAGCGTTGCCCGAGGCCCTGTTCGATGTAGCGAGCCGGGCCTCCGCGGAAGGTCTTGTCACCATGATCGACCTTGTAGGCCTGGGCCAGGGTCGACTCGATGAAGCTGGTGGCCATGCCAACCAACGCGGTCATCCACATCCAGAAGATAGCGCCGGGGCCACCCAGATAGATGGCTACGGCGACACCCGCCAGATTACCGGTACCCACACGAGCCGCGAGGCTGGTGGACAGAGCCTGGAAGGAAGAAATGCCTTCGCCGCCCTGACGCGATCCCTTGAGCAGGGAAAACATGTGGCCAAAGAAGCGGAACTGGATGCCGCGAGTCATGACGGTGAAATACAGGCCTGCGCCGATCAGCACATAGACCAGTAGCTTGCCCCAGATCACTCCATTACCGGCAGAGACCAGGTCATTGAATAGGTCGATGATCGATGTCATATCGTTATGTTCCGTCGTTTCTGGAGCGGGCCATTCTTCACGAATCGACTGGGAATACAAGGATAGCCGACATTTTGCATCAGTGGATCGTCGCCTTGCCAAGGAATCTACTGTCTGAAGGTGATGGTTTTTTCATTCTTTCTGATGAGTCGTCCATTTCTCCACAAGAGGGGATTGGTTGCAGGGCGCTGATCAACTCTCAGGGACGCTTCCTTATCCCATCGATACGCTTCGTTGCGGAGTGGCGTCCTGCATTGTGTTCTGTTGATAAACAGCACAGGCGACTCTCAACAGTGATGCCAGGTTGGGAACTTCGCCACGGCTGGCAAATACCTCGCCGTGCAATTGGCTGATGAATTGAGCGGTGGACAGCTGCTGGCCACTGGCAATCTGCTCGAGAATTTCCCAGAACTCATTCTCGAGACGCACGCTGGTCACGCAGCCCTGCAATCTGACAGAGCGTGTGGTGCATTCGTAGCGGGATGGATCAGTCGAGGCGTACATGTAACACATAACGGAACTCCTGCTGATGACTGGTGCTGGCGCTTGATAATGACGAGTTGCACCTGAGAGTGATGGCCCATGGCGACTCGTCATTGATGACTATCACTCTGGTGGCGATGGAAGGCCAGCCGAATTAGACCATGGTCGACGTAGTAACCCACTATTACCCCTTTTGCGCATATTCCGCCCAGGATAGATATGAAAGGTATGGAGCGCGTTGCCGTGGCGGGCTCCAGCCATCGGATCGGTGACGATCCGCTATCGAGGAGAACAATCATGACAACAAACCTGTCTCTATCCCGTCGCGTGTTTCTCAAGGCCAGCGGTGGAATGCTGGCGGGCACCCTGGCCTTTGCCTCTGGGCCTATCGCGCTGCTGGCACCCAGCCGTAGTTGGGCCATGTCGCTGGATCATCTGAGTAGTCGTCAGGGGGAAGTGCTGCTGGCTGTGACTCGACAGTTGTTTCCTCATGCTGATCTCGAGGATGCAGTGTACGCCATGGTGGTCAAGAGTCTGGATGGCAAGGCAGCCGATGCTGGGGTATCCGAGCAGATCCATGCCGGTATTGCGGCGTTGGATGAAAGTGCTGGAGGTGATTGGTTGGCCCTTGAGGATGACAAGCGCCTGGCCAGCCTGAAGGAAATGTCGGGAACTCCGTTCTTTGAGTTGGTGCGTGGCGACGCGGTGGTCTCGTTGTACAACAACCCTCTGGCCTTCGCGCATTTTGGTTATGAAGGAGAGAAGGGCAACCCGGGCTATCTATCTCAGGGCTTCAACGACCTTTCCTGGTTACCGGATCCGCCTCAGCCTGAGGCGGGATATCTGCCGTTCGAGGAGCCGAGTGCCTGATCCAGTGGACCATCGTGACTGACAATAATACCAATGAGGAGAGGTCATCATGACCATGACCGACAATCAGAAAACGTTTGCCCTCGATGATGACAGTGTTGTCGTGGTAATTGGCTCAGGAGCAGGGGGCGGCACTCTGGCCAATGAACTGGCCCAGCAGGGCATTGACGTGGTGGTGCTGGAGGCCGGAAAACTTCACACGGCAGCGGACTTCCTCGCCGATGAGTGGGGCGCCTTCAGTCAATTGTCCTGGCTCGACCGGCGGACCACGTCCGGTAGCTGGCGCCTCGCGAAGGACTTTCCCGAGCTTCCCGCTTGGATCGTCAAGTCGGTGGGCGGCACGACGGTGCACTGGGCGGGCGCCAGTCTGCGTTTTCAGGAACATGAGTTCCGGGCCCTGACTCACTACGGTGAAGTAGCGGGAGCTGCGTTGCTCGATTGGCCCTTGAGCCTTGAGGATCTGGCTCCCTGGTATGATCGTGCCGAACAGCGCATGGGCGTGACGCGCACCAATGACAACAAGGGCTTGCCGGGTAACAACAACTTCAAGGTCATGTATGCCGGCGCCCAGAACATGGGGTACTCCTGCAATACCGGACATATGGCCATCAACAGCACGGTGCGGGATGGTCGCGCCGCCTGTCAGCAGCGAGGATTCTGCTTCCAGGGCTGCAAGATGCAGGCGAAGTGGTCGACGCTCTACACCGAACTTCCCGCCGGCATCGAGACGGGTCATCTGGAGTTGCGCGCCGAGGCCCATGTCGCGCGTATCGAGCACGATGATCAGGGGCGGGTCAATGCGGTGGTCTATTTCGATGCGCAGGGTAACGAACAGCGCCAACGGGCCAGGTTAGTGGCTGTTGCCGGCAACTCCATCGAGACGCCCAGACTGCTGCTCAATTCCGCCAGCAGTCGCTTCCCGGATGGCCTGGCCAACGGCGCGGGCCATGTTGGACGTCACTATATGCGTCACATGACCGGCTCGGTGTATGCCACTTTTGATGAGCCAGTACATATGTATCGCGGCACGACCATGGCCGGGATCATTCCCGATGAGTCATACCATGACCGCGAGCGGGGCTTTGTCGGTGGCTATGAGATGGAAACCCTGTCGCTGGGACTTCCGTTCATGGCAGCGTTTCTTGATCCTGGTGCCTGGGGGCCAGACTTTACGGGAGCCCTCGATCAATATGATCATATGGCCGGTATGTGGTTGGTGGGCGAGGACATGCCACAAGCCACCAATCGGGTCACGCTTAATACGGATGTGCTGGATCGTTTTGGTCTACCGGTGGCCAATGTGCACTATGACGATCACGACAATGACGTTGCCATGCGCCAACATGCCTACGCGCAGGGGCGTGCGCTTTATGAGTCGGTGGGGGCACGCGATGTCTATGAAGTGCCACCCTATCCGTCGACCCATAACCTCGGTACCTGCCGCATGAGCGAGCGCCCTGAGGATGGCGTATGCAATGGGCATGGACAGACCCATGAAATTGCCAATCTATTCATTTCCGACGGTAGCCAGTTCACCACCTCCGGCGCCGAGAACCCAACCCTGACCATTGTGTCGTTGGCGCTCCGCCAGGCGGAGTTCATTGGCCAGCAGATGCGTCAGGGCGCCATTTGATGTCTTCATCAGGCAGAAAGGGCTCGGCTGGTGTGGCCGATTCATCATCCGGCCATCAACTGTTATCCGATCAACTGACTTCATGAAAGGAGTATTGCATGAGTAATCAGATCCAGGGAGAGACGCATCCCGGCGTTGAAGCTGCTCCCGCACAGACACGTGGTTTTCGCCTCAATCACAGTATGCTGCGGGTCAAGGACCCGGAAGTGTCACTGCGTTTCTACTCACGGGTCTTTGGCATGAGTGTGTTGCGGCGCCTGGACTTCGAGGAACTGAACTTCTCGCTGTACTTTCTGACGTGTCTCGACGAGGGCTCTACGGTTCCGAGCGAGACGGATGAGCGCACCAATTGGACCTTCTCCCAGGTGGGGTTACTCGAGTTGACTCATAACTGGGGCACCGAGGAGCAGGAGGGGCGCATCTATCATGACGGCAATGCCGAGCCTCAGGGCTTTGGGCATATCTGCTTCAGCGTGCCTGATCTGCAGGCCGCAGTGACATGGTTCGATGCCAATGAAGTGGAATTCATCAAGCGTCCAGAGCAGGGCAAGTTGAAGGACGTGGTCTTCGTCAAGGACCCGGATGGTTACTGGATCGAGGTGGTGCAGCCGGATCTGATGAGCCGCGTCGGGAAATGATGCTGGGCCTGCGCACTTGTTCGCGCAGGCCTCGCAGCATCAGTGTGGCAGACAGGCAGGCAGACTTTCTCGCAGTGTGCGCGGGGTGATATCGAGCTGGCGGAAGCCTGCCACATTGTCGCCCACGGTGTTGTCCTCGGCGAGTAACCACAGCATGTCTCGCGTCAGGGGGGGAGAAGGCAACACCGACATGCCGATGGCCAGGGCATGCCAGACGGCCATTGGTACTGGCACCAGGCGAGGGTCACGATCCAGGTGAGCCGCCACCAGCGTGACCAGTTGGCGCCAACTGAGGCGATCAGGCCCTCCGAGTTCGAACAGTGCCTGTGGTGTTTCCGGCCTGGCGGTCAGCCGACTTATCGCACTGGCGAAATCGCCGACATGAAGCGGTTGCAGGCGTACCTCACCATCTCCGAACAGTGGCACCAGTGGCAGCCTCGTCAACCTGGCCAAGGTTGCCACTAAACCCTGGTCGGGCCCGTACATGACGCTGGGGCGCAGAATAATGGCGCGGGCAATCTCCGCCATGACGGCACGCTCGCCCTCGGCGCGGGAGCGCACGTACGGGGAGGGCGAATCAAGGCGGGCACCGATGCCGGATATCTGCAGGTATTGGTCAACTCCGGCGGCCCGCGCCAGTCGCGCGAGGCGTGCGGCTCCTTCGACATGAATCTGCTGAAAGCTGGTATTGCGATGTTGCTGGTATAGGCTGACGGCGTTGACGACCGCACGCGCTCCCTCGAGTACCGGCTTGAGACTTTCTTCGTCGGTAATGTCGCAGGGACAGGCGAAGATGGGATCGTCCGCTTCGACATCGTTGGGCAGCACGGGGCGACGACAGGCGACACGGACATGTTGGCCGCTGTAGAACAATTCGCGTACCAGAGTGCGTCCGACCATGCCGGTGCCGCCGAGTACCACAACGGGGCGAGGATCCAGGTTCATGTGATGTCCGACGGCTCCTTGCGGGACTGAGTGTCACGCAATCGGCTCATCTCCAGCAGCCACTGGCGGTGAGGTTGCGCCCCGCTGAGTATATCAGTGAGAGTGCCGCCGGCCATGATGTGCAGAGCTGATATTCCAATGCCGCACAGAGACCAGCCCTGTCTCGCATACATGAGACAGGGCTGGTTGCCTGGCGCCGGCATTGATAAGTATCGCCAGAGGCGATCAGCCGTTCTCCAACTGGACCAGCATCTTGCCCTGATTGGCGCCTTCGAAAAGCTCCAGGAAGGCACGCGGGGTGGCATCGAGGCCGTGTCTAACCGTCTCGGTATAACTGATTTCACCAGCGGCGACTCGGGGACCGATTTCGGCCACGAACTGTGGATATTCATCCCAGTGGTCGAAGATGATGAAGCCTTGCATGCGGGCACGGCGGATCAGGATCATCGCCAGGTTGGATGGGCCCGCGACCGATTCGGTGTCGTTGTAGCGTGAGATCATGCCGCAGACCGCGATACGAGCTCCCACCTTGAGGCAATTCAGTGCCGCTTCCAGGCACACGCCTCCTACGTTCTCGTAATAGATATCGAATCCGTCAGGACAGGCGGAGCGAAGATCCTCAGTCAACTGCTCAGCTGTCTTGTTGCGATAGTCCACGGCCTTGATGCCCTGTGATTCCAGCCAGTCACGTTTGGCCTGGGACCCTGCGAGACCGACAACAGTGCCGCCGCTGGCCTTGGCCAGTTGTACGGCGAGAGAGCCGACAGCACCACTGGCCGCACTGACCAGCACATTATCGCCGTCACGCATGTTGGCGATGGCATTGAGGCCTGTCCATGCGGTCATACCGGGCATGCCCAGCACACCCAGCCAAGCCTGTTCGGGAACGGCGATATCGGGCAGTGGCGTTACGGCATCCGCGGGCAGTTGAGCGACATCGCGCCAGCCTGCCATATGCGAGACCTTGTCCCCTGGCTGGAAGCGTGAATCGAGTGATTCGATAACGTGACCGACGGCAGCACCTTCGAGCGGCTCGTTGAGAGTGAAAGGATCGACATAGGTTTTCACGCCACTCATGCGCCCACGCATGTAGGGATCAACCGAAAGCCAGCTATTGCGAATACGTACTTCACCGTCCTTCAGCTCAGGTAATACCTGCTGTTGGCGTTCAAATAGCTCTATACCGGGAGTGCCCTGAGGGTATTGGCGAATGGTGTAGTAGTTCGACTGCATGATGGTCTCCTGAAACCTCTCTTTGGCTGATGACGGCCGTTGATTGATGGCCGCTCAGATGACATCGAGCGTATTGAGCCGGTAGGCGTCGGATGGCGATTGGTGTCACAGCAACCCATGACATCACAGCAAACATGACATCAAAGCAATCCGTGACGTCATGACCTGCGCCATCAGCGTACGTCGTTGTACGGAAATGTGCCTGATCGATTTTTACTAGACCAGTCTATTACAAATAAAACAGCTGTAAAGCACGATTCAGAATTCAGCGATGAATATCAGGTGATGATGGCTGACCCGATCAGATCCAGCATGGGACGTGGGGGTGACCAAAGTCTAAAGGAATTCTGTGTGGATTTATCCGATTCTATGTCCGACATAATAGTCATGAAGTCGGACAGGACGATGAATGTGTTTGATGATGAATGTGTTTGACGATGACGCGAAGTAGAGCGCCTCAGCACCTCGTCGGTCGTCAATAATAGAGTCCGGACGGATACCGAATGCCACGAACAACGAACTCACAATCTCGCTCTCGGCCGGATATCGCCGACGCTCTCGCTGAGGCCATCTTTGCCGGTGAGCATGCGCCGGGAGAATTCCTGCCGCGGGAGATCGACCTCTGTGAAGCGTTTGCAGTCAGTCGCTCTACTGTGCGCAGCGCGCTACAGGTGCTGGTGGCAGCGGGCATGATCATTCGTATCTCGGGGCAGGGGTCACGGGTCCAGCCACTCGAAAAGTGGCATCTGCTTGATCCGCGGGTGAGTCATTGGCTGGCACGCTTCGCCCACCCGAACCCGGTGATCCAGCGTGAGATATTCGCCTTTCGGGTCGCGGTTGAACCCTTTGTCGCGCGGCTGGCGGCGGAGAATGCCACCGCTGTGGATCTGCTCGCTATCGAGACCGCCTGGCAGGGGATGATCAGAGCGCTCGAGCACGATGATCTACGCTTCGAGGGTAAGACCCACGATCAGTATGACGTGGAATTTCACGAGGCGATCTTCAATGCCTCGCATAACCTGGTCTGGGCGCAGATCAGCCATGTACTCAAACCGGCGATTGCGCTGTTGGTGGAACGATCCAATCAGAGTGCGGACCGGTTGCAGGACAGTATGGATCGTCACCGTCGTGTGATGGAGGCGATTCGTCTGCGTCAGCCCGCAGAGGCCGCACAGGCAGCACTTGCGGTGCTCGAACGTACCGGGCAGGACCTGGGTCTCGAAGGTCTGTCGCGGCAATTGCCCAATATCGAGACGAACTTCGACTCCAGCACGACACTTCCTCACAACGACTCCTCGCAAACACAAGAAGGATGACCGATCCATGAAGGCACGCACCAAGCTTACAGTTCTCAGCGCCGCCATTCTTGCGGCAACGGCTACCACCGCCAATGCCGCCGAGTATGAATGGACCTTCCAGACTTCCGAGACGGCTGGTGAGCCGCAATTCGAGATGAAGAAGGCCTGGGCGGAAAACGTCGAACAGATGTCCCAGGGCAGAATTTCCATCGAAATCCTGCCGGTCAATGCTGTGGTTCAAGCCAACCAGACCCTGCAGGCCGTGCAGAGTGGCATTCTCCAGGGCCACTTGACCGATCCCAGTTACTTCACCGGTCAGAATCCGGCCTTCGGCATGATCGGCAACCTGGTTGGCGCCTGGAGTGATCCGTACGATTTCCTCGATTACATGAATAACGCTGGCGGTGAAGAGCTCTACAACAAGCTCGTTGAACCTTATGGCGTTCACCTGATTGGTGCTGCGGCAACCGGCCTGGAATCGCTGCCGTCATCGCGCCCGGTGCGTTCGATCGACGACATGAAGGGCCTCAAGATCCGTGCCCCTGAAGGCATGGTCTACAACATCTTCGAGGCAGCGGGCGCCACGCCGGTCAACCTGCCGGGTTCCGAAGTCTATACCGGGCTCGAGAAGGGCGTTATCGACGCCGCGGATTACACGGTATTTGCCACCAATCAGTCTCAGGGGCTGCACGATTTTGCTCCTTATCCGATGTACCCTGGCTTCCACTCACTGCCGATGGTCTCCGTATCGCTCAACAAGGAGATCTGGGATGGCCTATCCGATGATCTGAAGGCGATTCTCGAGACGTCGGTTGATGCGCTGGCCTACGAGATGGTTGCTGAGCTGAAGACTCGCGATATGGAAGCCGTGCGTGAAGCCAGGCAGGATCCGGATATCGAGATCATCGATCTGCCCGCTGAAGAGCGCGTAGCCTTCCGCAATATCGCCAAGCAGGAGTGGGAAGAGTGGGCTGGACGCAACGAGATCACACAAGAGTTCTATGACTCTGTGGTGGCCTATCTGGAAAATCACAATCTGCTGTAAACCCTGGCGAGATCAGGGGCTGAGGGCGGTGCTTCGGCATCGCTCTCTGCAGTTTCCACAGGATGCATGGGCAGCGGACAGTCGCCCATGCGCCTTCATTCCCACGCAAGTATTGAGGATGTCTCATGAGTGATTCGACTCGTGAGCCGCACACAGGCTCGCCAGCCGGTGGAGGCACTCCACCCGGCGACGATAAAACGCCGAGCAAGGCCCCCGACCTGGTGCGCAGCGGTTTCGACCGACTGGTGGTCAAGGCCGGCCAGACCGCGGCCTGGCTGGTGTGTGTGGCCATGGCGATCAGTGTCTACGAAGTCATCATGCGTTATGGCTTCAATTCGCCCACCTCCTGGGTCCACGAGAGTGTGGTCATGTTGGTGGCGGTCAGTTTCTGTCTCGGTGGACCCGTGGCACTCGCCAGCAATCGCCATATTCGCGTGCGAGTGCTGTATGACACGGTCGGCCCACGTTTTCGCCTGTGGCTGGACCGTTTCAATGACCTGGTCACCTTCGGTTTCTGCCTGGGCATGACCTACGCCGCTTATGTGATGTTCTGGGGCGCCTCACACAACCCGATGGGTGACTGGCAGCTGGAGCGCTCCGGTACCTCCTGGAATCCACCGTTTCCGGCGTTGATCAAGGGCATGATCCTGTTGGCGCTGGCGATCATGTGCATTCAGTCGTTGATTCATCTGTATCAGTCGCTCAAGGGCAAGCCTGCTCCGCTGCCTGATGATGAAGGAGCCGTGTGATGGGGATTGCAGAAGGAACCATGCTGCTGGTCGGGCTGATCTTCGCCCTGCTGATCACGGGATTGCCGCTGGCCTTCATCACCGGCCTGGTGGCGCTGGTCTTCACCTTCGGCTGGTTTGGCGGCAACGCGCTGCCGCTGGTCACCAGCCGGGTCTATGGTTTCGTCACCGAGTACTCGTTGGTGGCGGTGCCGATGTTCGTGTTGATGGCCTCGTTGCTGGACCGATCGGGGATCGCGAAAGACCTGTTCAATGCCATGCGTGTGTTTGCCGGCCGTCTGCCCGGTGGCGTCGCAGTGCAGACCATCGTGGTGGCGTTCTTCCTCGCCGCGCTGTCCGGCATCATCGGTGGCGAGATCGTGCTGCTGGGGATTCTGGCGCTACCGCAGATGCTGCGGCTGGGCTATGACAAGCACCTGTCGATCGGGGTGGTCTGTGCCGGCGGCGCATTGGGCACCATGATGCCGCCGTCGATCGTGCTGATCATCTATGGCCTGATCGCCAGCGTCTCGATTGCCGACCTGTTCACGGCGGCCATCACCCCGGCGGTGATCCTGATGCTGTCCTACATCGGCTATGTGCTGGTGCGCTGTCTGCGCGATCCCTCGATGGGCCCGCCGATGAGCGAGGCCGACCGCACCGAGGGCTTCTCCAACCGCTTCGAGGCGCTCAAGGCGATCATCGTTCCCGGTCTGATTGCCGGAATGGTGCTCGGCTCGATCTACGGTGGCGTGGCCTCGGTCACTGAAGCCGCGGCGATGGGCGTATTCGGGGTGCTGCTGGCGGTGATCCTGCGTGGCGAATATACCTTCCGCATGATGCACGAGAGCCTGTCCCAGACGCTGGTGACCTGCGGCATGATCATCTGGATCGGTATCGGTGCCGCAGCACTGGTCGGGGTCTATAACCTGATGGGCGGCAACCGTTTCATCTCCGGCATGATCATGGGGCTGGATGTGGCGCCGATCGTGATCATCCTGGTGATGATGGCGATCCTGCTGGTGCTGGGTATGTTCCTCGACTGGATCGGGGTGGCGATGCTGACCCTGCCGATCTTCGTGCCGATCATCACCCAGCTCGGTTACAGCCCGATCTGGTTCGGCATCCTGTTCGCGGTCAACATGCAGGTGTCGTTCCTGTCACCGCCGTTCGGCCCGGCGGCCTTCTATCTCAAGGGGGTGGCGCCACCGGAAGTCAGCCTCAAGGACATCTTCGTCTCGCTGCTGCCGTTCATTGCCCTGCAGCTCTGTGTGCTGGCCGCACTGCTGGTCTGGCCCAACATGGCCATGTGGCTGGTCTGAGAGTTGGTTTGACGCAGTAAAAACAGGGCTGGTCTAGCGGTAAGGGAATGCGTCATCGAGGACTTGGATGACCTCCCGAGCTGGTAGACTGGCCCTCTTACAGGAGGATTTCCATGAATGACACACAACGCCAGGTGTTGAACGCTGCGATGGCCGAGCTGCCGTTGGTGGCGATCCTGCGTGGTATTACTCCCGATGAGATTGTTGAGGTTTGTGACGCTCTCATCGAGGCGGGCTTTCGCTTGATCGAGATCCCGCTCAACTCTCCCGAGCCCTGGCAGAGCATCGAGCGAGCCGTGACCCACTGTCCGAGCAATGTGCTTATTGGCGCCGGAACAGTGTTGGAAGAGAGTGATACGGCACGTCTCGCCGAACTGGGTGCGCCGTTGATGATTACACCCAACACTCAGCCGGAGCTGGTTTCGCTAGGCGCACAGCGCGGCCTTGCACCGATGATTGGTTGCATGACGCCGACCGAAGCGCTGGCGGCAGCGAAGGCCGGTGCCACCGCGCTCAAGCTGTTCCCGGCGGCACGCATGGGCACGGGTTACTTCAAGGATATCAAGGCCATTCTACCGACAGGTCTGCCTGTGCTGGCTGTCGGAGGAATCGAGCTTGGCAATATGGCTGAGTGGTATGCGGTAGGTATTGGTGGGTTTGGCTTCGGTAGCAACCTGTACAAGCCTGGACGTTCAGCAGCTGAGGTCGGTGTCATTGCATCTGAGCTGGTGGCTGAATGGCAACGCCTGTCAGGAGAGGGTGCATGAGCGGGAGGTTGATCGCAATTGACTGGGGCACCAGCAATTTCCGCGCCTTTCTCGTTGATCGACACAGCGGGGAGTGTCTGGATAGTGTGCGCTCCGATGCGGGCTTGCGTTCACTGACTACCGAGGAGTTCCCTCATTACTGTGAGGCTCAGGTAGGTCGCTGGCGCGAGGGTGGTCAGGTGCCGGTCTATCTGTCGGGGATGGTTGGTTCGGCTCGTGGCTGGAGTGAAGCGCCGCAACTGGATGTTCCGGCTGGCGCCGAGGACCTGGCAGCCAATGTGGTGGCGGCGCCAGGTCTCGATAATGCCTGGATTGTGCCGGGACTCAAGGTAGTGCGTGATGATCACGTCGATGTGATGCGTGGCGAAGAAATCCAGGCCTTCGGTGCTCTGGCGCTGGCTGCGCGTGACAGTGCGATATGTTGCCTGCCAGGTACTCACAGCAAGTGGGCACAACTGAAACAGGGCAAATTGGTGGATTTCAGCACTGCCATGACCGGTGAGCTGTTCCATGCGGTGCGCTTTCATACACTGCCGGGCGAGCCTGGGCGTGGTGATACCCCGCATAGTGAACGGGCGTTTGCCCAGGGGTTGGCGGCGTCTCGGCATCCGGCAGGTGTGTTGCATGCGCTGTTCGAAGCACGCAGTCGTCACCTGTATGCGGGACTTGAGGGACAGGAGGTAAGCAGCTTCCTGTCCGGAGTGCTGATCGGCAGTGAAGTTCTTGCCCAGCATGGTGCGCTATTGGCCAATGGTGATGAAGTCTTGCTGGTAGGTTCCAGTGGACTCAATCCGCTCTATCGCCAGGCGCTGGAAGCACAACAGCTTCGAGTCAAGGAAATCGACAGCGATGCCGCGACACTTGCCGGCCTGCTGGCACTGGCAGAACGTCATCAGTCAAATTGATGGACGTAAGTAAGTAGGTCGATAAAAAAACGGCGCACTCAATTTTCAGTAATGAGCGCGCCGTTTTTTCTTGAAATGATATTGTGGAAATTCTCTAGCATTATCGACGTTGAAGATGCATGGATGTCGTACGCTTCAGGACCATTTATTCCAGTAGTGCCATGTTGGCGCTACTGCTGAATTCTGGCGAGAAACTGCTGAATTATCTCAGCCGGCATCTGCTCAATATTGCAGCGAATGGCTTCATCATCACCGGGGATTTCCAGGGTGTCGAGCTGGCTGTTGAGCATGTGCTCGCCATTGAAGAAGTGGTCGCCGCGACTGTTCAGTCGCTTGAGCAGAATATCTCGCTCACCGTGTAGATAAAGAATACGCAAGCCCGGAGCACCCTGGCGAAGAATGTCGCGGTAACGGCGCTTGAGTGCGGAGCAGCCAATGATCACGGGCTCCCCGTTCTGGCGGTGTTCCCTGAATAACGCGGCGAGGGTTTCCAGCCACTCCTTTCGGTCATTGTCCGACAGCGGCTCACCGCGTGACATCTTGGCGATGCTGAGTGAACTATGATAGTCATCGCCATCGATGAAAGTAGCGCCAGTCTCATTGGCAAGTTGGCGTCCAATATGGGATTTTCCCGATCCGGAAACTCCCATGACGAGGAAACATGACGATGGCGAAATAAGCGGCCGAGAAACTGAGCTGTTCATGCAGATATCCGAGCAGAGTTGTTCCGATATTATGGTAGATATTCTACCATTGATGCGCGAAGAATGCGCAGCCTCTCTACCCGAATTATCTGTAAAGCCTCCACGCTCCGCCACAATCACCGCCACGTACATCCCTTCTGACACGCTGCTTGCCGTGTTGGTGTCGGAACTGCGTAGATGAAGACTCGTCAGCTATCGCCCACCGGCCACATCGATCAGGCTTCCAGTCGTGTACGAAGCCGCATCCGACAGCAACCACAGGATCGCATTGGCGACTTCCTCGGCTTCTCCGGGACGCCCGAGGGGGCATAGAGGGCCCAATTCGGCGACACGCTCGGGGCGACCGCCGCTGGCATGAATGTCAGTAGCGATCAGGCCTGGGCGGACACAGTTGACACGAATGCCTCTGGGGCCCAGTTCCTTCGACAGACCCACCGTCAGGCTATCCAACGCGCCCTTGCTGGCAGCGTAGTCGACGTATTCATTGGGAGAGCCAAGCTTGGCGGCCATCGAGCCAACATTAACCAGTGAGCCGTTGTCGGCGAGGTCTCTAGCGGCCTGACGAGCGACCAGCAGGGCGCCAAGGACATTGATTTCAGTGACCCGGCTCAGGCGTTCGGCATCCATCTCCGCCAGTGGCATGGAGGGGGCAACGATACCGGCGTTATTGACCACGCCAGTGATCTCGCCGAACTGCTCGCGGGCGAATTCAAAGAGTGCGATGACGTCATCCTCATTGCGTACATCGCCACGCTGGGCGAGCACGCAGTCATTACCGGCTATCGCCCGACAGGCGTCCAGGGTGCTTTGTGCCGCCTGCTCATTGCCTTGATAGCTGAATACCACGCGAGCACCGGCACGCACACAGGCAAGGGCCGTGGAGCGCCCGATTCCGCGTGAACCGCCGGTAATCACAATGACGCCGGACAGTATTGATGACATGGATTTCCTCCCGATGATCGAGGCGGCCCGTGGATGGCTGACCGCGAGACTGATGCTGACCAATATACCAGGCTTCGCTAGCCGAAGGGCAGGGGGAAGACAGAGAGAAGAGGACAGAGGGAAGAAGACAGAGGGAAGAAGGAAAGGGGGCCGGGCGGAAGGACGGCTCGTCACCGCCGCCCGGGTAGCGTTATTCTTCGATCAGTTCGTTTTCGATGAGGAAGTTGTGGGCCACATCCTCGATGGTTTCACGCTCGACGTCGACCTGGGCGTTGAGATGCGCCATGGTTTCGTCATCCAGCAGTGCGGAGAGCGCATTCATCTGGGCTTCCAGGTCCGGGTTTTCTGCCAGTGTATCTTCGTGCACGACTGGCGTTAGAGCATAGGCCGGGAAGAAGTTCTGATCATCTTCCAATACCTGGAAGTCGAAGGCCGGAATACGCCCATCAGTAGCGAAGACGAGGCCAACATCCACCTGGCCGTCGCGCAGCGCCTGGTAGACCAGGCCTGAATCCATACGCTTGACATCGCTGCGGCCGACACGGAAGTCGTAGGCTTGCTGAAGAGGGCGCCATCCATCTTCGCGAGCATAGAATTCGGCGTTCATGGCAAAGCTCAGAGAGTCACCGTCGTTGATGGCCGTGGCCAGCTCCGACAGGGTGTTGATGCCGGTTTCCTCGACGGTTTCGCTACGCATCGCCAGAGCGTAGGTGTTGTTGGCGGCAGATGGCTCCAGCCATACCAGCCCCTTCTCGGCATCCAGTTCCTTGACGCGCTGGTAGGTTTCCTCGGGACTGAGCGACTCACTGACATCGTTGTAGTTGATCAGCGAGGTTCCGGTGTACTCCCAATAGAGATCAATCTGACCATTTTCCTGCGCCTGACGCAGCACTGCTGAGCCCATCCCTGCACGCTTCTCGACATCGTAGCCGAGACTGTCGAGATACTGACTGGTCATGCTGGCAATGAGTTGCTGTTCGGTGAAGTTCTTGCCACCGACGGTGATTTCATTGGCGTTGGCGGTCGCTACGCAACCGGCAACAGCGATACCCGCCATAATGGGAATCCAGGTTTTCATGGGCTTTCTCCTTCTACCAGACAATGATGGCTGCAGAGATTTCTTGCTCGATTATCAACGTCTGCAGATGGTTGTTGAGACACAGTTGTTCAGTGACGATGTCAGACCTTTGACTCAGGCGCGGCCGGGGTTCACGCCCCGCGGCACGACCAGGAATGCGACGACGGCCACCAGCGCGTCTACCAACACGGCGAGCATTGCCGTGGGAATCGCACCTGACAGCATCATGACTGGGTCGTAAAGGTCGATGCCTGTAAAGATCAGTTCCCCCAGACCGCCTGCGCCGATCAGGAACGCCAGCGGCACGGTGCCGACATTGATGGTCAGCGCGGTGCGGATACCGGCAAAGATCACATACAGTGCATTGGGCAGTTCAACCTTGAGAAGGCGCTGTGTTGGCGACATGCCGATACCCGCGGCGGCTTCCTTGAGCGCTGGTGACACTCCCTTGAGGCCGGCATAGGTATTGCGTGTGATCGGAAGTAGTGTCGCGACGAACAGGCCAAAAACCGCCGGTACGGTGCCTATTCCCAGGAAGCTCATTGACAGGGCCAACACCGCCAGAGTGGGGATGGTCGTGCCGATATTGAGGCCTTGCATTAGAGTCTCGGCATATTTGGCCATGCTGGGGCGAGACAGCAGTGTGCCCAGTGGGATCGCCACCAGCAAGGCGAGTCCGCCTGACATTGCCGTCAGCCATAGGTGCTGCATGGTCAGATACTGGACATCCGGTAGGTAGAACAGGAATTCGTCCAGCGGTATCCAGACACCAAGGATGAAGGCAGCAAGAAGCCCCAGGATGTAGGCTGCACTGCGTAGATTGCTGATGCGCATAGGCTTACCCCCTCGGCTGCTGGCCAGTGGCGGCAGCTTCCGCTTCATGTGCACGGAATCGAGCGCCCAGGTGGTGGGTCATGGCGCGTTGGGTGATCTGTCCACACACTCGACCATCATCATCGACACAGGGTAGCCAGGTGATATCCTGGGCAAACATCAGCGATGCGACCTTGCGCAGGTCATCGTCGAGATTGACCGCGGCCGGCACGTTCTGGAAGTGGTCGCGGCAGTAACCTTTGGTGGTCCGTGCCACTGCACGGCTGATCAGGCCTACCGGCTGGCGGCGCTCGTTGACCATCAGAATCGAGTTCTGATAACCGAAGTCGTCGATGCGTTCCAGCGCGGTTGCCAAAGTGTCACCGGGCTCGACGGTGCCGATCTCGTCGCTGACTACCTCTCGGACCTTGACCAGGTTGAGGCGTTTGAGGGCTCGGTCTTCACCAAGAAAGGACTCGACGAAGGCATTCTTCGGCGCGGCCAGCAGGTCGTCAGGCGTGGAATACTGCACCAGCTTGCCGTCACGGAATACCGCCACCCTGTTGCCCATCTTGATCGCCTCGTCGATATCGTGACTGACGAACATGATGGTCTTCTTGAGCTCCTGCTGCATCTTGAGGAACTCATCCTGAATCACCGCACGGTTGATTGGATCAATGGCACCGAAGGGCTCATCCATCAGCATTACCGGGGGGTCTGCTGCCAGCGCGCGGGCTACACCGATACGCTGTTGTTGGCCGCCGGAAAGCTCGCTGGGGTAGCGCTTGAGAAAGGAGTCAGGGTCAAGCGCAATCATGTCCATCAATTCACGGGCACGTTCGCGATAGCGCTTCTTGTCCCAGCCCAGCAGCCTGGGCACTACCGCTATATTTTCCTCGATCGTCATGTTGGGGAACAGGCCGATCTGCTGGATGACGTAACCGATATTGCGACGCAACTGCTGTGTGTCCAGGCCAGTGGTGTCTTCACCATTGATGAAAACCTTGCCGGAACTGGGCTTGATGATGCGGTTGATCATCTTGAGCGTGGTGGTCTTGCCGCAGCCTGAAGGGCCGAGCAGGATACATATCTCGCCACTTGGAACTTCCATATTGACGTGGTCAGAAGCCACTACGGCGCCTTTGGGCGTATCGAAGACCTTGGTCAGATTTTCCAGTCGAATCATTGGCGAATCCTTGTCATTGGGTCGGTCACAACCTGAATCAGCTTCAGGTTGTACTGATGGCACGCTCCATTCCCCTGGGCGTCAGGCGCTTCTGTAGGGCGAGCAATGAATAGTCGACGATGATGGCCAGTAGGCTGACGGCGATCGCGCCGACAATCAGCTGGCGGGGATCGGATTGAGAGATGCCACGACTGATGAAGGTACCGAGGCCACCAGCGCCGATGTAGGTGGCGATGGCCATGACACCGATATTGAGCACCACTGCGGTCCGAACCCCGGCCATGATCACCGGAACGGCCAGAGGGATTTCCACCATGCGCAGGCGTTGGTTGGGACTCATGCCAATGCCACGTGCGGCTTCACGCAATGCCGGGTCCACGTTGTTGATCGCGGTATAGGTGTTGCGGATGATCGGCAGCTGCGAATAGAGCAGCACGGCGATAACAGCGGGAAGGTAGCCGATCCCCTGGCCAATCAGCGACAGCACGGGAATCATGATGCCGAAAAGAGCTATCGAGGGAATGGTGACAATGATCGAGGCGGTATAGAGCACGGCCTTGGCCAGGCGTTCATTGCGCGTGATGGCAATCCCGATAGGGACACCAGTAATGATGGCAATGCCCACCGCGACACCGACCAGCGCAATGTGCTCGAGTGTCTTTGCCAACAGTAGGCCGAAGTTGTCGATGGTGTATTGGATCAGTTCCAAATTGGTGACTCCTTCAGGGTCAGAAAGCGCCGTTTTCTCGGAGCCATGGACACAAGCAGCCCACTCGTTCAGGCGCTGAAATGCCAACGAGGTGCCTGCCGAGGCCATGCATCCTTGAGTGGTTACAAGAGTAGCAGAAGGGCGAATCTATTTGTTTTGGTTATGAATGACGATCTGCAATGAGTGGAATTGATGGATATGATGCTACTCCTGTCGAGTAACGATAATGTCCAGAAATGCGCATGAAAATGATAATGATTGTGTTTTGATGGTAATTGTGTCGAACATGTCGATAAATTCCCTTCTATCGGTGCAATAGCTTGCCTTACCTCTTCACATGTATTTCATACAGGACTAAAATGGTCCGCATTAGAAGCGGAGAGTAAATTCTCGCCAGATCGCCTGGTTGAATTGGCGGGTAGATTGTCCAACTGAATGGTTACGCAAGGTTGTTGGTCGAGACTCTCAGGTTGAGATTCGTTGGCCGAGATTCGCAGCTCGAAATTCATACGTCGAAAATGTAGATCGAGGTCGTGGGGCCGGGTGCCCGAGGAAGTGTTCATGCTCAAGCTGTCACGGTTGACGGATTATGCAGCGGTGGTAATGGCGCAGATTGCGCGGCATCCGCAACAGGCGCATGCCGCTGCAGAGCTCGCTGAAGCGGTACAACTGCCACACCCGACGGTCAGCAAGACGTTGAAGATGTTGGTCAAGGCGGGTCTGCTTGAGTCGCGTCGTGGTGCCCAGGGAGGCTATCGTCTGGCTCGTCCGGCATCGCATATCACGGCCAGCGATATCATCGCTGCCATTGAAGGGCCTGTGGCCGTGACCGAGTGCAGTCATGTCGATGGTGACTGTGATCTGGCATCGACCTGTGGTGTTTCCGACAACTGGCAGCGGGTCTCCGTTGCTATTCGCGAACTTCTCGACAGCATCACTCTGGCTCATCTGGCCGATACCACTCCGCTGAAATTACCCATGAGGCTGCCTATACAGACCGTGACGTTGGCAGCCGAGGCCTGATAGGCAGTTCAGGCGCTACAGTAAGCACCGAATTCAATACCTGGATTTCAGGACCCAAGTCGGGCAACGCCCGCCGACCCAACAGCCGGGAGGGGACACATCATGGCAAGTCAGGAAATGGAACAGCTTGTCCGTCGCGAGTACAAGGAAGGCTTCGTGACGGACATCGAAAGCGATACGGTACCGCCTGGTCTGGACGAAAGCACCATTGCCTTCATCTCGAACAAGAAGGGCGAGCCGGAGTGGATGCTGGAGTGGCGTCTCGACGCCTATCGGCAGTGGCTCAAGATGACTCCGCCGAGCTGGGCGCACCTGGACTATCCGCCGATCGATTATCAGGCGATTTCCTACTACAGCTCTCCCAAGCGCCCGGAAGATCGTCCGCAGAGCCTCGATGAAGTCGACCCCAAGCTGCTCGAGACTTATGAGAAGCTAGGCATTCCGCTTCACGAGCGTGCGGCGCTGGCCGGCGTAGCAGTGGACGCCGTGTTTGACTCGGTGTCGGTGGCTACGACCTTCAAGGACAAGCTGCACGAAGCTGGTGTGATCTTCTGCTCGATCTCCGAGGCGATGCGCGACTACCCCGAGTTGGTTCGCAAGTATCTCGGTACGGTGGTGCCGGTGGCCGACAATTATTTCGCGGCGCTCAATTCGGCGGTGTTCACCGATGGTTCCTTCGTCTTCGTTCCCGAGGGTGTGACTTGCCCGATGGAATTGTCGACCTATTTCCGTATCAATGCGGCGAATACCGGCCAGTTCGAGCGCACGTTGATTGTCTGCGAGAAGCAGGCTCAAGTGTCTTATCTGGAAGGTTGCACGGCGCCGATGCGCGATGAGAACCAGTTGCACGCTGCGGTAGTCGAGTTGGTTGCGCTGGAAGACGC
This sequence comes from Halomonas huangheensis, assembly GCF_001431725.1. Lineage (NCBI taxonomy): Bacteria > Pseudomonadati > Pseudomonadota > Gammaproteobacteria > Oceanospirillales > Halomonadaceae > Halomonas > Halomonas huangheensis. Next base: position 2,997,733 of record NZ_CP013106.1, on the reverse strand, counting down.
AAAGATCAAGTACTCCACGGTGCAGAACTGGTATCCGGGAGACGAGGACGGCAAGGGCGGCATCTACAACTTCGTCACCAAACGTGGCGATTGCCGTGGTGATCGTTCGCACATCAGTTGGACTCAGGTGGAAACCGGCTCGGCAATTACCTGGAAGTACCCGTCCTGTGTACTGCGTGGCAAGGACAGCATCGGTGAGTTCTATTCCGTAGCAGTCACCAACGGCCGCCAGCAGGCCGATACCGGTACCAAGATGATTCACCTCGGCGAGGGAACCCGCTCGACCATCGTTTCCAAGGGCATTTCCGCCGGGCGTTCGAACCAGTCCTACCGTGGTCTGGTCAAGATCGGTCCGCGGGCGAAGGGCGCGCGTAACTTTACCCAGTGTGATTCGCTGCTGATCGGCGATACCTGTGGTGCGCATACCTTCCCCTACCAGGAAATCGGTAACAGCACCGCAACGGTCGAACATGAGGCGACAACGTCGAAGATCGGTGAGGACCAACTGTTCTACTGCCAGAGCCGAGGAATTTCCGAGGAAGACGCCGTGAACATGATTGTCAACGGCTTCTGCAAGGATGTCTTCCAGGAGTTGCCGATGGAGTTCGCGGTGGAAGCGGAAGCGCTGCTGAATGTCACCCTCGAGGGTGCGGTGGGCTAGAGACGGTTCGCCCGACGCATAGCCAAATCAATTTTCAGAGCCGTCGGCGCGGCTCGAGACCAAGTCAAAGGTAGGCAAGATGCTCGAAGTCAAGGATCTGCACGTCACGGTCGAGGGTTCCGAGATCCTCAAGGGGCTCACCCTGACCATCAACCCTGGTGAAGTTCACGCCATCATGGGGCCGAACGGCGCCGGAAAGTCGACGCTGTCTGCGGTGATTGCCGGCAAGGATGGCTACGAGGTGACGTCCGGTAGTATCACCTTCGAAGGTCGTGATGTACTGGAGATGGAAGTCGAGGAGCGTGCTCAGGCGGGGCTGTTGCTTGGTTTCCAGTACCCGGTGGAAATTCCTGGGGTCAAGAACATCTATCTGCTCAAGGCGGCGCTGAACGCGCAGCGTGAAGCGCGCGGCGAGAGCGAGATTCCGGCACCGGAGTTCATGAAGCTGATCAAGGAGAAGGTGGCGTTCATGAAGATGGACACCAGCTTCCTGCAGCGCGCGGTCAATGAAGGCTTCTCCGGTGGTGAGAAGAAGCGTAACGAGATCCTGCAGATGCTGGTGCTGCAGCCAAGGCTCGCCATGCTCGACGAGATTGACTCCGGTCTCGACATCGATGCCATGAAAGTCGTTGCCGATGGCGTCAACTCATTGCGCAGTGAAGATCGCGGCATTCTGTTGGTGACTCACTATCAACGTCTGCTCGATTACATCGTGCCTGACAAGGTGCATGTGCTGGTGGCTGGCCGTATCGTCAAGAGCGGTGGCGCCGAGCTGGCACATGAACTCGAATCCCGTGGCTACGACTGGGTCGTTGAGGAGCCCGCGGCATGAGTGAAGTGCAAGTCTTTCTCGACCGCCTCGCTGAGCGTAATGCCGAGCGCGGTAGTGAGCCAACCTGGATCGCCGCGCGCCGCCAGGCGGGAGCCGCTCGTTTCGAAGCAATGGGCTTTCCTCATCGTCGCATCGAGCAGTGGAAGTACACTGACGTACGGGCGATCAGTCGTGGAGACTTCCAACTGGCAGACAACGCCGAGTTCTCCCCAGCTACGGCGGCGGCACTCGGCCTGCCGCTCGAGGCTTACCGGCTGACCTTTGTCGATGGCGTATTCTCCAGCAGCCTGTCGGATCTTGCCGAACTGCCCAGTGGCCTCAGTGTACAGCCGCTTTCTCAAGCGCTGGCCGAGAACCATGAAGCAGTGGGAGGGCCGCTCGGACGCCTGACCGGTGTCGAGTTCTCAGCGTTCTCTGCACTCAACACGGCTTTCTTCGAAGAAGGGGCATTGGTGCGTCTGGCGCCCGGCACAGTGGTGGAGAAGCCGATTGTGCTGCAGTTCCTGTCGCGTCACGGTGAAACTCCGGTGATGAGCCACCCGCGTATTCTGGTCGAGGCCGGAGGGCGCAGTGAAGCGACCATTGTCGAGCACCATATCGGTGAGGTGGAAGCCGCCAACTTCACCAATCTGGTCGCGGAAATCATGCTCGATCGCGGGGCCATCCTGGCGCATTACAAGCTGATGGAGTCGCCCGAGCAGGATCTGCATATTGCGAGTATCCATATCGAACAGGCACGTGATTCGCGCTATACCTCCTTCAACCTGACGCTGGGTGGCGGGTTGGTTCGCAACGATCTGGTCACAGACCTCAATGGTCAGGGGGCTGAGGCCACCTTCAATGGTCTGTTCCACGGTCGTAATCGTCAGCATGTGGATAACCACACTCTGGCGAATCACAACGCGCCGCACACCTATTCCCGTGAGAACTACAAGGGCATTCTCGATGATCGTGCCCATGGCGTGTTCAACGGCAAGGTGATCGTCAAGCGTGACAGTCAGAAGATCGAGGCTGAGCAGAGTAACGCCAACCTGTTGCTGTCTGATCGTGCTCAGATCGATACCAAGCCTGAGCTCGAGATCTATGCCGATGACGTCAAGTGCTCCCATGGAGCGACGACGGGGCAGTTGGACGAAGATGCAGTATTCGCTCTGCGGACTCGTGGCCTGGACGAGGCTACGGCGCGTGGTCTGCTGACATTGGCCTTTGCCGGTGAGGTGATGGATCAGGTCGATCTGGATGTGATTGCCGAACGTGTCGAGCTGACCGTTGCTGGCAAGTTGCCGGAACGCTTCAATCTGGCGGGGTTGGTTCAGGCTGCCGTTGCCCTGAACGAGGATTGAGTGATGACCAACTTCAGCGATCTACTGCTGGACGTGGCTCGGGTTCGTAGTGAGTTCCCGATCCTCGAACGCGAAGTACATGGTAAGCCGCTGGTGTATCTCGATAACGCCGCGACGTGCCAGACCCCGCAGTCGGTCATCGATACCTTCGATGACTACTACCGTCAGATGAATTCCAATATTCATCGTGGCCTGCATAGCCTGGCTGACGAGGCCACTGCGGCGTTCGAAAACGCACGGGAGACAGTGCGCGGGTATATCAATGCTGGCGAGAGCCGCGAGGTGATCTTTACCCGCGGCACGACCGAGGCGCTCAATCTCGTTGCCCAGAGTTGGGGGCGTGCGAACCTCGCTGCCGGTGATGAGGTGCTGATCTCTCACCTGGAGCACCATTCCAACATCGTGCCCTGGCAGCTGCTCGCGGCGGAGCGTGGATTTACCATCAAGGTGATTCCGGTTGATGAGCGTGGTGTGCTGGATATGGATGCCTATCGCGATCTGCTCAATGAGCGTACGCGACTGGTTGCGGTCAATCATGTCTCCAATGCGCTGGGTACGATCAATCCGGTCAAGGAGATGGCGAGCCTTGCTCATCAGCATGGTGCCTTGATCCTGATCGATGGCGCTCAGGCGGCACCGCACCTGGCGATTGATGTTCAGGATCTTGGTGCTGACTTCTACGCTCTGTCGGCGCACAAGGTCTACGGACCGACGGGGGCCGGTGCACTCTATGGCCGTGCGGAACTGCTTGAGGAGATGCCGCCATGGCAGGGCGGCGGTGAGATGATCGCTTCGGTATCCTTTGAGGTGCCGACGACTTTTGCTGCTATCCCGCACAAGTTCGAGGCTGGTACTCCGGCGATTGCCGAGGTGGTGGCTTTCGGTCGCGCCATCGAATGGGTCAATCGCATTGGTCTGGCGCATATCGCTGCATGGGAAAGCCGTTTGCTCGAGCATGCCACCAGCGCCGTGTCGACGATCGATGGGCTGAGGATAATCGGTACCGCACCGCAGAAGGCGGGCGTGTTGTCTTTCGTGGTGGATGGTGCTCACAGCCAGGATATCGGCCTGTTGATCGACCAATTCGGAGTGGCCATTCGCACCGGACACCACTGTGCGCAGCCGCTGTTGGCTCGGATGGGGGTGGATGCAACCTGCCGTGCCTCCTTTGCGGCGTATAACACCCCTGAAGAGGTCGATGTCTTCGTCGACGGGCTCCGCCACGTCATCAACATGTTGCGCTGATAATCAGGGAGTGTCATGAGCGACAACGAACAGATCGCGCAGCTCAGCAAAGGCCAGCAGCTGCCTCTGCAGCGCGATGTCGATGCGATCTCGATTCCTTTCGGCAAGACCATCACGCTTGACGAGGACAGTATTGTCAGCGTGATGCAGGCCAAGGGCAGTAGTGTCAGTGTCGCTTTCGAGGGGCGCCTCTATTTGATCGAGGGAGCCAATTTCGATGCTCTGGGGTTGGAGTCGTTGCCACGACCGACGCTATCGCTGGATGCCAGTGAGGAGCAGATCGAACAATTTGTCTGGGATCAACTGAGAACTTGTTTCGATCCTGAGATCCCGGTGAATATTGTCGATCTGGGGCTGGTCTATGGCTGTCGGATCGAACGTCTGATCAGCGGCGAGAGAATCGTCACCATCCGCATGACACTGACCGCTCCCGGTTGTGGCATGGGGGACGTGATCGCGGCGGATGCGCGCAACAAGATTCTTGGCGCGCCGCAGATCGCTCGAGTCCATACCGAGATTGTCTTCGATCCTCCCTGGAGTCGTGAGATGATGTCGGATGAGGCCAAGCTCGAGCTGGGCATGTTCTAGATGATGCTGAGAGGAAAAGCCGTATAGCGGCTTATCACGAGGCTAGCGTCCTGCGGCGGCTCGACGTGGGGCGCGTCACGGGGCAGTATAACTTTGCTCAAGGCCCGCTGATTTCGCCGCTTGAATGGGAGCACCATGCGCGAGTCGCTCAATACGTATTTCAAACGCTTGCTGCTCGTGGCCGGCAGTCTGGTGCTATTGCTTGCAGTCATACTTGTTGCCGCCAACCTGTGGGTGGTCAGCAGTACGCGTGAGCGTATTGCTGCACTGGCATCATGTCCACCCCAGCGCATCGGAGTTGTCTTCGGTACCTCCCACTGGACTCGCAGTGGTGAGCGTAATCCGCACTTCGAGGGGCGTATGCAGGCGGCTGCGGAGCTGATGCGTGATCGGCGCCTCGAGCATTTACTGGTTTCCGGTGACAACGCTACCCGGTATTACAACGAACCCATCACCATGTGGCGGGACCTGCGCGAGCGTGGTGTGCGTACCGTCGATATGACACTGGATTACGCTGGGTTCAGTACCTTTGATACCCTGGTAAGGGCACGTGACGTGTTCGGCGTGGAAAAGGCTGTGCTCATCACTCAGGCATGGCATCTGCCTCGTGCATTGTTCATTGCCGATGCGCTGGGTATCGAGGCTGTGGGGTGTGCTGCGCCGCAGTTACCCGCGGATGCCATGTGGCTGTTGCTGATTCGCGAGTGGATGGCGCGAGTGGCAACCATTGGTGATCTCTATCTTTGGCAGCGGGAGCCACGGTTTCTGGGGCCAAAAGAACCCCTGCAGATTGTGCCTTTGATCAAGGTGGCGGCCGATCAGCCGAGTTCGGGCGAGCCACTCCCGGAAAGGGGAGTGCTTGTCGACGACCTATCGGCAGGGCAGCTGGAGGACGGACCAGTGCCGCTTGGAAAGCTGATTGACCCGCTGCTGACGCCAGCGTCAAGAGACGCTGGCAGAACGAAGATGCCAGAGTCGACCGATGAGGCGCCAGAACCGAGCCTTGAGCAGGATGCGCCGGCTGAGGAACCAGGCTGGTGGCCTGATCAGCGACGCCGTGTGCGAGATTGACGCTGCTGGGCCTTTTTCGGTGTAGTTTCCTTCTGTAACTGATATAGCTCACGGATCAGTGAGCGACAGCCTTTCCACACTTCCTCGATCACCGGTTCAATCGCATTCGGCAACGGGTGAGTGAATAGTGTCGACAGCGCCTGCATCAGCACGCGCTCCTGCTCGAGCAGCTCGTTGATCAGTACCTGGGAGTCGTTGCCAACGAAGCTCTTCAATCGGCTCCACAGCCACATGTAGTCGTCGCGCTCGACATCTGCATCACGAGGCAGAAGGTCAAGATAGCGACGTGCCAGAGTCTGTAGTCTACGCATCGACTTCTTGCGTGCCTCGAAGTGAGGCTCAAGGGAATCGCGCAGCGACGGGCGCAGGCGCTCAAGATTGTCCTGGAAATAGTCGATGCTATCGGCCAACGCTTCCAGCAGGCTGTCCATCGCCACCTGGCGATTATCGAGAAACATGCGCGTCACCTCCTACGGTGACGCAAATTGTGGGGCCCTTGCACGAGATTTGCCACCCCCAAAGTGGCAAATATTTGTGATTCAGGGCCCTTCGCCATATATGTCGTCGCCTCGGAGGACCTCCGAGGCGAAAGGTAGCAGCGAGCAGAGGGGGTATTCAGCCCTTGGGCTTGGCCGGCGGGCGCCGGCGAGGACCGCTAACGGCCGCTTTTTCGAGGTGTTCGATGACCATGCCGGCGATATCCTTGCCGGTTGCACTCTCGATTCCCTGTAGACCAGGAGAGGAGTTGACTTCCATGACCACCGGGCCGTGGTTGGAGCGCAACAGATCGACACCGGCCACGCGCAGGCCCATGGCCTTGGCGGCACGAATCGCGGTAGAGCGTTCCTCGGGGGTAATGCGTATCACGCTGGCGCTACCACCGCGATGCAGGTTGGAACGGAATTCACCTTCGGCTGCCTGGCGTTTCATCGAGGCCACGACCTTGTCGCCAATCACGAAACAGCGGATATCGGCTCCCTTGGCTTCCTTGATGAACTCCTGGACCATGATGTTGGCCTTCATGCCCATAAAGGCCTGAATGACTGACTCCGCGGCCTGGTTGGTTTCCGCCAGCACTACGCCGATACCTTGCGTGCCCTCGAGAAGCTTGATGACAAGAGGAGCGCCACGAACCATGGTTATCAGGTCAGGAATATCGTCTGGTGAATGAGCGAAGCCGGTCACCGGCAGGCCAATGCCCTTGCGTGACAGCAGCTGCAGTGAGCGCAGCTTGTCACGCGAACGAGTGATGCCGACGCTATCGTTGAGCACCGGGATGTTCATCATCTCGAACTGACGCAGCACTGCGCACCCGTAGAAGGTGACCGAAGAGCCGATACGAGGGATTACGGCATCGAAAGGCTCCAGCTCCTCACCTTTGTAGTGAATCGACGGGTGATGAGAGGCAATGCTCATGTAGCAACGCAGAGTGTCCACAACCCGAGCGGTATGGCCCCGTTGTTCTGCGGCTTCCACCAGGCGGCGAGTGGAATAGAGGTTGCGATTGCGGGACAGCAGTGCGATGTGCATGGGCGTGTCTCCTGACAGCAGAGTGGAAGGCCATTGGCGCGGCGACGCCTGTATTTGTGGAAATCAATCGACCTGAACAGCTTGTCGCCGTCATGCCTGTAGGGGGCCGATCAGTTGTGTCTAGTTGTGATATGACTTGCCGCAATGCTTCACGGCTCACCGTGCAGGAAGGCGACACCGGGAGCAACCAGCAGTCGTCTGAGGGCACGGCGTCCCAGGAGTATGGGGTGGCGCATGTTACTTCGGTCAGTCAACGACAGTTCCACAGGAAATTCCAGATCACCCAACTGCAGGCGAGTGCGAACGATATAGCGCCATTCGGACTGGCCGTTGGAGCTGGTAACTCGGCGGCGATCATGGAGGTGCATTCGGTAGCTGTGTGCTGGGCTGTCGGGTCCCCCGCTGCGAGTGACAAAGCTGACCCACAGGATCTCATCCTCTTCAAAGGATTCGATGTCCTCGGCATGTAATGCCGAGGTGCGGGCCCCGGTATCAACCTTGGCGCAGAGGTGGAGATGAAGTTCCGGAAGAATCACCATTTCACGGCGTCCGACGACGGCTCTGGCCTGGTAGGGCAGCTCCTTCATGACATTCTCCTTGTCGTGCCATCCGCACTCATATTCATATTGTTGAATTGAGTTCGGTGGCCGGACTCAACCTTCTTCACGCCTGGTCTTGCCAACAGTCACTGCTGTCAGGCGTTTGCCAATCGGTGAATCATTGCTCGCCTGACGCAGTATCATCAGCACAGGCAGGCGTAGGCGAGGTATCAGTGCCAGGTCTCTCACCAGGGCGAGGAAATCCGCCTGTTCACTGCTGGCGACTCGCTCCAGGTAGCAGGGCAGGCGTTGCTCATGTTCGAGGTGCTCCCAGCCACGAGCCGCCATAGCGGCCAGGACATCGGGTCCGCAGGCATTGGCGTCGGCCAATAGTTCATCCAGCCAGACGCCAACCTCCTCGCGCGGTCCTCCAGAAATGGCGCGAACACAGGCACATAGACTTTCCAGGTCGCCATCTTGTGCCGCTGTTTCACCTCGTTGACGCAGCGCTTCAACCACAACTGAATCAATGCTGACATTCTCTAGACAGTAGCATAGTGGCAACAGGACCTCGTTGTGCAGAGTCGGGACTATTCTGGCCAACTCGGTCATGTGATCACTGCTCAGGCGCACCGCATAATCAGCGATACCCTGAAGCCCCAGTGCCTTCCAATCGATACTGGCCTGGCCGCTGAGGTAGTCCTCCACTGGCTCAAGGTGTTCACTGGCGGGCATGCCTGCATCTGCACAGGCACGTGCATGCAGCATCGCCTGAAAAGGCAGTGCGGGTGTGAAGGCCAGTGGGTTGTCCTTCATCAGGTTGTTGATATCTGCGGATGACTGGCTCTCTATTGCCTCGCTGCTCTGCCCCAGAGTCAGTAACAACCGTTCGAGAAAGGCATCGCGCTGAGCAGGATCGAGGTGACCTTGCTCATCCAGTGGAAGTGCCAGAAACCAGATCAAGGGGTCCTGCATTTCTCCGAGGCGAAAGACCATGGCTAGACGAGCCTTGCCCTGCCAGGGAGCGGGCCATGGGCTGATACCCTTTTCGAACTCGGCCAGTACCTCGCGCTCACAGGGCTCTACGCGACGCCCTATATGGTAAAGACGCAGCTCGGCATGGCACAGATTGAAGAAGTCGTGAAGGCTGTGAATGGGTTGCATGGCACCTCCCTTGATGACGGACGCACTCTACATGGCAGATGAGGGAGTGTCAGCCGTTGATGAGGAAAAAATATGCTGAACTGGTCAAATCTTGAGCAATACTCTCCAGTGGGCATTGGCTCTTGGCTTCAGCGACATGTCCAAGGTTTATCCACAGGGACGTTCAGGAGATCTGTGAATGTTTTCTGACAGCCTGGGGATAGTTCTGGTGCCTGGTTGGTGTGGCTGCTGAGATGGCCTGTGAGCACGAGAGGTCTGATAGTTTCGTTGCATTGAAACAACCAACGGAATTTACTCGGCGTGTTCAATCAATATGGAATATAATACAGTCCACTTATTCCATAAGTTACTTAAAGTGCCCGAGTCTCGGTAGCACGACTCGAGGACGATACACCGAACCTGGATTCATCAAACAGGAATTCCAGAAAATCAGGGAGTTGCTCATGCGCCGTCAATTGGCAGTAGCACTGATCTCCGCAGGCATGGTCACTTTTGCCGCCAATGCCCAGGCTGAGGACACACTCAAGGTCGGCATGTCGGGAGGCTATTTCCCGTTTACTTTCGTCGAGCAGGACAAGCTTCAGGGGTTTGAGGTCGACGTCATGGAAGCCGTGGGTGAAGAGATGGGGGTCGATGTCGAGTTCATCACTGCCAGTTTCTCTGGACTGTTCGGCATGCTCGAGTCAGGTCGAGTCGATACCATTGCCAATCAGATCACCATCACCGATGAGCGCGAACAGAAGTATCTGTTCACTGACCCTTATGTCTATGACGGTGCTCAGGTAGTAGTGAAACGCGGTAATGAAGAGATTCAGGGTGTCGAGGATCTGGTCGGCAAGACCGTTGCCGTCAATCTGGGTTCCAACTATGAACAACTGCTGCGTGAGCTGCCCTATGCCGACGAGATCGACATTCGTACTTATGACAGCAACATCGAGCAGGATACCGCTCTAGGCCGTGTCGACGCTTTCGTCATGGACCGTGTCAGCGCCTCGCAGGTGATCAAGGATAAACCGCTACCGTTGCAACTGGCTGGTCAGCCATTCTCCGAAATTCATAATGCGCTGCCATTCCGTCAGAACAGTGAAGCACTGCGTGATGAGGTCAATGCCGCATTACGGACGCTGCGCGATAACGGCACGCTCAGCGAGATTTCACAGCAGTGGTTCGGCGCGGATATCACCACGACCGATACCGCAAACTGAACCCTGACTGGTTGACTGATGGATATCCTCAACGTCGACTATATGGTCGGCCTGGTGCCGGTATTATTGAGCTACCTGCCGCTGACGCTTTCCATGGCAGTGGCTGGCATGGTGCTGGCACTGGTGCTTGCGTGTGCTCTGGCGGTGATCCGGGTGCTGAGACTGCCGGTGTTGAATGGCATTACCATGCTGTTCATCTCGTTCTTTCGCGGTACGCCACTGCTGGTGCAGCTATTCCTGTTCTATTATGGCTTGCCGCAAGTGCTGTCCTTTCTGACGGCGATCAATGGCGTCACCGCTACCATCATGGGGCTGACACTGCACTTCTCTGCCTATATGGCTGAGTCCATTCGTGCCGCGATTATCGGCATCGACCGCAGCCAGACTGAAGCGGCCCTGTCGATCGGTATGACCAATGGACAGTTGATGCGGCGTATCGTCTTGCCGCAGGCGGCGCGTATCGCGGCTCCTACGCTGATGAACTACTTCATCGATATGATCAAGGCGACCTCGCTGGCCTTTACGCTCGGCGTGACCGAGTTGATGGGGGCTACTCAGAAAGAGGCATCCGGCAGTTTCCTGTACTTCGAGGCCTTCATCACCGTAGCGGTGATCTACTGGGCGATTGTTGAATTGCTGGCCTGGCTGCAGCGCCGACTCGAACACCGACTGAACGAGGCTTATCGTCGATGATCAAGGTGCGTAATCTGGTCAAGCAATTCGGCAATACGCGGGTGCTGGATGGCATCGATCTGGAGATCCAGAAGGGTGAGATCATTGTGGTGATCGGCCCGTCTGGTACCGGAAAATCGACCCTGCTGCGGTGCCTGAATTTTCTCGAGCAACCCGACGCTGGTCAGTTGCAGATCGGTGATATTGATGTCGATATGAATACGGCGACTCGGCAGCAGATTCTGGCGGTGCGTCGACATACTGCTTTTGTCTTCCAGAACTATGCGCTGTTCGCCAACAAGACAGCGCTGGAGAACATCACCGAACGGCTGATTGTGGTGGATCGTTGGCCGGAGGAGAAGGCTCGGGAACTGGCGCACCGAATCCTTGAACGCGTTGGACTTTCCGACAAGGCTGATGCCTGGCCGGCCTCGTTGTCCGGCGGTCAGCAGCAGCGCGTTGGCATTGGCCGGGCCATGGCGGCTCAGGCAGAAGTGATTCTGTTCGACGAGCCGACCTCTTCTCTCGATCCAGAGTGGGTTGGCGAGGTGTTGAGCGTGATGAAAGCCCTCGCCGAGGAGCGGCAGACCATGTTGGTGGTCACCCATGAAATGAGGTTTGCACATGACGTTGCCGACAGAGTCATCTTCATGGACGGTGGCAGCATCGTTGAGCAGGGGCCGCCTTCCCAATTGTTTCAGGAGCCGCGTGATCCTCGAACCCGCAATTTCCTGCGCAAGGTACTGCCTGAAAGCAATCTGAACGATGGTTGAACGGACTGCGCAGAGTTTGGCAGCGGGGATGGCAGGGTAGGGCTGGAACGCGTAGGGCTGGAACGCGTAGTGCTGAATGGGAAGCGCTGGAATGGGGCACGCTGGAAAGGGTGGTCGGCGCCGGCTCTGCGCGCGACAATAGTGTGACATTCCTGCAATAGAACCGGAGCCGAGATGTCGGATCAAGCCGAGGTATATGATGAGCTCGCGGCTGCGTTGCGAGAGCTCGAGGCGACCATGCGCGCCACCAATCTATGGCGTATGGAAGAGCCAGAGGCACGAGCTTTCAATAGTCAGCAGCCGTTCTGTATCGACACCATGAGCATGCCACAGTGGCTGCGATACATCTTTATCGCACGCTTGCAGATTCTGGTGGACAATCGGGCACCGTTACCGGCGAGCTGCGATGTTGCTCCAGCAGTGGATGCCTGGTTGATTCAGGACGGCGCGGGTGCTCAGGATCGAGCGTTGATGAAGAAGGTTGTCGAGGACATCGACCGCTTGGTGACGCATAACTGATCATACCCGGGGAGTTGCATGAGCTGGTACTTTGCCTACGGCAGCAATATGAATGAGGCTCGAGTGCATGCCCGCATTGGTGCGGTGCGCAGGGCCGTTCCGGGAGTACTGGAAGGTTATTGCTTGAGCTTCAACAAGGCGTCTCAGGTTGCGGGAGTCGCCCATGCCAATGTGGTGCCCTGTGTGGGGCAGCGTGTGGAAGGGGCGCTCTTCGAGCTGAATGCAGAGGATCAGATTCTCGCCATGGACCCTTTTGAAGGCTATCCCGTCGAGTACAATCGCCACTGGTTGCCGATAAATGTTGATACCGATGTGGTCTCTGCCTGGGTGTACATCGCTACGGCAGGGCGCGTAGCGGATGCTCTCAAGCCGGCGCGAGAATACCTCGACCACCTGCTGGCAGGAGAGGCCTTCCTCAGTTCTGACTACCACCGTCAATTGGCGGCTGTAGAGGTTGTGGACGGATTGGACGACACGGCTCTGTTGAGGCTCGGCCTATCGCGGCAGTCTCCTCGCTGAGAAGAATCGCATCACCGAACGCATAACGCCCACTTGCAAGTGGGCGTTACTGTTTTCAGGGGGCTGATTCCAGGTGTGGGGAGATCAGAAGTAGAAACTGATACCGCCCATTACCACCACCGGGTCAATATCGACCTTGCCGATGTCGTTTCCGTCGAGCTCGACATCGCTGTCGATGTCGGCATAGGTGATGGAAGTGGTAGCTGCCCAGTGGTCGTTGATGATTAGATCGACGCCCACCTGGGCCGCGGCGCCCCAGGAATCGTCAAGCTCCAGGTCTGCTCCCTTGATCTCGATGTCTTCGTTTGAGAAGTGGGTGTAGTTGACCCCCAGACCAAGGAACGGCTGCACACGTGAATCCAGACCACCCAGTGGATAGTACTGCAGAGTCAGAGTCGGCGGCAGGCTGTCAGTGCTGGCACCAATATGGCTGCCGTCGCCAGCAGTCAGGCTGATATCATGATCGAAGGGTGAAGCCGCCAGTAGCTCAACGCCGAACTTGTCATGGAAACGGTAGCCGAAGGTGAAGGCCACCCCATTATCTGAACTGACATCCGTTGATAGGGTGCCATGCACCAGGTCTCCGTTGTCGGAAGTTGGTGCTACTTTTGCGACTCCCGCGCGGGTGAAAAAGTCACCTTTGCCATAGGCAATGGCTTGGGAGCTGACCAGAGCCGATCCCGCAATGGCAGCAACCAGTAATGATGAAACGAGAGGGCGGCGCATGACATTCTCCTTCTGCACACACTAATGGGCCGGATTCGCTCAATCATGTCGAGCCCGGATTGCTGACAAGTGTATGAAAGGTAAAGGATGTCCATATTGATCCAGCTCAATACCTGTTTGTGCGTTGGTGGTTTCTTCAGGCATGAAAAAACCGCGTCCGAATGAATCGGACGCGGTTTGCGCTTGCTGTGCTACACCGCCGGCTGGCGGCGAGCAATGGCTTAGAAGCGGTAGGTAACGCCAGCACCGACAGTGACCGGGTCGATGTCGAGCCTGGTCTTGTAGGTGCCATCGATGTCGACATCGGTATCGACATCAGCGTAACGAGCCCAGGTACCAACCAGCAGGTTGTCAGTCACGCTCAGATCAACGCCCACCTGGCCGGCGAAGCCCCAGGACTCGTCCAGATCCGCGTTGAAGGACTCGTTGTCGAAGTGGGTGTAGTTGACACCGATTCCGGCATACGGATGCACGCGAGCGTCGCTGATGCCACCCAGCGGGTAGTAGTTGAGCATCAGGTTGATCGGAGTGCTGTCGAAGCTGCCGCCCAGGCCGGTGTTACCCGCAGTCAGGTCCTGATCCATGGTCTGGCTGCCGTTCAGCTCCACGCCCAGCTTGTTGTGGAACAGGTAGCCCATGCCGTAGGCGAAACCAGTGTCTTCTGACACGTTGATGTCGTCACCGTACAGAGCGCCGTTGCCGGACTCGGGGTCGCTTTTCTCGAAGCCACCACGGACGTAGAAGTCGCCGGCCTGATAGGCCAGGGCAGATTGAGCGCCAAAGGCAGTGACGGCCAGCAGTGCAGCAGTACCTACAAGACGTGAAGTTTTCATATCGACTGTCTCCTCATCAGTCTGATGAATCACTCCCTATGCTGGAAGTGATCCTTGAACGATAAGGAGTATAAAAACACTGTTTCCAAATGTCTTGTAGAAAATTCCTATTGAGCGGTAGGCATTTTCTTGGCTATTTCTATGGAACTTTTGTCGAATAGATGGTTCTGTGGATGAATTCAGTGTTACATCCTGTACAGGCTTCGTGCGTTTTGTGTCTCGGGGAGCTGCGTATGTGCAAAGCCGGAGCGATGAACTCGCGGCATCACTGCAAATCGTCTTCACTGTAGGGAAAGGCAGGGCGGTTGCTGTAGGCAGGATCTCTGTGCGAGATACTCGCCACGGCGACATGTCGGGGAGGCTGGGGATGAGAAGAAGTCGACAGGATATGCCCTTGTTCGGGCTGAGCACCCTGCCGGTGGGGCTGGCGGCAATCATGCTGGCGACCTGTGCTGTTCTGGCAGTATGGCTGTTGATTGAGCCTCGCCTGATCAGTGGCCTCGCGTGGCCATGGAGGCTACCGATGATCCTGCTGGGGATCTGGGCACTGGGTGGCGGTCTGGCGCAGCCACTGCTCTATGGAGATGTACCAGCATGGTTGCGGTTGGTGGGTGGGTTGCCCTGGTATCCAGCGGCTCTGGGGGTGTTCATCTTTCTGCTGCTGATCCGGGTACTGTTTATCTAACGCTGCTGATCCAGTCCTGCTGTTCATTCAATCCGTCGGTTTATTCAGGGCTGGCACCGGCCTTTCTGCCACGGGGCTTGTTTGTCGCCTGCTGCGGCAAGTACCGGAGGCCAGTGTCTGGCCGGTCATTAAACGCAAGACGCCTGCCACTGGGGCAGGCGTCTTGTGTGCCAGAGAACGACGGTTACGAGATCGGGCGGAACTCGGTGTCGGTGGCAGTGGCCTTGCTCACCAGTACGATGGCGATCCAGGACAGGAGGAAGCCCGGCACGATTTCATAAATGCCGACACCTTCCATGCCGAGGAATGCCTGATTCCAGCCGAGCGCGATCCAGATAATAACGGTCGCAGCGCCGACCACCAGACCTGCGAGAGCGCCCGTACCTGACATCCTGTTCCATGTCAGCGACAGAATGATCAGAGGACCGAAAGCAGCACCGAACCCTGCCCAGGCATTCGACACCAGGCCCAGTACCTGACTGTTGGGATCGCCAGCGATGAGGGCGGCGATGATACCGACAGCGAGTACGCAGATGCGTCCGACCAAGACCAGTGTCTTGTCATCGGCCTTCTTGTTGAGGAACAGGCGATAGAAGTCCTCGGTCAGAGAAGAGGACGCTACCAGTAGTTGGCTCGAGATCGTCGACATCACGGCGGCCAGCAGTGCGGCATACAGGAAGCCGGTTACCAGTGGATGGAACAACAGGTTGGACAGCACGATGAACAGCGTTTCTGCGTCGTCCAATACCAGGCCATTGCGCTCGATGTAAGCGCGCCCGAAGACACCAAGAGCAACAGCACCCGCCAGTGAAATTGCCATCCAGCCCATGCCGATATTACGCGCAGTGGGGACTTCCTTGACCGTACGAATCGCCATGAAGCGCACAATGATGTGTGGCTGACCAAAGTAGCCTAGACCCCATGCCACGGTCGAAATAAAGCCCACTACCGTGAGTCCCTGGAAGAGAGACAGGAAACTGGGGTCAAGTGAAGCCAATGTCTCCGATGCCTGGGAGAAGCCGCCGCCGCCTTCTCCGAACAAAACCACGGCTGGCATGATCACCAGTGCCAGCATCATGATGCAGCCTTGTACGAAGTCAGTAAGTGATACCGCGAGAAAGCCGCCCATGACGGTATAGGCAAGTACGATAGCCAATGTCAGCCATACCCCTACGGAGTAATCGCTGAAACTCGCAATGTTGATCATTTCACCAAAGGCGCTTTGGAAAAGTTTGCCGCCAGCAACCAGTCCAGAAGCCGTATAGACGGCGAAAAACAGTACGATGATGATGGCTGAGACCGTACGCAGTGCCATGGCGCGGGTCGGAAAACGGTTGGCCAGGAATTGCGGCACAGTCAGCGAATTGTCATAGCGCTCCGTCTGCTCTCGTAGACGTGGCGCAACGACAATCCAGTTGACAAAGGCCCCGATGAAAAGGCCAATTCCGATCCAGGCATTCACCAGACCCGTTAGGTAGAGCGCTCCGGGAAGGCCGAGAAGCAGCCAGCCCGACATATCCGATGCTCCAGCGGAGAGAGCCGCGACAGCGGGCGGAAGCTGGCGTCCGCCGAGCATATACTCTTCGGAGTTCGAGGTGGCACGCTTGGCTGAGTAGATGCCAATTCCGATCATCAGTGCGAAATAGGCGAGCAGGCTAATCCAGACTCCAATTGCCATGTAGATACCCCTTGCTTGTTGATTGAGTTGTTGTCAGGTTTTGCATGGTTTCTTGCAAATGTCATATGACGTATAGCCACATTTGGTGCAATTCTCCAAGCCTTGTAAACCCTACTATAGTTTTGGAATTTGCCCGGTAATGATGGCTTGATCCCTGCGTACCGACTAGTGGGTTGTCCTCTTCTTGTCGCTGATGCCATTGACACCAGTTTTCTTCTGCTTTTACCCACTGGAAGAAGCAGAAGCATGCCTTTAAAGGCCCTTGTTATGGCCATTCTCAAATAAGATGATGGCCATTTCTTCGTGTGATAAAGACCTTTGTGTCTGGTTCTCTCGGCTGTTGCTTTCTATCAGTTACGGCTCTTTATCAGTTACGGTTCTCGGTCATATATTGCTGAGTATATTCTGAATAACGATAGATCACTCCGGGAGATGACCGCTGCCGACCCACTTTGGGGCCGGCAGGAGGGTTCATCTGGTCAGTCGTCATCCATCGCCAGCAGAGAAGCATTGCCGCCCAATGCTGCCGTGTTGTTGGTGACGGTCTTTTCGGTGGCGAAGCGAAGCAGATAATGAGGGCCACCGGCTTTTGGCCCAGTACCGGACATACCCTGGCCACCGAAGGGCTGTACGCCAACGACAGCACCAATGATATTGCGGTTGATATAGACGTTGCCCACGCGCATCTTGCGCGCGATCTCATCAGCGAAGGACTCGTTGCGACTGTGAACGCCGAAGGTGAGGCCATAGCCGCGGGCATTGATGGAGGCGATGACCTTGTCGAGGTCCTGGCTCTTCCAGCGCACTACATGCAGTACAGGACCGAACTGTTCACGCTCGAGGGCATCAATGCTGTCGATCAGGAAGGCGCTCGGAGCAATGAAGGTGCCGTGTTGGGTATGTTCGGCAGTAAGCGGCGTTTCGCCGATCAGGCGGCTCTCTCCCTTGAGGCGATCAATGTGTGCTTGCAGGTTCTTGCGTGCATCCTCATCGATCACCGGGCCGACATCGGTGCCTAGATCACGAGGATCGCCGACATGCAGCTCGGCCATGGCGCCGTCGAGAATTTCCAGAACACGGTCGGCTACGTCATCCTGCAGGTACAGGACGCGTAGTGCGGAACAGCGCTGACCAGCACTCTGAAAGGCAGAGTGAACCACATCGGCCACCACCTGTTCCGGCAGGGCTGTGGAGTCGACGATCATCGCATTCATGCCGCCGGTCTCGGCGACCAACGTAGGCAGCGCGGCATTCTCACGGGCTGCCAGAGCACGGTTGATGATCTGGGCTGTATCCGTACCACCGGTGAAGACCACGCCGGTGATGCGTGAGTCACTGGTCAGCACGCTACCCACGGTCGGGCCATCGCCAGGCAGCAGCTGCACGACATCGCGTGGCATACCTGCCTCGCGTAGTAGCTCTATGACGCGATGAGCGATAATCGATGTCTGTTCAGCAGGTTTGGCGAGAACAGTGTTACCGGATACGGCGGTAGCCACCACCTGGCCGCAGAAGATGGCGACCGGGAAGTTCCACGGGCTGATGGCGGCAAATACGCCTTTACCGCCCATGAACAGTTTGTTGGACTCGCCTGTCGGCCCCGGCAGTTCGGTCGGAGCAGTGAACAGTTCCTCGGCGCGTGCGGCGTAGTAGCGGCAGAAGTCGACGGCTTCGCGGATTTCATCGACGCCATCCGTCAGCAGCTTGCCGCCTTCGCGCGAGCACAGAGCCATCAGCTCGGCGAGGTTGTCTTCCATCAGATCGGCGAAGCGGCGCAGGATGGCAGCGCGTTCGCTCACAGGAGTGGATTCCCAGCCTGGGTAGGCTTGCCAGGCCGCATCGACGGCCTTCTGCGCCTGGTCGGCACTTGTCCACAGCACCGTGCCGACCTTCTGGCGGCGGTCGTAGGGGCTGGTCACGTCATGTACCAGCGCCGGATCGGTGGCGACATCGAAGCCCAGCAGAGGACGCGCTTCGTACTGCTTGTCCATGTGTTTCGCCATGGCATCCATCAGCGGTTGATACTGGCTACGGATATTGAGATTGACGCCGCGTGAGTTCTGGCGCGCCTCGCCATAGATATCGCTGGGCAGCGGAATCTGGGTATTGGCGATGCTGGAGTATTGACGCAGCGTCTCGATCGGATGCACGCAGAGTGATTCCACCGGTACCTTGGGGTCGACCAACTGGTGAACGAAGGACGAGTTGGCACCGTTTTCCAGCAGGCGGCGTACCAGGTAGGGAAGCAGGTCCTTGTGCGCACCCACCGGGGCATAGATACGGCAGTAGGTGCCTTGCGGAGCGCGCTTGAGTGCGGCGTCGTAGAGAGCTTCGCCCATGCCGTGCAAACGCTGGAACTCGAAGGCACGGTCAGCGCTGTTGGCGTGCTCGAGAATCGCTGAGATGGTGTGGGCGTTGTGCGTGGCAAACTGCGGGAAAATACGGCCCCTGGTGTTGTCGGACAGCAGGAAACGGGCGCAGACCAGGTAGGAAACGTCAGTCGAGGCCTTGCGGGTGAACACCGGGTAGCCATCGACGCCGAGCTGCTGAGATTCCTTGATTTCGGTATCCCAATAGGCGCCCTTGACCAGGCGTATGGGAATCTCGTCGCCCTGCAGGTCCGCGAGACGGTTCAGATATTGCAGCACCGGTAGTGCGCGTTTGGAATAAGCCTGTACTACCAGTCCGAAATGGCCCCAACCACGAGTGATGTCATTCTCGTAGACGGCACGGAAGACCTCCAGAGACAGCTCAAGGCGGTCAACTTCCTCGGCGTCGATGGTGATGGCGACGCTATTGTCACGAGCCAGCTTGACCAACTCGAGAACGCTGCCTACCAGTTCTTCGAGAACCTGTTCGCGACGACCGAACTCATAGCGTGGATGTAGAGCGGAAAGCTTGATCGACACCGATGGGGCTGGCGTCTTGCTGCTCAGGCTGCGGCTGGTCTTGCCGACCTGCAGGATGGCTCGCGCGTAATCATCGAAGTAGCCCTTGGCATCCTTGCGGGTGCGAGCGGCTTCGCCGAGCATGTCATAGGAATAGGTATAGCCCTTGTCGAACAACGGCTGAGAGCGCTTCAAGGCTTCATTGATATCCCGACCGAGTACGAACTGCTTGCCCATGACTTTCATCGACTCGACCATGGCGCGTCGAATGACCGGCTCACCCATGCGGTTGACGAGCTTGTTGATGAAGCTTGATGGCTTGCCGTCACGTGGTTTATCGAGGGTTACCACTCGACCGGTCATCAGTAGACCCCAGGTCGAGGCGTTGACCATCCACGACTCACTCTTGCCGAGATGGGCTTGCCAGTCAGCGGGGCCAAGGCGGTCCTCGATCAGGGCGTCAGCGGTTTCCTTGTCGGGAATACGCAGCATGGCCTCGGCCAGACACATCAGCATCAGGCCTTCATGGGTGTCGAGACTGTACTGCTGAAGCAGCTCATCAATGGTGTCGACCGCGGTGTCCATCTCACGTACTTCGCGAACCAGTGACGCCGTGCTTTCGGCCACGTGCTTGATATGCTCGTCCTTGCCATCGAGCAGTTTGATCAGCTCCTCGACAAAAGGACTTTCCTCAATCGCATAGTGATCACTGATATCGGCGAACAGGCTATCGAGGTCGCGCTGCCAGGTGGCAGCATCGAGCATATTGTTGGCGTTGAGCATGTCAGTCCCCATGTGTTGAGCCGCCCGGTCGGCGGAATGGATCCCGTCGCGGAAATTCAGACCGCGGAATCTGGGCATGCTGCAAGACTAGGCGTGTCGAAGTGATGATGCTTGTCAAAATCAACGGAGGATTTGCAAAATCCGCCGCCGTTTTAACTCAACGTAGCTGTATTTAATCAGGGCTGCGTAGTGACAGCGGTGCTGCCGAGGCGGCGCAGTTGACTGGGAGGGTGGCCGTAGGCACGGCGCCAGGCACGTGATAGCGCGCTCTGGTGAGTGAAACCAGTGAGGGCAGCGACTTCCGACAAGGGGAGGTGGCTGCATTGCAGTAATTGTCGCGACGCTTCCAGACGCCGGCGCATCACGTATTGCCAGGGAGATAGACCGGTCTGGAGACGGAACCGTTCGGTAAACCGTGTTTCGCTCAGGCAAGCGATGGCTGCCAGGTCGGCGACCTTGAGCTGGCTGGAAAGGTGATCATCGATGTAGCGGTCCAGAGCGTGTAGATCAATACGCCGATGACTGTTGGACGGAATCTCGCCTGAGGTCAGTCGGGAGTGCAGGGCGCCGAGCAAGGTCGTGGCGAGACGCTCCTCATCAATATCGCGGCGCGCATCCTGTGCGTCCAACTGACTCAGTTCCGTGGTCAGAAATTCCAGGTACAACCGCAGGTGACCGTCAAGGGTGAAGAAACGCGGAGCGTCGAACAGGCGTGCCAGCTCGTGATGGTGTCCGGTGAGGGTAAGAGCGTCTGTGGGTAGATCGAGAATCAATTGGCGATTGTTGCCGGTACCGGTGTAGTAGTGCATATGGTTGGCAGGCACGATACAGCCGCCGAAACTCTCGATGCTGCCGCCGAGGCCTTCGATGTCGAAATCGGCGCTGCCCCGCAGGGCGATCACGATCTGATGGAAGTCGTGGGCATGGTGCTGGGTGGCGGTGTCGAGGGGAATCTGGCGGATAACGCTGCTCATCCTCAGCCTCCTGAAGGGCGTGCAGGAATCCGCATTCTATCGCATTTCGCTGGGGTTCTCATTGCTGCTTTCAACACCTCATCTTCATGCGACATATCTTTCTGCACATATGCGCGCTCCGCCTTCACCCCTGGTGTTGTTGGTGCAATCGCGTATGGGCCAGCAGGTGGGCGTGGAGGGCACGTAGCTCCTTGGCTCCTTCGCTATCAAGGATAGACTTGCCCCGCGCGACTCGTGCGAAACGCCCATGTTCGTCCATTAAACGGTTTGCGCGACGGCGAACACCATCAAGGTAATCGTTATGACGAATCGGATAGTGGGAAATCGCATTCCATTCGTCTTCGGACAGGTTGTCATCCAGTACGCGTTCGAAAAGCGACAGCAGATGCTCCGGCTCAGTGCGATAGCGTGGCGTCCCGGACAGCATCAGTATCGCCAACACGCTGCCGAAGATCAGCAGGCAGACGGCAAGGACAAGGAGGAACAGGGGGAGATTCATGGCAAGCGTAGGTGTTATCCGAAGAGCTGTTGGAGTGCCCCCAGCGTCTCATAAATGGCACTCGTTGTCGCCAGCTACCACGGCATACGCCTGGTGGCGATAGGAGCGATCCTCCGCAGATGAAGTGCTCTGGCAAGCATCGGCAGAGGATCACCCTATCGGGGGAGAGCGGCAGTCAGTAGCAACTCAATTCGTTGGTTTACTGGGCCTCGTTGCTGGACTGCAGGGCCTTGAGCTCGGCAGAGTGCTGCTCCAGCTCGCTGGTGGCAGCCTCCAGCTCTTCTCGTTCCTGCTGGATATCTTCCATATCTCCGTCGGCGATGGCCTCGTCCAGATCTGCCTGCTGTTCCTGAACGTCTTCGAGGCTATCCCGCACCGCATCCTCTGCATCGGTAATCATGTCTTCGTCATTACAGTATTGCTGGATGTTCTGTAATGCCGTCTTCAGGCCTGTGACTCGATCGTCGTTGCCTTCAGCTTGAGCATGTTCCAGCTGCTGCTGTACTTCGTCAGCCTTCGCCTGGCAATTGGCCGAGAGCTCCTCTGCGTTGGCAGTGGCGGCGAAACTCAGGGTCACGCCGGATATCAGCAATGCCATGGTGGTTTTCTTCATCAGGTTCGCTCCTTCGAAACGAGTTTTTCAGGCGTTGTCGCCTTGTGACCATCCTGCTGGATGAAACGTTCCCATTGACGTTTCTGACCGAGGGTACCGGAGTGCGTGTTGTATAGCAGGCCCACAGGTTGGAGCGAGGGTCTTTCACGAGCATGCTTGCGACAGATAATTCGCTGTGATTACTATCTGTGATTACCATGCGCAATTCATGCGGGCGTAGCTCAGTTGGTAGAGCGTCAGCTTCCCAAGCTGGATGTCGAGGGTTCGAACCCCTTCGCCCGCTCCACAGACTTCTGCGCATACTTCAGGATCTTGTCAGTCACCGCTTCAATTCCACCTCCTGAACTTCCCATTCGGTTTCGATCGAACCTCGCTGCTCGCAGAGCGATGAGCTATTTCGTTGTGGCTGGAGCCCCTATGCAAGAAGGTAATGGAATGAAACGCACTATCATCAAGCGACGCCTTGCGGTTGGTTAGCGCTCTCGAAACATCGGGAATTTTCGGGCCTTGGTTTTCTCATCTAGCCAGGCGTATTTTTCTCTCACTATTTGTCTGTGGGGAAAATTCCACCTCTTGTTGGCGCAGTTTCCTACGCTTTGAATGGCTGGTAAAGGCCAGGGCTCTGCTCTAGATTGATCGCGCATTTTTCTGCGCCTTGTCACAGGGCAATGAGTTGTTCGATACGCCCCTCTGGTTCGGACGTATACCAATATTTCAGGCCCCTTGCCTGCATCATTGCAATGACCTGGTATGAGAAATGCTTTCCAGTCCAGCACCTGCTGTGGGTTGATACGACGGAATGATTCCGTCGTTGGATCGATCGGTGAGGTTTGGGGTTCATGCCCGTGACCGGCCCCGGTGATCTCTGGGTATCGAAAGGAGATATCGGGTAATGAAACGCTATTGTGCGGAGTTGGTGGGAACCTTCTGGTTGGTGCTGGGAGGTTGTGGCAGTGCGGTGTTGGCGGCGGGCTTCCCGGATGTCGGTATCGGTCTACTGGGGGTGTCACTGGCTTTTGGTCTCAGCGTGATGACCATGGCCTATGCCATTGGCCATATCTCGGGCTGTCACCTCAATCCAGCTGTATCCATCGGTCTGTGGGAGGCGGGGCGTTTTCCCCTGAGCCAGTTGCCGTACTACATTGGCGCGCAACTTGTCGGTGGGTTGTTGGCTGGCGGTATCCTGCTGATGATTGCCACAGGGAAGCCGGGATTCGATCTGCTGGCCGGTTTTGCTGCCAATGGCTATGGAGCTCACTCACCAGGTGGATATAACCTCATGGCCGCGTTGTTGGCGGAAGTCGTCATGACCGCGATGTTCCTCGTGGTAATCCTCGGGGCGACGGACTCAAGGGCTCCGGCGGCGATGGCGCCTATTGCCATTGGCTTGTGTCTGACGCTGATTCATCTGGTCAGCATTCCAGTAACCAATACCTCGGTCAATCCAGCGCGTAGTACTGCTGTAGCATTGTATGTCGGCGACTGGGCACTGTCCCAGCTGTGGTTGTTCTGGGTGGCGCCGATTCTAGGGGCAATAATCGGTGCGTTGATCTATCGAGTGATGGGTTCCGAGAAGCCGGTGATTGAGTAGAGCGTCAATGCCGTGGCCGAGCTTGGCAAGCTGAATACCCATAGTGTCACTTGATGTAATGTTATCCTTGCTCATGATCTGCAGTATGGTGGTGGATTGCAGAAACGTAATCCGGTGGGTCAGCAGAGGCATCAAGACGATAAAGGTCGCCCACGGGCGACCTTTATTCATATCAGTGGCAGGTTGAGGTGCCGGCTCAGGAAAACAGACCGGCGAGCAGAATGACTGCTCCATACATCAAGACACCGGAAACGACGGGCCAACCCAATGAGCGCAGTCTACGCCAGGCCAGTAGCGTGGTGGTGGCGCCGAAAAAGGTTGCCAACCAGGTAACCGGAGTCGACGTTGTCGGGATCAGTGACACGCCAAGCATGGCAGCAATCATCATCGGTGCCAGCACCCCAAGCCAGGCAGGGAGTGCTTCAACAGAATCATCCTGACGCAGTGCCATCCGCCGTTGCATCCATAGCAGGGGCAGTAGTCGAATCAGCAGCGTGCCGATCGCAGTGAGTGCCATAGCGGGCCAGAATGCTTCAGACATGATGAGAACCCCGAGCTTTGATGAGATAGAAGCAGAGGGCGCCACAGATTGCCGCCAATGGGATACCCACGTTGCTCAGGCCAGAGAGTGCCAGCAACATCGCGACCAGCATCGCGGTAGCCAACGAAAGCGACCAGCGCAGGTCGGTGATGCGTGGTGCCAGTAGTACGAGGAACAGTGCTGGCAGGGCGAAGGGCGTTATCTGTCCCACCAGTGGCCAGCGGCTCATCAACCAGTCGCCGGTGATCGCACCTACTGCTGTTCCCACGACCCAGCTTCCCCATGCCAGTAGCGCGGCGCCGCTGTACCAACCCAGCCGTTGGCCGACCTCGAGTTGGGGTAAACGGTTATGAGCGAGGGCAAATATCTGATCTGTCAGTCCGTGCATCAGCCATGGCCACCAGCGGCTGCGGGTTAGCCAGGGAGCAAGGTTGGGGGCATATACCAGGTGACGCAGATTGATCAGTAGACTCATGGACACCACCAGCCACATCGGTGCACCGGTGGCGAGAAGCCCGACAAACATGAACTGTGAGGCACCTGCATAGACCAGCAGCGAGACAAGGATCGCCTGTAGCGGACTGAGGCCGGATTGAATGGCGATCAGGCCAAAGGATATGGCGACCGGAATATACCCGCCCAGCAACGGCGCGGCATCGCGCAGCCCCAGTAGCCATCCGCCATTGTGTGTGGAGGTCGTTGAAGTATTCATGTGTGCGGTGCTTCCCCGCGTAGATAGACAATGGTCATCATCAGCGTTGCCCAGCTCTCTTCGGTGCGATAGCTGTGCATCTGGTCCGCGTCGAAGGAGATGGTCTCTCCAGCGCTGACGGTCTGTATAGCGTTGATCGGACCTACCGCTAGCTGGCCGCTGATGACGGTGATGTTTTCGCGTGCGCCGGGGGTGTGGGCCTCGGCCTGGCGTTCAGTCCATGGCGCACAGCGCATCCAGTACACATCCACGGGAGGTTTGTCTCGGCCCTGGTCGAGCAACTGTACCTGTACGCCGTCCTCATCGAGTGGTGCGGAGATCGGGGCGACCAGGGTGCCGAATGGCACTTCCAGGTGAACGGCCAGACGCCATAACGTGTCCAGAGTGGGATTGCCATTGCCCTGCTCCAGACGCGATAGGTTGGATTTGGCGATGCCAGCCATGCTGGCCAGTTGTGATAATGACCAGCCGCGCGTAGTGCGAAGTTGTTGCAGGTGCTGGCCGAGAGTGCTGAGTGAGATCTTGTCCATGCGACACTATCATCCGTTCCTTTTATGGAACGTTCTATAAAAGGAACGGATATAAGTCAAGCCTCATTTTACTGGCGTTTGCTGCAAGCACTGCTTGCCGGGTCGGGCTCATGGGTCAATGCTTCTTTTGTAGAGAGTGTTTTTCCTGGCCTCAGCGAGCAACTGATCGGTGCAGGCAGCCAGTAGCCTTACAGTTGCCAGTAATGCTGAGCCAGCGGCTGTAGATACAGGAGGAAGCACGCCACAAAAAATTTTGTCCCTCTCGGAGAACTTTTCCGTGCACGGTTGTCATATAGGTACAGACAGCACACGCGATGGCAGTCGCAAGCAGTGTTGTTCTGGTTTGCTAAAATCGATCATTACGCTCCTCGGATTTTCCCAGGAGCGTTTTTTTTGGTCGGGACTCTGACAGAAACAAGCGATGGACCAGCGGCCATGGGAACACGCCACCGCCCCCCGGTTATAGCCGGGGGGGGTGGTGGCGTGTATGAATACAGTAGGCTCAGAGTCAGATTCAGGCGCTGCGCTGATGGCGGCGCATGGTCAGAATGGAGTTGAGCACATCGCGGCGGGTCACGATACCCACCAGACGGCCCTGTTCGGTGACCGGATAGATCTTCGGCTTGGCGCCCAGCATTTCCTGTGCCAGATCAATGATGCTCTTGGTAGGGGATACCGATAGAACCTCGTGACGCATCAGATCACTGACCAGTGGCGCTTCGTGGTCCAGGTACAGGCTCTCGATCACCTTGCCAAGTACATCCTGCTCTGAAATGAAGCCGATCAGATGGTCACTGCTATCGACCACGGGAGCGCCGGGTAGGCGGTGCAATGACAAGCCTTCGGCAAGGGTTGAGACCGACGCTGAGCCGGTAACACGATAGCAGTCATGAGACATGATATCGCGCACGATGGTTGGGGGAGCCTGTTTGGGCATGGCCTCTCTCCTTGTAGTCGGCGGTCGACAGCTGGCTGAGCGGTGGTCATGCGGAAACCCGACGCTGACCGGCCTTGGTCGTGGCAGACATTGCTTTTCAAGAGACAACTGCTCGGTGGCAATGGAGCTGCTTCTAGTCAGCGTAGCTTAAACATCTGAATTCGCGCGTGCTGGCTTGACCATAGCGCTTCTGTGGAAGGTCGTCCTTATTCTGAATCAAGATCAACTTACGCAACGCAGCACCAGTGTTACCATGTTCGTATTCAATGCCGAGCCAGGGCATCGGTGGTCCTGGCGGTGGCTGAGTGTGGAGGAGTGAACGATGGACGCGCGCGAATATCTGGCTCGCAAGGGACTGGATGGGCAGCGGGACAAGGAGAAACCGACAACGCTCGAGGAGAAGGCATGGGATCGAGCGCGAGGCTCCCATGACCATCGCCCCCGCGCGGGAACGCCTCATGACTGGGAGGACTGGGAACAGTATCACGAGCTGCTGGCCGAGGGTGCCGACCAGATCGAACAGAAAGTGGACCACGACGCCCACCGGCAGGCTGCAGAGCCATCCGGCGATGCCGCTGTGGGCCACTTCACCCCCGAGTCTGATGAGCAGCAAGCCTCTCGGACGCCTGACTCGTCAAGGTCATCCAGCGGTACCGAGAAAGCATCCAGCAGTGTCGAGACATCTGCCGGTCGCGCTGAAATGTCTTCCAGCAGTACCGGTGCCAGTGTCGCTGGAGCCTTGATGGCTTCGCCGGGATCGCGGCTTGCCCTGATGGTGCTGACGGTGTTGATGCCGCCGCTGGCCGTAGCGGTGTCCGGTGGCGGTGCAGGTCGGACGTTACTGTCTCTGTTGCTGACACTACTCGGTTGGGTGCCGGGTGTGTTCTTTGCTGCCTGGTGGTTGAGGCGTTGCGATCGGTGAGTGTGGTGGTCGGTGAGTGTGGTGGTTGATGACAATGTCGAGTTGAACCGCGTCACTGGACGAGGCGGGCATTAGCGGTTACCTTTCGCGTCAACTTGTATAACTGCATGGAGTTGACAGTGAGCTATCTGGTTCTGGTGACCGCCCTGTGGGCCTTCTCATTCTCGCTGATTGGCGTCTATCTGGCGGGACAGGTCGATAGCTACTTTGCGGTGCTGATGCGAGTCTGCCTGGCTGCGCTGGTCTTTCTTCCCCTGCTGCGTCCTCGTTATCTCAATTGGCGCCACAAGTTGACCTTGATGGCACTCGGGGCCGTACAGCTTGGCATCATGTACACCTTTTTCTACCAGTCCTTTCTGTTGTTGTCTGTGCCGGAAGTTCTGCTGTTTACCATCTTCACACCGCTGTATATCGCCATTCTCGATGACCTGCTGTTTGCACGCTTCACGCCTTTCCACCTATTGACCGCCGGACTTGCGGTGCTTGGTGCAGCCGTCATTCGTTACCAGGGCCTCAACGAGGATTTCTGGCAAGGCTTTCTGGTGGTTCAGGGCGCCAATCTGTGTTTTGCCATGGGGCAGGTGGGATATCGCCGTTTCTCGTCCAGCCTGCCTCCTGAGCTTCCACGTCACAGCGTTTTCGCCTGGTTTTATCTCGGGGCGGTAGTGGTGGCGGTGCCAGCTTTTGCATTGCTGGGTAATAGTTCTGCCTTGCCAAGTACCGGTCTGCAGTGGGGAGTGCTGCTGTGGCTGGGGCTGGTAGCGTCAGGGCTGGGATACTTCCTGTGGAATCTCGGGGCGGTGCGTGTTGATGCCGGAGCCCTCGCCATCATGAATAATGTCCTGATTCCTGCGGGGTTGCTGGTCAATCTGTTGATCTGGAATCGTGAAGCCGATCTGCCGCGCCTGGCAATAGGCGGCGCCATCATCGGCGGCTCGTTGTGGCTCAACGGCTGGTGGCAGCGTCGTTCGGCACTTGTGAGCTGATCGCAGGCGGGTCACTGCCACCTATGACAAACGGGGAGTTTGCCCCGTCTGGTGGCCCTCGCCATAATGAGCGATCGCCAACCAGGGATGTGTGAATGCAATCGTTCAAGAACATTGGTCTGATCGGGCGTCTGGGAAGCGTCAAGGTAGTGGATACGCTGCGACGTTTGATTCGCTACCTCGATGACGCCGGTTATCACGTTATCGTCGAGGATCGCACTGCCTCTGCGCTGCTGGATAGAGGTCATGCCGAGGCAAGTCGCCGCATGCTCGGGGAGCTGTGCGATCTGGTGATCGTAGTCGGTGGTGATGGCAGCCTGCTGGGTGCCGCGCGTACCCTCTGTCATAGCGGTACCCTGGTATTGGGGGTCAACCGCGGTCGCCTCGGCTTCCTGACTGACATTTCTCCCGATGAGCTGGAAGAACGGGTTGGTGAAGTGCTGTCCGGCCAGTACGAGGTCGAGCAGCGCTTTCTGCTGGATGCCGAACTCTATCGTGATGAGATGTTGGTCGGTAGCGGCGATGCACTCAACGAAGTGGTGCTGCATCCCGGCAAGGCGGTGCGCATGATCGAGTTTGAACTGTTCATCGACGGCCAGTTTGTCTACAGCCAGCGCAGTGATGGCTTGATCATCGCCACACCGACGGGGTCGACGGCCTACGCCATGTCCGGTGGGGGGCCGATCATGCACCCACGGCTGGATGCTCTGACGTTGGTGCCGATGTTCCCGCATACGTTATCCAGTCGCCCGATCGTCATCGATGCATCCTGCGAGATTCGTATCCATATTGGAGAAACCAACCAGACCTACCCACATATCAGCTGTGATGGACAGACCCGTGCCGTGGCCAAGCCTGACGATGTACTGCTGATTCGTCGCAAGCCACAGAGCATCAATCTGGTGCACCCGTTGGGCCATGATTTCTATGATGTTCTGCGCAGCAAGCTGGGCTGGAGCAATCGGTTGGGAGATTGACGTGCAGGCTTCCGTAGAAGGCTATGACCTGATCGGTGATATACACGGTTGTGGTGCGACGTTGGCGGTACTGCTGGAACGTCTTGGCTATCACCAGCGCAATGGTGTCTATCGTCATCCGCGCCGCAAGGTGATCTTTGTCGGCGATCTCATTGACCGCGGGCCGCGTATTCGTCTGGCTGTGCGCATTGCACGGCGTATGGTTGAAGCAGGGCAGGCCTACGTCGTTCTCGGCAACCATGAGATCAATGCCCTTACTTATACACTCAAGGCCCCCCCGGAACTGGGGCGAGAATGGTTGCGCCCACATACTCCGCGTCATAACCGCATCATCAAGGAAACACTCGAGCAGTATCACGACCATCCTCAGGAATGGGATGAGACCCTGGCGTGGTTCCGCGATATTCCCCTGTTCCTCGAATTTGACGGTTTTCGCGTGGTGCACGCCTGTTGGGATCACGCACTTATCGCACAACTGCGAAGCCAGTATGCCGATGGAAGAATCGATGATGCTTTTCTGTGTCGGGCCTCACTACCGGGCACTCTTGAGTTCCGTATCCTGGAGAGGCTGACTCGAGGAGGGTCGATCGACTTGCCTGAAGGCGTCGTGATCCACTCTGGCGATGGGTTCACTAGACGCAGCTTCCGCACTCACTTCTGGGTCCGTGACCCTGTGACCTGGGGAGATGTGGTGTTCCAGCCAGACAATCTACCCAGTGATCTGGAACGGCAACCTCTATCGGATGATGAACGGGCCTCCTTGAGTTACTACGCACCGGACGAGCCACCGCTGTTCATTGGCCACTACTGGTGTGAGGGGGTTCCAGCGTTACCGGCACCGAATATCGCTTGCCTCGACTACAGCGCAGTGAAGCATGGGCGGCTGGTTGCTTATCGCTATAACTTCGAGCAGCGCCTTGAAGCCGACCATTTTGTCTGGGTACCGGTGCCTCGTGATGCCACCGCGCGACCTATGCCGAGAGAGATCGATTTTGATTGACACAAATTGTTACAACTTTTTCAGGCAGGCAAGTGAACCCTTTTTGGTTACCGGCGTCAGAACAGGTGTTCCCTTGAATGATCCCTTGCTTTCGTCCGGCGGCCCCCTCCGCCGGACTTTTTGTGTGCATGGTCGTCAGCCATCAGCTAAACCATTAATCTTCGCCACGAAATACCGCCGGCCAGCCTTGCTCGGAGGCAATTGCCAGGGCATTACTGTTGCATCGAGAATGATCAGGAGCGGAAAACTGGAGCGAGATAGTTTTCTGTATGAACGTTTCGAGCAACAACCTTCCGGGCCAGAGAGCTTCTCCAGATAGCTTCGTGATGGAAAGTTGCGGGAAAGGCAGTTTCAGATCGCAGGGAACTCGGGGTTGAACACCGAGTGTATCGCCGCTTTTGAGTGCAGGAGTCACTATGTTTCGGGTCTTGATGATCCCCCATGGAACCGATATTCGCGACCTGCGCCAGGCGCTATGGGCACATCATATCGGGCATCGCTTCACGGATGAGGACGAAGGGCAGGTGTTGTGGCTGGTGGACCCCGACCACCATCAGTCGGCCATGGACTTGATCATGCGCTGGCAGAAGGGCGAACCCTTGACGCCAGTAGCTGGTGCCTCCTCCAACCAGCTTGTCCAATGGCGGAGTATTGCGCGTCAGGTGCCGGTCACTCTGGCAACCCTGGTGCTGTGTCTGGCGGTGTTTGCGGCCATGGCCATCTGGGGGGACCTGGTGCTGGTGTGGCTGGCCATTGTGCCTCTGGGAATCAACGGTGGCAGCCTGGTCACCGGCAGTCTGCTCGATAGCCTTGCATCAGGGCAGGTGTGGCGATTGTTGTCTCCAGCCTTCCTGCACTTTGGCTGGATGCATCTGATCTTCAATCTGATGTGGGTATGGTATTTCGGCCGTCAGGTTGAAGCGCTGCATGGCTCAAGGCGGATGTTGCTGATTGTGCTGGTGGCTGGGGTCGGCGCCAATGTTGCGCAGTATGTCGCTGGGACAGTGTTGTTTGGCGGGATGTCTGGCGTGGTCTACGCATTGCTTGCCTATGTGTGGCTGATGTCTCGGCGTGCCCCGCAGAGTGGGTTCTTCGTACCCCAGGCACTGGTGGTGTTCATGCTGATCTGGATGGTATTCACCATGACCAACTTTGCTGGCTTCGTAGGCTTTGGCAACGTCGCCAATGAGGCGCACCTCGGCGGTCTGCTCGTGGGCCTGGTGCTGGGCTGGTATCATTCCCGGAAATCGGCACAGTAACAGGACGCCAGTAATGAGCGATATGACCTTCGAACGCATGATTTCCCAGATGACTCCGGCGATCTACGAGAGCCTCAAACAGGCGGTGTCACTGCGCAAGTGGCCGGATGGCCGCATGCTGACGGCTGAACAGACAGAGCTGTGTCTGGAAGCCGTGATCCGTTACGAGATCGACAACCAGGTGCCGGACGACCAGCGTGTTGGCTATCTGGAACAGCGTACCTGTGGTAGTGCTTCAAGCGGCACCGATGTGGACCCTGCTCTAGCCGGGCTGGCACGGGATGCCGCTCGTGACTGAGCTGGATGTAAAGGAAATTGTTGCCAGCGGTTGTCTGCAGAAGATGGCGACCGAGCCCGGCTCCCCGGCGCTTGGGTCTCCTGCACAATATACCTTGCGTGCCGGAGAGCAGCGCCTTGCCCTGAATAAATATCTGGGTAGGTCGCTGCAGCTCGAGTGGACTGGAGCCATTGCCTGCACCCACTGTGGCCGGGCAACACGCAAGAGCTTCGGCCAGGGCTACTGCTACCCTTGTTTCAAGGGGCTGGCGCAGTGTGACACCTGCATCATGAAGCCGGAGCTTTGCCATTTCCACGTGGGCACCTGTCGCGAGCCTGATTGGGGGCTGCGCTTCTGTTTTCAGCCGCATATCATCTATCTGGCCAATTCGTCGGGACTCAAGGTCGGGATCACCCGAGCCACGCAGATGCCGACGCGCTGGCTGGATCAGGGGGCCATTCAGGCGCTACCGAT
Source organism: Halomonas huangheensis (assembly GCF_001431725.1). Classification (NCBI taxonomy): domain Bacteria; kingdom Pseudomonadati; phylum Pseudomonadota; class Gammaproteobacteria; order Oceanospirillales; family Halomonadaceae; genus Halomonas; species Halomonas huangheensis. Next base: position 2,965,187 of record NZ_CP013106.1, on the reverse strand, counting down.
CCTCGCCGTGGACACTCGTCTACAATCGGGACTGGTCGAAGTGCTGTTCAAGCAGTTGGTGTCTGATCGCACCAACTGGCGAGCGATGCTCAAAGGCGAGGTGGCCGAACTGGACCTGGCGGCCGAGCGTGATCGTCTATTGGGCGAAATGAGCGATGGCCTGGACGAGTTGCGTCAGCGCTTTGGTGAACAAGCCATTCGCGAGTTGGACGAAGTCGCCCAGCAGTTCGAGTATCCGGTACTCGAATATCCCACCAAGGTCACATCGCATAACCTCGACAAGACTCCCCGAGTCGGTGGACGTTTGATGGGGATCAAGGGCCAGTATCTGATCTTCGACACCGGCGTGATCAATCTGCGCAAGTATACCGGCTACGAGATTCGCCTCACCGTCTGATACTCGTGCCCTCCAGCCATGGCAATGTCTAGCGTTGGAAGAGCCCTGGCGAGAAACGGAACTCAAGGCCGAGTTGATCGAGCGTTGCGAGATTCATCTGGACCTGCGTGACGCGTCGAGCCAGTAACTGCTGGCTCGACGCGTCTTGAACCGCGTTGCCCTCATGAAGAAGGACTGTCAGCCGTTTCTGTCTCTCCAGAATTGGTAGGGGAGGGAGGCATCAGTCGGGGTGGCAGCGGCTGGCGGCGTGCCTCCGTTGACGGGCCATAATGCGTTGCCAGGTAGGTGAGGATGGTGTCTTCCATCTCGGGGCTGAATGGCCATAGGCCCTGAGTTTCCTGCATCCACTTGATGGTATCGGCCCAGTGTGAGCGGCTACCGCGGTTCTGGGTTACCAGCCGTGCGGAGTGGCACACCGTGCAGTGACCCTTGACGATTTCCCAGCCTTCGGCCATTACCAGACCGCTGTCGGGGTCCAGCGGCAGGTCAGTATCTTCCGCCGCCTGGCTCGCCATGGAAAAGCCTGCCGTCAGCACAATGACCAGGCCGATGATGTGATAGCGTAATGGCGCCATGATCTCAGCTCCTCAGGCCACCTGGACCGCGATGCGATGACAGGCATTGTTGAGGTAGCCCTTGGGGTTCCAGCCCGGTAGAACCATGGGTTGCGAGCGTCCTTCATTGTCCACTGCGCGCGCCCATATCTCGTAGTAGCCGGGCTCGGGAAAAGTGATTTCCGAAGTGAAGCGCTGCCATGCGAGGCGATTGGGGGCATCCTTGAGAGATGCTTCCTGCCAGGTGGCTCCGAAGTCGATCGATACGTGAACGGTAGAGACCGACAGGTCGCCAGCCCAGGCATGGCCACGGACTTCCAGCGACTGATCGAGAGCATGCTCGATGCCGGAGCGCGGGAAGGTGATCAATGACTTCACCGGCATCGTCTCGATGGTCTCGAACTCTTCCTCGCTGAGCTCGGTACCGGGGGCAACCGGGTGTTTCGGCACGCTGTAGGACGGCGGAGCCATCTTGGCGCCATCATGCTTCTGATTGCGTATCACGATTCTGCTGAGCCATTTGCCGGATACCGAGCCGGGCCAGCCGCCCATGACCAGTCGCAGCGGATAGCCGTTCTGGTAGGGAATGTCCTCGTCATTCATCGCCCAGGCGATCAACGACTCATCCTCCAGCGCCTTGCTCATCGGCACGCCACGCGAGATCGGGGCCTTGTCCGAGCCGACGCTGACACTCTTGTCCGCACCGTAATAGCCTATATAGACCGCATCATCGGCAATGCCACAGGCCTCCAGCACATCACGCAACCTGACACCGGTGAAGGTGGGGCAGGCGACAGCTCCTATGGTCCACTGGTTGCCACCAGCAGCGGGGATGAACTCGCTACGTCCATTGCCGCCGCATTCGATCTGCAACTGATAGGTGTGTGTCTCGAAGCGTTCCTTGAGCTCGGCAATGGTGAAGGTGGTGGGGTTCTGGCAGGATTCTCCGGCGATCTCCAGCGTCCACGTGTCGGGATCGATATCCTCGCGTGGCGGCGGCGTGCCGTTGTTGCGCACGAACATGTAGCGAGCAGGCGTGATGTCATCGTCCAGCAAGTGAGCAGGCGTTTCGGCGTTGATTGGACGATCATTGAGGACCGTCAGCCCCTCCTTGCCCTCAATACTGAACGGCTCATCGCTCTGGGCCAGTGCTACAGGAATCAGCCCCTGAGGCATCAAGTGGGCAAAGGGGATACCTGATCCCAACGCTGCTGCCATGGCTGCTAGTCCGGAGCGCTTCAGAAAGCCGCGTCTTGTTACGGGTTGGGCCTTGCGTCCCCACAGTAAACGGTCCGCTTCAACAGGGTCTCGGGCGTAAAGCGCATGAATCCCCTGTTCCTGTTTCTTGTCCATTATGGCTCTCCATACACTGCTATATCGTTATATCGTTATATAGTTATTCCATATAAAGCATAGCCTGGACGAGCACGGAGAAAAGCGACTGTGCTGAATCTGGCGATCTGATGTGAACGTGTACCGTGAGCACAGCGACAGCACTCAGAATAGACTGCCCTGAACATGCGGCGGACGGAAAGCGTTGGTATCGAGGGTGTATGGCGTGCGGCCAGGTAGACCAAGGCGCCGACATGCCTTCTGGAAGCGCTGCGAGAGTAGCTCGGCACATACTCCCTCACCACGCATACGGTGTCCGAAGCGACTGTCATATTCGGCGCCGCCTCGGCATTGCCGGATAAGACTCATGACTCGGCCTGCACGCTCTGGATAATGCGTGGCCAGCCAGTCTTCGAACAGTGGCGCGACTTCCAGCGGCAGGCGCAGCAGCATCCAACTGGCGCTGACTGCTCCGGCATCGTGGGCAGCGGCCAGCAAGCGCTCCATTTCATGATCGGTGAGCCCCGGAATCACAGGCGAAATCAGGGTTCCCGCCGGGACACCAGCTCGATTGAGGCTGGCAATGACCTTGAGGCGTGCTTCGGGACTTGCCGCTCGCGGTTCGAGGTGGCGTTTCAGGTCGCGATCCAGACTGGTCAGACTGACGAAGACCTGTACCAATCGGTGGCGTGCCATTTCAGTCAGCAGATCAAGGTCGCGTAGAACGAGACTGCCCTTGGTGACGATCGTCAGCGGATGTCGGCACTCCAGCAACAGCTCAAGCAGTTCACGAGTCGTACCCAGATCCGCCTCGATGGGTTGATAGCAATCGGTATTGCCGGACAGGTTGATGGGACGGCACTCATAGCCTGGTTTGCAGAGCTCTTCGCGCAGGCGTTCCACCAGCCCGGTGCGGGCAATCAACCTGGTCTCGAAGTCCAGCCCCGGTGACATGTCCCAATAGGCATGACTCGGTCTGGCGTAACAATAGATACAGCCGTGTTCGCAGCCGCGATAGGGGTTGAGGGAACGGTCAAAGGGTAGATCCGGCGAACGGTTCCAGGACAGCGCACTACGTGCCTGTTCCTCGGCGATAACCGTGGCGATGCGTGTCTCTGCGGGTTCCTGCCACCAGCCGTCATCCACCGCTTCACTGTGGGTTGGTGCGAAGCGATTGGCTGGGTCGAGGGTAGCGCCGCGCCCCTTGTAGGCTGGCCGGGAGGTATCTGAGCCCATGATCGTGCTCTCTGCCATTGGGTATATGTATAAATATATAGTTTATGCTCGGGGCTGCAATATCGATATGGGCACAAAGGGTGCTGTTGTAATCAGTTCGATATTTTTGTTATGTTATATCATAACTAATGTGTTTAATGTATATTAGTAACTGCCTCGAATAGGGTACTCCATTTCCGCCACCTGGATATCGATACATGAAGCTCGCGTGTCACGCTCTGGCAATGTTGTCTATTCTGCCCGCTACCCTTGCCATGGCAGACTCTGACGATTATCCGTTGTCTCTCGCCAACTGTGGCAGAGAGATCAGCTTCGTATCGGCACCGGAGCGGGTGGTGACGATCGGACAATCCGCCACCGAAATCCTCTATGCGTTGGGGGAGGGTGACAAGGTTGTCGGCACCTCGGTGTGGTTCAACCCGGTATTGCCGCAGTTCCGTGAGATCAATGCCGGTATCGAGCGTATTGCCGACAATGATCCCAGCTTCGAAGCAGTGGTGAATCGTAAACCCGATCTTGTCGCTGTCCAGTATGAGTGGCATGTCGGCCCCACTGGCAGCGTTGCCACCCGGAGCCAATTTCATGACTTGGGCATCGCCAGCTACATCATGCCCGCCGATTGCGATACCAAGAATAATGCCACCGGTGGTGACGGTACCCGCGTCGCCGCCTTTTCCACGGACTCGATCTACAAGGGCATCACCGAGCTGGCGATGATCATGGATGCCCGGCAGCAGGGCGATGCGCTGGTCGCAGAGCTCAAGTCTCGTGAGAGCCGTGCCATCACCCGCGCTGAAGGGCTTGAGCTCCCGGACGATCTGTCGGCGGTGTTCTGGTTCTCGTCTCCTGATGCGGCGACTGATCCTTATGTCGCTGGCCGTCTGGGGGCGCCGGGTTACATGATGGACAAGCTCGGCATTCGCAATGTGATTGAATCCGATGAGGAGTGGCCTACCGTCGGCTGGGAGACCATCGCCAGAGCTGATCCGGACATCATTGTGGTCGCGCGTATGGATCGCCGCCGTTATCCTGCCGATGATGTCGAGAGTAAGCTTGATTTTCTGCACAGCGATCCTGTGGCCCGTGAAATGTCGGCGGTAAGGAATGGACATATTGTGGAAATGGATGCCCACGCCATGAGTGCGACCATGCGGACGATTTTCGGCCTCGAGACATTGGCCGATGCCCTGTCGACCATGTCCTTGTCACCATGATGAATACTGCACTTGTTTCCCTGGCGCTGCCGAGGGAGTTCCGTTGGCGTTGGGTGTGGTTGACGCCGCTGATCCTGTTTGGCGCATTGATTGCCGGCACCGCTATCGGAGAGACATCGATCTCGATGGCGACTGTCCTCAAGGTGTTGGCCAATCAGTTGTTGGGTGCGAACTATGTGGTCGATCGGATAGATGCTGGCATCATCTGGAACTACCGTCTGAGTCGTGCCATCGTTGCCGCTGGCTGCGGTGCCGGGCTGGCGCTGGCCGGTGTCGTTCTGCAGGCACTATTACGCAATCCGCTGGCCGATCCGTATCTGATGGGAATATCGGCGGGTGCCTCGACCGGCGCGGTGGCCGTGACTGTCGTCGGTATCGGTGCCGGCGCTTTCACTCTCTCGGCAGGCGCCTTTGCCGGGGCCGGGCTGGCGTTTGCTCTGGTGGTGCTGTTGGCCCATGTGGCCAGCGGTGGTGCCTGGAGCGGGCGTAGCAGCCAGGCGAACGGAGTCATCATTCTCGCCGGTATTGCCGGCTCACAACTGTTCAGCGCCTTGACTGCCTTCATGATCGCCAAATCTGCCAGTGCCGAGCAGGCCCGCAGCATCATGTTCTGGTTGCTGGGCAATCTCTCCGGCGTACGCTGGGACGACGTGGTGCTGGCGGTGCCCACGGCGCTAGCGGGGCTGTTGATATGCCTGTGGCACAGGCGGGCTCTGGATGTCTTCACCTTTGGTGCCGATAGTGCCGCCTCGATGGGGATTGCTGTGCGCCCGGTGCGCAGCGTGTTGATTGTCAGCATGGCATTGGTGACTGCAGTCATGGTCTCGATGGTCGGTGCCATCGGCTTCGTCGGACTGGTGATCCCACATGCCATGCGCTTTATCGTCGGTAGTCGTCACACTCGTCTGGTACCGGCTTCGGCACTGGCCGGTGCGGTTTTTCTGATCGGCTCGGATATCCTCTCGCGCACGCTGGTGTCAGGGCAGGTATTGCCGATCGGTGTCATCACCTCGCTGATTGGTGCCCCGGCCTTCGCACTGATCATGATCAGAGGCATGAGAAGACGATGAAACTGAGTGCTGAACAGCTCGAATGGACCGTTCAGGGACGCCGGCTGCTGGATAATGTCAGCCTCGAGGTGGAGCCCCGCGAGATGTTTGGCCTTGTCGGCCCAAATGGTTCTGGCAAGACTACATTGCTGCGTCTGCTTGCCGGCTTGCGCAAGCCTCGTCGTGGCGCGGTGATGGTGGATGATCGAGCAATGTCGGGAATGCGCCGGCGGGACATTGCTCGCCACGTAGCTCTGGTCGAGCAGCAGGCCGATACCACGGATCGCGTCACGGCACGCCAGGTCGTGTCGCTGGGACGTACACCATTTCTCTTGCCGCTACGTCCCTGGTCCAGCGACGACGATGCGGTCGTCGAACGTGCGCTGGGGGATGTCGATATGCGGCATCTTGCCGATCGGCTCTGGCATACGCTATCCGGTGGCGAACGCCAACGCATTCATATTGCTCGCGCCCTGGCTCAGCAGCCGAAGATCCTGTTGCTCGACGAACCGACCAACCACCTCGATATCCGCCACCAGTTATCAATTCTGCAATTGGTCCGACAGCTGCCGGTCACCGTGGTGATTGCTCTGCACGATCTCAACCAGGCCATGAATTGCGACCGTATCGGCGTAATGGACAAGGGGCGGTTGATTGACGTCGGGCCTCCCGGCCAGGTGCTGACCTCCACTCGACTGCGCCACACCTTTGGCGTTCATGCGGACCTGATCGAGGATCCGCTCGATGGCAGCCATATCATGCGTTTTCGCAATGTGGTGTAGCTCTTATGGCGGGGGCCAGTAGCGACTGGCGTGGTGTAGTTAAGCGTGGTTCAGCGCGGTTGGAGCGGCCTTCGGGGCGGATACGCCAGCCGTCGATCTGTTAAGCTGCGTTGCACAGCGGTGGTGACCAACCGCCATCGACTTTCCCCTGCCTGGCGAACTGGAATAGCTGAGTGAGCAATCTCGATATCATGCTGGAATCTATCCAGCCGGCCTGCGCCGCTAGCCGAGCCGCGGCCCTGGCACGTCTCGACCAACTGACTAAACCGCGAGGCAGCCTCGGGCGTCTTGAGTGGCTGGCGGCTGAGTTGGCGGGGATTACCGCGCAACCTTTGCCGCGCGTGGATGCTCCAGCGGTGTTGGTGTTTGCGGCGGATCACGGTATCGCCGCCGAGGGCGTGTCGGCCTTCCCCCAGGAGGTCTCGGCGCAGATGGTCGCCAACTTTGCTGCCGGTGGCGCAGCGATCAATGTGCTGGCGAAGCAGATCGACGCCTATCTGGAAGTGGTGGACGTAGGCGTCGTCACCAGTTGCGAAGGCATTGAAGGCGTGATTATCGATCGGGTGCGCAATGGCACCGGCAATATCGCTGTAGAAGACGCGATGTCACTCGATGAAGCCCGCGAGGCGCTGATGGTCGGAGTGCGCGCGGTGGAGCGAGCGCGTCATCAGGGCTGTCGTAGCCTGATCCTCGGCGAGATGGGCATTGCCAATACCAGTAGCAGCAGTGCGCTGCTCGCCGCCTGGACAGGGCTGTCGCTACAACAGGTCGTCGGGCGAGGCACGGGCATCGATGATCAGCGGCTGGCGCACAAGTGCCGGGTCATCGAAAAGGCATTGTCGAGGGCGCGTACCGAAGCCGATCCGCTTGCCGTGTTGGCTCAGCTTGGTGGCCTTGAAATTGCCGCCATGGCGGGCGCTTGTCTGGCCGCCGCTGCAGCGCGATTACCGGTGGTGGTGGATGGCTTTATCGCCACGGTCGCCGCTCTGGCAGCCACGCGACTCTGCCCCGACGCCAGCGACTACCTGATTGCCGGCCATCGTTCCGATGAGTCCGGGCATGGCCATGCATTGCAGGCGCTTGGCGTAGAGCCGTTGTTATCCCTGGGCCTGCGGTTGGGCGAGGGCAGTGGCGCGGCATTGGCGTATCCGCTGTTGCGTTCGGCTTGCGCGGTACTCGCTGAAATGGCCACCTTTGACGATGCAGGAGTCACGGCAGAGCCGGAAACCAGGCCGTTATGATCCTGTCTCCCGAACTGGCCTTGATGGCGATGCTGGGGCTGTGCCTGGACCTGGTGATCGGCGATCCCCGTTGGCTACCGCATCCGGTGGTATTGATGGGCAGGGCCATCGCTGTCCTCGAACGGCAGTGGAATCGCGGTTCGCCCCGACAGCGACGTTGGCGAGGCGTGTGTCTGACGCTGACGGTGGTTATCGCCAGTTGGATGATCGCTACCTTGTTGCTTGCGGTGCTCAGTGCAATCAGTGTCTGGCTGTGTGTGTTTGCCGAGATCCTGTTGCTGGCATCGTGCCTGGCGACTCGCGGGCTGGTCAGCGCGGCTCACGCAATATATCGGCCTCTTGCCGCCGGCGATCTCGTCGCGGCACGTCGCGCGGTGAGTCATATTGTCGGCCGTGACACCACTCAGTTGGATGAGCGTGGTGTGACCCGAGCCTGTGTCGAGAGCGTGGCCGAGAATACCGTCGATGGCATCACCGCGCCGCTGGTATGGGCGATGCTGGGTGGGGCTCCGCTGGCACTGGCCTACAAGGCGGTCAACACGCTGGACTCGATGGTGGGTTATCGCAATCAGCGTTACGCGGACTTCGGTTGGGCATCGGCCCGGCTGGATGATGTCCTCAACTGGCTGCCCGCACGCCTCACCGCGTTCGCGATGTGGCTGCTATCCTGGGGGCTGCCTGGTTTGCACAGTAGCGGCGCATGGCGAGCCACCTGCGCTCAGGCTCCTCGCCATCCCAGTCCCAACAGTGGCTGGCCGGAAGCCATGGCCGCCAACCTGTTGGGTGTGCAGTTGGGGGGACGTAACCACTATGGCGATCAGATCTCTGAGCGAGCGTTGCTGGGCGAACCGCGTCAGCAATTGAGTGCGGAACATATCAAGGGCGTGGTGCACTGTCTGTACGCCGGTACCCTGGGTGTCTGCTTGATGCTGGCAGGAATGGTGCTGCTGAAGCTGGTGCTGATCAACCTGTACTGATCGACCTGTACGGATGAGGATGATGCTGTGAAGATGTCGATGAGCGGGGCCGCAGATATGACGCAACCAGGGCCGTGGCCTGCACACGGTGGCCAGGCAGGCGCGATATTCGAGCAGTTGGGAGTTCGGCCGTCGCCAGGCTGGAAGGACCTCAGTGCCAGCCTCAATCCACTCGGTCCTCCCGATTGGGTACCGGACTGGTTAAGCCGCAATCTCACCGAATTGTATCGCTACCCCGATGGCCAATGCCGAGCGGCTCGCCAGGCGCTTGCCGAGCAGCATGGGTTGGCGGAAGAGCAGGTGTGGCTGACCAATGGCGGCGCGGAGGCCATCGATCTGGTGACACGCGCTTACCGTGGAGGACGGGCGCTGATCGTTGAGCCGACCTTCGGTGAATATGCGCGGTCCTGTGCCGCCAGTGGCCTGTCGGTCGAGCGTATTGCTCTGGCGGGTGAGGACTTCCAGTTGCCGCTGGCAGCACTCATCGACCGACTTGTGGATGTCGACCTGATGTTTCTTTGTCGGCCCAATAATCCTACCGCGACCTGCGTGTCACGCGAAGAGATCGAAGCGTTGCTCGAAGCCGCGCGCAGCAGCGACACTCTGGTGGTGGTCGATGAAGCCTTCATCGAGTTCGCCGTGGAGCAGACGCCGCTCGATGATCTGTTTGAGCGGGATTATCCGTTGGTGCTGCTGCGCTCACTGACCAAGTTCTACACCCTGCCGGGGCTGCGTATCGGCTATCTGCTGGCCAGTGCCGAGCGCATCCAGCGCTTTGCCGCCGGCCAGAGTGCCTGGAGTGTCAATGGTCTGGCAGCTTCGATCGTTCCGCATCTGCTGGAGGATCACGCCTTCGCCGAAGCGACCAGCCGGTGGGTGGCGACCGAGCAACGACGTGTGCCGATGCGTATGCGCAAACTGGGGTTGGTGGTAGCGGAGTGTCATGCCAATTTTGTGTTGTGTCGGATGGCGGGTGAGGCCACGCCAGCTGACGGCGAAGCACTGCTGCGTCATCTCGCCGAGAATGGCTTTATCGCCCGGCATACCCATACCTTTGCCGGCCTCGACGGTGCCTGGCTGCGTCTCGCACTGTCCACGCCGGCGATCAATGATGCGCTGTTGGGTGTGTTGCAAAACCTGTTGCAGAACGTGTCGAAGGCCGGGCTGGATACGTTACCGAACTGCGCGGACGATGCTGGTGGAGCTACCAGGTGATTGCCTTCGTCAGTGGCGGAGCCCGCAGTGGCAAGAGTCAGGTGGCGGAGCGGCTCGCTGAGAAGCTCTGGCGGCAGCGGGGAAGGCGGACGCGTCTCTGCTATCTGGCAACCGCCGCACGCAGTGATGGTGAGATGTTGCAGCGCATTGATCATCATCGCGAGCGCCGTGGTGACGACTGGGTGACACTTGAAGCCCCGGTGGACCTGTTCACGGCCTGGCGCCATGTGGCTGCGGGCGATACGGTATTGCTGGACTGTTTGACGCTATGGGCCAGCCAGCTGATGTTCGCCAGCGCGTGGAGTGAGTCTGATGGGCGCGCAATGTTGCAGCGCCTGGTGGCGGATGCTCGTCAACGCGATATCGCGCTGGTGGTGGTATCCAATGATCTCAATGAAGAACTGCCGCCGTCGGATGCGTTGGTCTGGCAGTATCTCTCGTTTCTTCAGCTTCTCCACCGCGACATGGCTCAGCAGGCGGATCGTGTCATGGAAGTTGTGGCGGGATGCCCGCTCGATTGGAAGGTTCAAGATCCCGGTGTTGAAGCGTGGGAAAGGAGTCCACAGGATGGTCGATGAGTCGCTGCCGCCTCGCGCCACATGGCGTGATGCATTGGAGGGGCTGGGGCTGGCGCTGCAGTTTCTGACCCGCTTGCCGTTACCGGTACAGTGCCGGTGGAATCCCGCTACGCGGCGTTGGGCAGTATGTGCCTACCCGCTGGTGGGATTGCTGATTGGCATGTTGCTGTGGGCAGTGTCCGCAGTGTTGGGTGCATTGCCCGAACCATTGCTGGCCTTGTTGCTGGTCTCGCTGTGGGTCGCCATTTCCGGTGGCCTGCATCTGGATGGATTGATGGACCTGGCCGATGCCCTGGGCAGTAATGCCTCTCTCGAGCGTCGCTGGGAAATCATGAAGGATTCCCAGGTCGGCAGCTTTGCGATTCTGGCGTTGGTGTTTCATCTCGCCTGGAAGCTGGCGCTGGTGTGTACGCTGTTGGCATCCGAGGCCAGCGCGCTGTGGCTGGTGGTGGTTCCTGGCCTGGCGCGCTTCATGGCCGTGGCGCTGTTGGTTCGTGTGCCCGCGGCGCGTCCGCATGGATTGGCCCATGCCTGGCAGCAGGGGCTGGGGTGGTGCGACCTGGCCCGAGCGGCGATTGTTCCGCTGGTGATATGCCTGGTGGCGGGCAGTATGGGGCTGCTGTTGCTGGTAGCTTGTCTGGTGTTTGTCGCTGGTGCTGTGGCTGTCGTAAGGCGCCTGTTCCAGGGCATCAATGGCGATATGTTGGGCGCCGCAATCGAAGGAGGAGAAGTATGGCTGATGGTATGTATCTCGAGTTGGTGGTGGTTCGCCATGGTCTGACGCAATGGAACCTCGACAAGCGTTACCAGGGACAGCGCGATATCGAACTGCTGCTGCCGGATGCACTACCCGATATGGATCGCCTGCGTGACGAGTTGGCCGGGGAGCATTTCGATGCCGTGGTCAGCAGTGATCTCAAGCGCTGTCGTCAGACACTGGCACATATCTCCGAAGGGCGGGGCTGGCCCGAGGCACGTCGAGATGAGCGTCTGCGTGAGAATGACTTCGGTGAGTTCGAGGGTCGTAGTTGGGAAGAACTGAAGGAGCATGCCATCTATCGCGATTGGATCGACAGCGCTGGCGAAATGGCCCCTCCCGGTGGTGAATCGGCGGAGCAGTTGCGTCAACGATTGCACCTTGCGTTAGGCGATATCTTCGCTCGGGCGCAGGCTGAGCAGCACCGTAAGGTGTTGGTCGTCACCCATGGTGGTGTGATCCGTGAACTACGTCGTGTCCATGACGGTGTCGCGTTCTGGGATGGCGTAGTCGGCCAGGCCGCGGGGCGGCGCTGGGTATTTATCCAACAGTCGGGAGAATGGCAATGCAGCTCTTCCTTGGCGGTGCCTGCGCCGGCAAGCGAGATTGCGTAAGGCAACGTTTTCCCTTGGCACATTGGCTAACCGCCGGACAGGCTCTGGATCGAGGCGCGGAGGTTGACGAACTGCCGCTGGTGATCGACGGCTGGCTGGACTGGTTGGCTGAACAATTACGGGAACATGATGACGAGACACTACGCAAATATTGGCAGGCTGGACTGAACCTTTGGTCTCGGGTGTCATCTGGCGAGAATGAAAGCAGGACTGAGATCATTCTGATCGTACCGGAGGTCGGGCGAGGCATCGTCCCGCTTGAGTCCGAGCAGCGGCGGCTGAGGGATCTGGCCGGCTGGCTGGCCCAGGACGCCGCATGTGTGGCGCAGCAAGTGTGGTATGTACGCCATGGACTGGTCCGTTGTCTCAAGTCATCTCTTTCTAACCCGTGAGTAACGTGGCGTCTGTCGCACGCCGTTTGACGCCCGCGACGGCCACTGCTAGTTTACGCGACACTCTCAGGTGCCCCGCAAGCACACGAGGGAAAGTCTTGAGCGCACACCGTCTCGGCTTTCCCGCAGATGTGTTGGGGTGAAACGGGAAGTCGGTGATATTCCGACGCTGCCCCCGCAACGGTGATCGAGTTAAATACGGCCCATGAACGCCACTGTGTACTGCATGACAGTCACGGGAAGGTGGTCGTATCCAACACCCTGTGTTGACTCGTCAGCCCGGAGACCGGCCTGAGATTCCATGCCAGGGGCGGTGGGCTCCCGACGGCAAGGTGCTCTCTTATCCGACGCCTCTCCGTTGCCATCCCTCCCTGGAAGACTCAGGGTTCACGTCATGCGGGTGCGCATGGCGCCAAGGGATACCTACATGCTTCGCTCCTTCACCCCCGGCCGTGTCGGCATCTTGCCAGGGCTTTTTGCCGCGCCCTGGCTGCTGGTTGCCGAGGCCAGCGCCCAGACATCCGATAACAACGACGCAACCATCACCCTCGATCCAGTGGTGGTTTCCGCGACCCTTACACCGCGTACTGCCAGCCAGTCGCTGGCCTCGGTCAGTGTTATCGACAAGGAAACGCTGCGCCGTCGTGACCCGGTCAGCCTGACCGATGCGCTGCGCGGTCAGCCAGGCGTTGATATGTCGACCAACGGAGCCTTCGGCAAGAATGCCAGCCTGTATCTGCGCGGCACCGGCAGCCAGTCCGCGCTGTTGATGATCGATGGTATCCGCCTGCGTTCCGCCACCAATGGTGGACCGGGGTGGCAGTTCCTCGATCCGCAGATGTTCGAGCGTATTGAAGTCGTGCGTGGCCCACGTGGTGCACTGTACGGTGCCGATGCGGTGGGTGGTGTGGTGCAGTTGTTCACACGTGATGATGGTGGCGGCGAGCCCAGGCCGAGCATCAGCATTGGCGGTGGTTCGCCCGATGGTGTACGCGGTTTTGCCAGCCTGGCCGGGGAGAGCAAAGGGACCCACTACCAGTTCAGTGCCAGTCATCTCAACACCGGTGGCGCACCGGTGCGTGAAGGTGGGGAAGACAAGGGCTACGACAATACGTCGGGGCTGGTGCGTGTCGCGCAGGACCTCGCTGGCGGCGGACAACTGGGTGTGATTGGCTTGCGGGCCAGCGGTAATACCGAGTATGAGGGTGGCGACTCGGATTATGTACAACAGGTGGCCGGTGCCTTTGCCGAGCTGCCGGTGACCGGCAACTGGACATCGCGAGTGACCCTGAGTCAGGCTCAGGATCAACTCGATGATTACGCTGATTATGGCTACTCTCGTTTCGACACCACTACTCATACCGCGCGTTGGGACAATACCTTCAATATTGGTCGCCATGAGCTGGTGGCTGGTGCGGAGTACCTCGAAGATAAAGTCGACAGTTCCACCAACTTCGACAATGACAGCCGTGACAACGTCGCGGTCTTTACCCAGGCCCTGCTGGATTTCGAGCCCTTCAGCGTACAGGCTGGCCTGCGCTACGATGACAATGAGTCATATGGTGAAGAGGTGACCGGCCAGTTGGCGCTGGGCTATCAGTTGGATTCTCATCACACGCTGCGTGGCAGCTATGGCACCGCCTTCCGTGCCCCGACCTTCAATGAGCTCTATTACCCGGACTATGGCAATCCCGATCTCAATGCCGAAGACTCCGAGAGCTGGGAGCTTGGCGTGCGTGGCCAGTTCCGGAACGCCTTCTGGGATCTCGCGCTGTACCAAACGGATATCGAGGACATGATCGCCAATACCCGGCGCGATGGCATTTCTGCGCCCTATAACGTCAACAGCGCACGCATTCGCGGTATCGAACTGTCGGCGGGTATCGATATCGACCAGTGGAGCCTGGCCGCGGCGGCGACCTATACCGACCCAGAGGATCGCGATACTGGAAACCAGTTGGCTCGGCGTGCGACCCAGACCCTGCGACTGGATGCCGACCGCCAGTTGGGCGATTGGAACCTGGGAACCTCCTTCGTTGCCCAGAACCACCGCTACAACGATGAGGCCAATGACCAGCGCCTGGCGGGTTACGGCAGCCTGGATCTGCGCGCGGGCTGGCGCTTTGCGCCGGGCTGGAAGGCCCGCCTGTCGGTGGAGAATGTCTTCGATCGTGAGTACGCGACCTCGAGTTCTTTCGAAGGCTGGGACTATATCAATCCTGGCCGTACCGCATGGCTGACCGTCGGGTTCGGCGAATAATGGTGGGTAGGCAGCAGGTGCGCATCGGGCTATTGACGCTATGGGCCGCCGTGCTGCCTGCCTTGAGCTATTCGCTGACGGTGCAAGCCGCGTCAGCCTGTGTGATGGATGATGCCGAGCAGCAGGTGTGTCTGGAGCATCCTGCCCAGCGTATCGTCGCGCTGTCCCCCAGCGTCACCGAGTTGCTGTTTGCCGCGGGAGCGGGTGATCAGGTGGTGGGGGCGGTGAGTTTCAGTGACTACCCACCTCAGGCCGAGGAGCTACCACGTATCGGTAGTTACGACCGCCTCGATCTGGAGGCGTTGCTGGCGCTGGAGCCTGATCTGGTCGTCGCCTGGGCGGGGGGCAATCCGCGAGAGCAGATCGAGCGGTTGGGCGAGCTGAACATTCCTGTATTCCATGCTGATGCTGACAATTTCGAGGCCATCGCCACGACGCTTGAGCATTTTGGAACTCTCGCCGGAACCAGCGAGGTCGCTCAACGGGCAGCCACCAGTTTGCGTCAGAACGTCAGTGAGCTGACCGAGCATTATCACGATGCCGAGCCGGTGGAGGTGTTCTACGAGGTGTGGGAAAGTCCGTTGATGACCGTCAACGGTGAGCATTGGATCAGTCGTTCACTGGCGCTGTGTGGTGGCGTCAATGTCTTTGCCGATCAGGCTCCGCTAGTGCCGCGGATCGCCGAGGAGGCGGTGTTGGCAGCCGACCCTGAAGCCATCATTAGCGGCGGTATGGGCAAGGCTGACTCCACCTGGCTCGAGGCCTGGCGGCGCTATACGCAGATGCAGGCCGTGCAGCGCGATAACCTGTTCTTCATCAACCCCGATCTGGTACAACGTGCCACCCCTCGCCTGGTCGAGGGCACCCGCGCGCTCTGTCAGCACCTGGAGACCGTACGTGCTCGCCGCTGATCATTCCCGTGCCGCTCTGCAGGGCGCGCGCTTCAGGCCGCTACTATGGCTGGCGCTGCTGGGCCTCGCGGCCATTCTGGCGTCGCTGGCGTTGGGCAGTGTCAGTCTGGCACCCAGCGAGATGCTGGCCACGCTGGTCGGCAAGGGCAGCCCATTGCACCATACGCTGGTGTGGGAGCTGCGCTTACCACGTGCGCTGGCCGCGTTCGGCACTGGTGCCTTGTTGGCTCTGGCAGGCGCCTTGATGCAGGTATTGTTGCGTAATCCGTTGGCCGATCCCTATGTGCTGGGGCTGTCCGGCGGGGCGTCGGTGGCGGCGTTGCTGGCAATGCTGGCCGGTCTGGGCACAGCCCTGGTCTCGGCGTCGGCCTTCGTCGGAGCGCTGGTGTCGACGCTGATTGTTTTCGCCCTCGCCCACGGTAGCGGCAGTTGGACGCCAGCTCGCCTGCTGTTGACGGGTATCGTCCTGGCATCTGGTTGGGGGGCAATCATCACCTTCCTGCTCGCCGTCAGTCCGGTTGAGCAGCTGCCGGGCATGCTTTACTGGCTGATGGGCGACATGGCTTATGCTGGCAGCCCCTGGCCGGTACTCAGCGTTGCCCTGTTGAGCATGCTGGTGCTGGTGCCATTGGGGCGCACACTCAACGTGCTGGCGCGCGGCGGGTTACAGGCCGCGGCGCTGGGTGTGGCGGTACGCCCGCTGGAATGGTTGTTGTATCTGGCTGCCAGCCTGGCCACTGCGATTGCGGTGACGACTGCCGGGAGCGTGGGATTTGTCGGACTGATGGTGCCGCATATGCTGCGGCTTCGCCTCGGGGCCGATCAGCGGTTGATTCTGCCGGCCTCGTTGCTGGCCGGTGGCGCACTGCTGACCTTTGCCGACACTCTCGCGCGTACGGTGATCGCGCCACAGCAGCTGCCGGTGGGCGTGATTACTGCATTGATCGGCGTGCCGACCTTTCTGTATCTGCTGCACCGTAGCCGGAGTTGACTGCCATGCGCCTGCATTGTGATGCGTTGCAGATCGATATCCCCGACCGCTCTCTGGGCCAGGCGTTGTCACTGACGGTGGAGCCTGGCAGCCGCTGGGGGATTCTCGGGCCCAATGGAGTCGGCAAGACCACACTGTTGCATACGTTGGCGGGGCTGCGTCAACCGGCCGACGGGCAGGTGGTTCTCGGTGACCGGCCGCTGGCCAGTTGGCGGCGGCGTCAGGCGGCGCAACATGTCGGTCTGGTGTTTCAGGAGCGTCATGACGACTTTCCAGCGACGGTGCTGGAGACCGCGCTGATCGGGCGCCATCCATACCTGCGTGCCTGGCACAACGAGAGCGCCGAAGATATCGAGCGTGCTCATCTGGCCCTCAAACGGCTGGGTATCGACCACCTTGCCCAGCGCTCGCTGGCCACGCTGTCCGGTGGTGAGCGTCAGCGAGTCAGTATCGCCACGGTGCTGACGCAATCGCCGGATATCTGGCTGGCCGATGAGCCGACCAATCATCTCGATCTGCATCACCAGGTCGAAGTCATGGCACTGCTCGATGAGCAGGCGCGTCATGGCAGTGCGGTGGTGATGTGCCTGCATGACCTCAATCTCGCCGCGCGCTGGTGCGATCATCTGTTGCTGTTGTACCCCGATGGTGAGGCGTGCTGGGGGCCGCGGGACGAGATGCTGGTGACCAGCGCCCTGGAACGGCTCTATGACCAGCCGTTGATCACCGCGGATATCGATGGTGTGCCGGTATTTCTACCGCGTGCGGCAGCCTTTTCCTCTACACCATTCCCACCCGCATCATTCCCATCCACATCATTCCCATCAGCAGCGGCTCAAGGAGAATCTCATGACACGACCAGACGTGGATCCTGAACGCCACGCCCAACGCATGGCCCACCGACAGCGAGTCATGCGTGAACGCATTGCCCGTGCCGATCGCGAACAGGGCGTGCTGTTGGTACTCACCGGCCCCGGCAAGGGCAAGAGTTCGTCGGCATTCGGCATGGTTGCCAGAGCCTTGGGACATGGCATGAAAGTCGCCATCGTACAGTTCATCAAGGGCGCTTTTGCCACCGGCGAAGCAGCTTTCTTCCGCAACCAGTCCGGTGTCAGCTTCCATGTCATGGGCGAGGGCTACACCTGGGATACCCAGGACCGTGAGCGTGATATTTGTGCCGCCGAGGAGGCCTGGCAGCAGGTGCGCAAGGTGCTCAAGGACCCCGAGGTGCAACTGGTGGTGCTCGATGAGTTGAACATTGCCCTGCGCCATGGCTATCTCGACCTCGATCAGGTGCTCGATGACCTGCAGGCGCGCCCGCCGATGCAGCATGTGGTGGTCACCGGTCGCAACGCCCCTCAGCCACTTGTCGAACTGGCCGATACCGTGACCG
This sequence comes from Halomonas huangheensis, assembly GCF_001431725.1. NCBI lineage: Bacteria > Pseudomonadati > Pseudomonadota > Gammaproteobacteria > Oceanospirillales > Halomonadaceae > Halomonas > Halomonas huangheensis. Next base: position 2,947,294 of record NZ_CP013106.1, on the reverse strand, counting down.
ATATGCGAGTGGTCAAGCATGCCTTCAAGGATCAGGGCATCAAGGCCCAGAAGGGAGTCGAGCTGTAGCATGGCGACCTTGATGGTACAGGGAACGACCTCGGATGCAGGCAAGAGCACGGTTGTCGCCGGCTTGTGCCGAGCCTTGCAGAGACGCGGCATCAGCGTGGCACCGTTCAAGCCGCAGAACATGGCGCTCAACAGCGCAGTGACCGCCGAAGGCGGAGAGATCGGCCGTTCGACCGCGCTCCAGGCACAGGCGGCAGGCGTGGCACCCCATACCGATATGAATCCGGTGCTGCTCAAGCCGGAAAGCGACCGTGGTGCCCAGGTGATCCTGGCCGGAAAGGCGATCGGCAGCATGCAGGCGCTGGACTATCACGCCTACAAGCGTCGTGCGCGGGATACGGTGATGGAGTGCTGGCAGCGGTTGTCGAGCCGCTATGACGTGATCATTGCCGAGGGCGCGGGGAGTCCTGCCGAGGTCAACCTGCGTGAAGGCGATATTGCCAACATGGGCTTTGCCGAGGCCATCGACTGCCCGGTATTACTGGTGGCGGATATCGACCGTGGTGGGGTCTTCGCTCAGTTGTGCGGTACCCTGGCGCTGATTTCGGCATCGGAACGCGCACGCATTCAGGGACTGGTAATCAACCGCTTTCGTGGCGATATCGGTCTACTGGAACCCGGCCTTGAATGGCTCGAGCAACGCGAGGGCAAGCCGGTGCTCGGCGTATTGTCGTACCTGCAGGGGCTGATGCTGGATGCCGAAGACAGCCTGTCGCTCCAGCAGCGCAGCGAAGGGGATGACGAGGGGATGCTCAAGGTGGTGGTGCCGGTCCTGCCGCGTATCAGTAACCACACCGACCTTGACCCGCTGCGACTGCACCCGCGGGTAGCGGTATCGCTGGTTGGCCCTGATCAGCCGATGCCTGCTGCTGATGTCATCCTGTTGCCGGGCAGCAAGAACACCCGTGCCGATATCGAGTGGCTGCGCCAACAGGGTTGGGAGCAGCGTATCCAGCAGCATCTGCGCTATGGCGGGAGGGTGTTGGGAATCTGCGGTGGTTTCCAGATGCTGGGTGAATGGGTCAATGATCCCGATGGCATCGAGGGTGAACCGGGAGGTGTCGCCGGTTTTGGTCTGCTGCAGATGACCACGACCATGGCGCCTGGCAAGCAACTGCGTCGCGTCAGCGGTCGTCTATCGACCGCCACAGGCAGCTGCAGTATCCACGGCTATGAGATCCATAACGGTGTCAGCCGTGGTGCGGCGCTGGAACAGTCATTGATGAGCCTCGAGGGACGTATCGAAGGGGCCATCAGTGCAGATGGTCGGATAGTGGGCACCTATCTGCATGGCCTGTTCGATGGCCCGGATGCCTGCGAGGCCTTGTTGTCCCTGCTGGGTCTGGCGTCTGCCGAGCGGCGGCGGATTGATCTCGACGCTCACCGCGAGCAGCAACTGGATCGGCTGGCCGATGCCATTGAAGAACAACTGGATATGCCGGCCATTCTGAAGTTGGTTGGTAAGAGTGGCTGATGAGGGTCACTGTTGCGAGATACCCGCCGCGATGAAGCGTCCGGGGTCGTCGGAGATAACACCGGCGACACCCCAGTCCCAGCGTGATTTAAAGGCGAGCGGGTCATTGGCGGTGTAGCAGAGCAGGGCGATACCGGCTTCGCTGATCTGGCGTGCGCGCTTTTCCTTGAGGCGCTTCCAGTCGCAGTGGATGCTGTAGGCCTGGATGGCATCCACTTGCGCTTGCCAGCCGCGCGGCAGCGATTCGCAGAGCACTCCAAGCGCCAGACTTGAAGCATCGGCGAGGCTGCGTGAGTGCTCCAGAGCGGCGGGGCTGAACGAGGATACCAATCGACGTTCGTAAGGCAACGCTTCAAGCAGGCGCGGGATCGCGGATTCCGCGAGGGCCTCGGGGTCGCGTCCACGCGCCACCTTCAGCTCAAGGTTGAGGCCCATCCCCAGTTCGGCCATCACTGCCAGTGTCTCATCGAGTGTCGCCATGCGTTCGCCACGAAAGCCGTCGGCAAACCAGGCACCAACATCAAACTCGCGTGCCTGCTCAAGCCGAAGTTTCGATAGCTTGCCTCGTCCGTCGGAGCAGCGCCGCATTCCCGGATCGTGCCAGATCACCGGCGTACCATCGCCGAGCAGTTGCACGTCGAGTTCCACCCATTCGAATCCTGCCGCATGAGCGGCGCGGATTGCGGCGAGGGTATTTTCCGGCGCATGGGCAGAGAGCCCACGGTGCGCCATCAAGCGCGGCAGATCTACGCGGGGTAGGGCCATCGGGTGTCCTCGGTTGCCGGATCGTCCATGTCGGAGTGCCGCCTGGCCTGTTCAGGCCTGGCGTCTGCCCATCATCGGTCAAGTGGGTCGACACTGCCAGTACCGGTATCGTCAGGATTGTCTCAGTGATTGATGACAGGACGGTGATAGATGTCCGGGGACGGAAGGATCAGGACAGAGGCAGGGGGAGAGCCTGAGGCGGGAATATGCTAGTCTCGCCCGATTCGTCGCACCAGGGCGGCTGTCCATGGCCTGGTCTTGAATCCCGGAGCGATGTTTCAGCCGTTGGTAAACAGTTACAGAAGAGGTCATCCATGAAGGTCGTCAAGATCAACAATCTCCAGCAGCGTGAGGCCTGTCTGGCACGCCTGTGTGCCGAAGCCTACGGGCACCAGGCGGGCATTACGCCATTGGCGACATTTGCCGGGGTGCTGGGTGTGCTGTTCAAGCAGGAGGCGGCACGTCTGCTGGCACTGGTTGACGATCAGTCACGCCCCATTGCCCTGGCTCTGCTGGTCAGTGATGAGGCCGGTACCAGCATGAGTGTGGCGCAGTTGGTCTCACTAGACCCGGATGCCGAAGGCGAACAGAGCAGCGATGAGGACAAGCCGCGTTCAGGTGATCTCAATCCGGCTCTGCGTCTGGTCGCTGAGCTGGCACTGCGCGCGCCGTTGCGTGTCGAGGCTCTGAGCGATGCCCAAAAGGCGCAATTCACTGCCGCCGGAATTCAGCGTTGGTTGCAGGCGCCCGGTGATCTACAGATCGGTCTGGGGCCTAAGCATTCCGCGACCAGTCTCGAGGATCTGCCGCGAATTCTGACGGTCGATCACGCCTCGGTGGTAGCCAACTTCAAGCAGGATCCCAAGCTGTTCGAGGACTACAAGCAACGCTTTATCAGAGGCCTGGAGCAGTTCCCGAGCACGTTGCCTTGATCTGTTGAACGATTTCCGCGGATAGAGGTGGGGCCGGCCAGATCAGATAGGGCTGCGCGATCAGCGGCTGCTGTAGGATCACTGACCCGTGCACCGGCACTGTGTACGCGAACGCACGCTGATCCACGCCGTCAGAATGGGAAACCGCCGGTTGACTGCCCTCATGGCCCGAACGACAGACCCCGGCGGATTCCCATACAGGTTCAGGACCCGAGCATCACTCGCTGACCTGGAAAGTGCCCTTCATCATTGAGTAATGGCCGGGGAAGGAGCAGAAGAAGGTCAAGTCCTTGCCGGCGAGGCCTTCGGTGGAAAACTCGATGGTGGTGCTTTCGCCGCCACCAATTACATCGGTAGCCGCCAGTACACGGTCGTCATCGGCGGGCAGATAACCGGCCTCTGGCCCTGCCTGCATTCCTTCCTTGGCGACATCTTCATAGTCGTCAGTCGCGCTCAGCACCCAGTTGTGGCCCATCACGGTCTTGTCCATGGTGCCGCTGTGTTCGAGAGTCAGGCTGACAGTCGAGCAACTGGCCGGAACGCTCAACTCACTCTTGTCGAACTGCATCTGGTCGTTACTGCTGATGGTCAGCGCGCACTCTTCCGCGACGTTTTCTTCCTCGGCCATCGCAGAGGAAGCGCCAACGAAGGGTAGAGCGGCCAGAGCTGTGGTGGCCAGGGCGAGGCGCAAGGCGAGAGCTTTACGAGTCTTCATATTGTCACTCCTTTGGCATTTGGCTGGTGTTGCTGTTGGCAACCATTGCTGTTGGTAACCGTTGCTGTTGGCAAGGGCAGTAGGTATTTCCGCCACTCGAGAAAACTGTATACACTTTTTGCAGTATTGTGAATACATTTGCTTGTGTCAAGCTGCTTCGAATTACGAACCAGCTCTCGGTCATGGTCTACGCAGCATAGCGGTTGCCATGCCTGCCCCCACCATGCATACACCGCCAGCGCGATGCATCAACCGCTGAATCGGGCTGCTGAGCAGTTTGCCGCCACTGGATGCAAGCAGAGCGTAGCCAATGTCGTTGATCAACCCCAGACAGAGGAAGGTCATGCCCAGAATAATGAGCTGGGGAATGGCGGGTGCTGCCGGATCAAGGAACTGTGGCATGAAGGCAAGGAAGAACAGCAATGACTTGGGGTTGAGTACGCTGACCAGGAACGCCTGGGCGCTGAGGTTCTTCGTGCCGGCCGTTGCTGGCTCTGCATTGTTCAGCTGGTGGGATTCGCGCCACATACGCCAGCCAAGATAGATCAGATACACGGCGCCGAGCCATTTGAGCAGCACAAACAGCTTGGCCGAGGTCATCAGCAGTGCGCCAAGACCGGCGAAGGACAACACCATGGCGGTCAGGTCACCGATGAAGTAACCGGGGATGAGTGACAGAGCCGCACGTCGTCCACGGGATATACCGGTACTGACCATCAAAGCCACGGCGGGGCCGGGAGAAGCGACCAGCACCAGCGAAGCGGCGACAAAGGACAGCCAGACTTCCAGTGACATGACATTGGCGAACATGCTGCACTCCTTTGCTGTCGGTTGATTGTGGTCTCGTATTCCAGCTGGGCCAGTCACTGAGCGTGAGCAAGCCTTGACCCGGAGAGGTCAGCGCGGTTGACTGATCACGAAGATAATTAGCCTCATAAGGATGCAAGTCATGGTCAAGAGAGTCCAGTTTTCCCACACCGGCGGCTCCGAAGTGCTGGAACTGGCCGAGGTCGCAGTTGCTGAACCCGGCGCGGGCGAAGTCAGAATCACTAATCATGCCATCGGGTTGAACTTCATCGATATTTATTTTCGTAGCGGTCTGTATCCGGCTCCCTCGTTGCCCTCTGGATTGGGCACTGAAGGTGCGGGAGTGGTCGATGCGGTGGGCTCAGGGGTGACTCATCTCAAACCGGGGGATCGTGTGGCCTATGCTCAGGGGCCGTTGGGCGCCTACGCCGAACAGCATGTGCTGCCGGCCGATAAGGTTGTGATCCTGCCTGAAGGCATCGGTTTCGATACCGCTGCGGGCTCAATGCTCAAGGGCCTGACCGTGCAGTATCTGTTGCGCCAGACGTACCCGTTGCAGGGCGGCGAGACCATTCTCTTTCATGCCGCGGCGGGAGGAGTAGGCTCCATTGCCTGCCAGTGGGCGAAGGCGTTGGGTGTCAAACTGATCGGTACCGTCAGTTCCGAAGAGAAGGCTCAACTGGCGAAGCGCAACGGCGCCTGGGCGACCATCGATTACAGCCGCGAGGATGTGGTCGAAAAGGTGCGCGAGTTGACTGATGGCCAGATGGTCGACGTGGTGTATGACTCGGTGGGCAAGGATACCTGGCTTACCTCGCTGGACTGCCTCAAGCCGCGTGGACTGATGGTCAGCTTCGGTAATGCCTCGGGGCCGGTGGATGGCGTCAATCTCGGTATTCTCAATCAGAAGGGCTCGCTTTTCGCCACGCGCCCCAGCCTCAATGGCTATGCGGATACTCCCGAGCGACTGCAGGCGATGGCCGCTGAGCTGTTCGAGATGATCGAGAGCGGTAAGGTCAAGATCGATATTGCGCAACGTTACCCGTTTGCCGAAGCGGGCGCGGCGCAGGATGCTGTGGCCTCACGCAAGACTACCGGCTCAACGATTCTATTGCCCTGACGTTCCAATACAGAGTGCTCAAGCTAATAACAAAGCGGCGACTCCCTTGCGAGTCGCCACTTTGTTGTAACCTTGTCTCAGAGGAGGCTGGGAGCGTACTCCTGCAGGTATGGCGTTCCATCTAAAACCTCAAGGATTCAGCTTGAAGCAGCGTAGTCAGCAAGCGAAGGTTTGTTATGGTTGTTGGCTTGTATTACCTTGGTGACTAGGGTGGGTGACTAGGGTAGAAAAGCAATGCATTCAGAAGAAGTCTCCAAGACACAGTTCAAGGCCCGAGCGCTTGAGATATTTCGCCAGATCGAATCGTCGGGTGAAACGGTTATCGTGACAGATAAAGGGCGACCTGCCATCGAAGTGCGTCGTTACAGGGCGGATCAACGCTCTCCTCTCGAGCGCCTGCGTGGAAGTGTCATCGAGCTGACCGACCCGTTCGAGCCGGTTGGTGAGGATGACTGGGAGGCCTTGAGTTGATCGTTCTTGATACGCATGTGTTGTTGTGGTGGTGCAATGAGGATGCGCTGCTTTCTGAAACGGCATTCAACGCCATCACTCAGGAGCTGGAAGCCGAGAACGGCGAGGTTCTGGTTTCAACAATAACGGCTTGGGAGATAGCGTTATTGGTTCAGAGAGGGCGGTTGGCACTTTCGATGAGTGTCGATGAGTGGCTTGATACTGTCGCAGAAATTGACGGGGTGAGCTTTGTGGCACCGGATGTAGCCATTGCCATCGAGTCAACACGCCTGCCGGGAGAGTTTCATAAAGACCCTGCGGACCGAATGATTGTCGCGCTCGCTCGACACTTCAATGCCGAGCTGGTCACGGCAGATGGGAAAATTCAGCAATACCGATATGTCAGGACGGTCTGGTAATTCGAAGCTGCACACTTAATCGTTCTTCGATAAGGCCAGGCCAATTCCACTGGCGACAAACATTCCTCCCGTCGCTTGGTGGACTCTGCTCATAAGCGTTTTTGACAGCTCCAGTCCGCGTACCCAAGTGCCAAGGCAGCCGTAAAAGAAGGCCACAGCAAAAGCGCAGCAGGCGACCAGCACGACCATGATGGCGAGCTGCGTAGTGCTATTGCCGGTGGCGGACAGGAATTGGGGAAACAAGGCGGTGAAGAAGGCAATGGCCTTGGGATTGCTGATGGCAACGCTGAAGCCACCCATAAACAACTGTTTCGGTCGACTCTGCCTGGTATCGTGCGAACCTGGGGGAAGGCCTTGAGCGGCACTGCGCCATATCTGGATGCCGACATAGACCAGGTACACTGCTCCGGCATACTTGATCGCCATGAACAGCAATGCAGAACTGGTAATGATAAGGCCAAGACCTGCCGAGGCGGCGATAGCCTGCAGTGTCGATGCCGTGGCATTACCAAGGGCGGTAAAGGTCGTCAGGCCACTACCGTTGGTGGCTCCATGCGCGAAGGCAATGAAAGTGCTTGGTCCCGGAATCAGTGACACACCGAGTACCGTTGCCACGAAGATCAGCCAGTAATGGAAATCCATTTGCATGCCCTTGAATGCTTGCTCTTTGAAACCAGCCCTTTGGCGGTGAGCTCTTGTCATTCTATAGGCGAAAGTGATGGGCATGGGACTGACTTTAGTCGTGTCAGAAGTTTCCTGCATATCACTGCTACAACGATTCTCCCAACTCCTGAATCAATCTCTCACGTTGCTTGAGGGCGGTTACGCCACGCTCGCCCAGGCGGTCTGCGACTTCGGTCATCAGGCCCTGGGCAAGTAGCATGAAGGCGCACATGCTGTTGGAGAAGAACAGGCTGTCGTTGGGCACATGAAAGGCCAGGTCCGCAGCCTGTGCCAGTGGTGAGCTGGCGCCATCGGTCAGGGCAATGACCTTGATGCCATGACGGGCAGCGACTTCGGCGGTGGCAAGAACACTGGTGGTGTAGGGAAAGCAACTGGCTACCAGTAGTACATCGCCGGCATCCAGCTGTGCCAGGGCATCGGCAGCTCCCTGGTGACTGGCATTCAGTTCAGCGACATCGGCGCGCAACATACCCAGTCCATAAGCCAGAAACTGGGCCAGCGAGGCGAACTGGCGCTGGCCATGCACGCGCACGCGTTTTGCTACCACCAGCTGCTCGGCGGCGGCCTGATAGCTGCCATCGTCGAGCCTTTCCACCAGCTCGGCAAGATTGGCACTCTCCTGACGGCCCAGGCGGGCCAGGCGCGTCAATCCCTCTCCCTGTTCCGTGACCAGACGTGCCGCGAGGTCGCTGTAGAAGTGTTGCCCACCGTCGGTAAGCTCGCGACGAAATACCGCCTGCAATTGGGCAAACCCCTGATACCCCAGTCTCTGCGCGAGGCGGGTCAAGGTCGAGGCATTGACCCCCAGGCGTTCGGACAGTTCGCTGATCGAGCCCACCGCACTCTGCTTAGGGCTTTCCAGCAGCGCCGACAGCACACGTTGCGAGCGTTTGCCGAGCCGGATATCCGCCTTGCCGTTCTGGATAGCAGTCAACTGCCGATGCAATGCTTCGAGCGTGTTGGCCGTGTGTTCGGTTGGTTCAACCATATCAGAGTCCTGTGGGGCAGAGGGCATGGCGATCTGTCGTGAATGAAGCAAAATTTATATTTGCAAAAATATTTGTTGAGTGTGATTTTTGCAAATATAGAATGCAATAATTGAATGCATGCATTCCCTTGTGCCGGAGTTGCCCCATGAGCCATGTCTTCCATCGTCACCTCAAACATCACTATCCCACCGCCGTGGCAGGGGATGGTCCCTGGTTGATCGACAGCGAAGGGCGGCGTTATCTCGATGCCTGTGGCGGCGCTGCGGTGTCCTGCCTGGGTCACAGTGATGCCGAGGTACGCAATGCCATCGTCGAGCAGGTGCAGACCATGGCATACGCGCATTCTTCGTTCTTCACCAACGAGCCGATGGAGCAGTTGGCGGATTTCCTGATTGAGCGAGCACCGGCGGGGTTGGACTCAGTGTACTTCGTCTCCGGTGGCTCGGAGGCGATCGAGGCGGCACTGAAGATGGCACGCCAGTACTTTCTGGAAATCGGTGAGCCTCAGCGTCGCTACGTGATTGCTCGTCGCCAGAGTTACCACGGTAATACTCTGGGGGCGCTGGCGACAGGTGGTAATGCCTGGCGACGCAAACCCTTTGAGCCGTTGTTGCTGGAAATGTCTCATGTCAGTCCCTGCTACGCCTATCGGGATCAGCGGCCAGGCGAGAGCGATGCTGATTATGTCGAGAGGCTGGCATCAGAACTGGAAACACGCATCGAACAGCTGGGTGCAGACCAGGTCATGGCCTTTGTAGCGGAGCCGGTCGTTGGTGCCACCCTCGGCGCTGTACCGGCGGTGAAGGGCTATTTCCAGCGCATCCGTGAAATCTGCGATCGTCATGGCATCCTGTTGATCCTTGATGAGGTGATGTGCGGCATGGGCCGCACCGGTAGCTTGTTTGCCGCGGAGCAGGAAGGCATCAGCGCCGACTTGATTACTGTCGCCAAGGGACTGGGCGCTGGCTATCAGCCGATTGGCGCGACTCTTGCCAGTGGGCGTATCCGTGATGCGATTGCCGCCGGGTCTGGCTTCTTCCAGCACGGCCATACCTATATCGGTCATGCCACGGCCTGCGCGGCGGCATTGGCGGTGCAACAGGTAGTGGAATCACGGGATCTGCTGGCGCGCGTGCGCATCTTGGGGGAGGGCTTGCAGCAGCGTCTGGTAGCGCGATTCGGTGATCACCCCCATGTTGGCGATATTCGTGGACGAGGCCTGTTCCGTGGTCTTGAGCTGGTACAGGATCGTGACAGCAAGGTACCGTTCAATGCCGCCCTGGGTGTTAATGGTAAGGTCAAGAAAGCGGCCATGGAGCAGGGTTTGATGTGCTATCCCGCCGGGGGCACGATAGATGGACGTCAGGGTGACCATATCCTGCTGGCACCGCCCTTCATTCTTGATGACTCGCACCTCGATGAGATCGTCGAGCGCCTCGGACGTGCCATTGATCTGGCCCACCCGTAACTGCTGCCTACAGGATTCTTCATGTCCATTCAGTCCCGCCTGACGCCTTTAACCCCCGAACGCATGAGCGCTGATCAGCAGCGCGTGATCGAGGCCATTCTCAGTGGCCCGCGTGGTAATCTCGATGGGCCTTTCCTGGCCTGGGTGCATAGCCCGCAACTGGCCGACCATGCCCAGCAGTTGGGTGCCTTCTGTCGCTACAGCACGCGTCTACCATTGCGTCTCACCGAATTGGCAATTCTGGCCACGGCCAGTTGGTGGCAGTCTCAGGCGGAGTGGCAGATTCATGCTCCGATCGCTCGAGAAGCAGGACTGGCCGAATCGCTGATCGAGGACCTGCGCCTGGGTCGTGAGCCTGACTTCGAGTCTGAGGACGAAGCGCTGGTCTATCGACTGGCCAGGGAGCTGTATGACACCCGGCGTGTGGGTGATTCGCTCTATCGGGAAGCGGTGGAGTTGTTTGATGAAGCCGCAGTGGTCGAACTGGTCGGCGTGCTGGGGTACTACGCTCTGGTGGCGATGACCCTCAACGTCTTCGAGGTACGGCGTGATACTGATGCGCCACTGCCGTTTGTCGAGCCATAGCGCTTTACATCGCAGCCTGTCAGCAGCCGTGACACAACGGGGAATTATTCGGTGATTATCAACCGTCGCACAGGCTAAGCTGAAATTCTGGAATTCATCCACGGAGGGGCTGGCATGGCGGAAAGCTATCAGGTGTTCATTCTGCTTGGGGTAACACTGGCCGCCTTCGTCTGGGGACGCTTTCGCTTCGACCTGGTAGCGTTGGCCGCCTTGCTGGCCTCGGTTTTATTGGGACTGGTACCGGCCGATGAAGCCTTCATGGGCTTCAGTCATCCGGCGGTGATTACCGTGGCGGCAGTGCTGGTACTGTCGCGAGGATTCGAGTGTGCCGGGGTGGTGGATGTCATCGCCGCCCAGGTACTCAAGGTCGGTGATCGTCAATTCCTGCAACTGTTGGCGCTGACCACTCTGGTCGCGGCGCTTTCCAGCTTCATGAACAATGTCGGTGCGTTGGCGCTGCTACTGCCAGTGGCGATGCGTATTGCCAGAGAGCATGACACGCCACCATCGCTGTTGTTGATGCCGCTGGCCTTCGGTTCGCTGCTCGGCGGGCTGACCACGCTGATCGGCACCCCGCCCAATATCATTATTTCCAGTTATCGTGCGGCCATCTCCGGCGAGCGTTTCACGATGTTCGACTTCTCGCCGGTCGGCGTGGTCGTAGCGCTGGCGGGGGTCGCCTTTATCGTGCTGCTGGGCTGGCGGCTGGTGCCGCGTCGCACCGGCAAGGCCAGTGTCGATGCGATGTTTGATACCGCTGCTTATCTGGTCGAGGTGCAGGTCGGGGAGAAGGCCAATGCACTGGGCTGGTCGCTTTACGAATTCCGCCGCAAGCTCGACGACAACATCCCGGTGCTGGCTGTGGTGCGTGATGAGCAGCGCTTCGCCGCTCATGCCTTTCATGGCACCTTGCGCGAGGGAGACATCCTGTTGCTGGAAGCCGGACCGGATGAGCTGGCGCTGCTGGAAGACAAGACCGGATTGAAAGTGGGACTCACGGCCGCCGAGCAGAAAGGCGAAGAGGCCGATGACGATGCTCAGGAAGCTCCGGACGGTGAGGAAGGCCCTGAAGACAGAACTGGCGAAAGCTCTGAACATGATGAACAGCTCGAGGCCCAGCAGCGTGGCAGGCATCTGGCACAGCAGGCCCGCGAGGTTGTGGCGTGCGACGAAAAGGCTGCGGAACAAGAGCAGCAGCTCCAGCAGGCACGCAAGCAGGCCAAGGATGACAAGGACGCCGTCGATACCGAAGGCTTGCACCTGATAGAGGCGGTGGTGCGTAATGATGCGCTGCTCAGCGGTCGCAGTGCTTCGGAGTTGCGGTTGTTCACCCAATATGGATTGCACCTGGTCGCGGTGGCGCGGGATGGCGCCCGTCTGCGCCAGCGGCTGCGCGATATTCGTTTCAGGCCGGGGGATGTGGTGTTGTTCCAGGGCGAAGCCGAGGAACTCGGTGAGAAGCTCGCCATGCTTGGTTGTCTACCGTTGGCAGATCGCAATCTCAATCTTGGTCAACCGCGCCAGGTGGTGCTGTCGGTAGCGATATTCGCTGCGGCCATTGTGGCGATGCTGTTTGATCTGCTACCGGCAGCGGTTGCGCTGGCACTGGCGGCTCTGGTCACGGTGAGTATCGGCATCATGCCACTTCGCGAGGCCTATCGGGCCATCGATGGGCCGGTGTTGATTCTGCTGGCAGCGATGATTCCGGTAGGTCAGTCACTGGAAACCAGTGGTGGCGCAAAGCTCGTGGCGGATGGTCTGCTGGTGTTGGGTGGAACATGGCCGCCGGTGCTGGTGCTCGGAGGGCTGTTCCTGTGCAGCATGTTGTTGTCCAACGTCATCAACAATGCTGCCGCAGCGTTGCTGATGGCCCCAATTGCCGCCAGCCTGGCGCGGGGATTTGACGCTTCGCTGGACCCGTTTCTGATGGTGGTCGCGGTGAGTGCGTCCTGTGCTTTTCTCACCCCGATTGGTCACCAGTCGAATACGCTGGTGATGGGGCCTGCGGGTTATCACTTCGGTGATTACTGGCGCCTTGGGCTACCGATGTCGCTGCTGGTGATGCTGGTCGCAGTGCCGATGATCATGATGGTCTGGCCGTTATAGGTTTGCCACCAGGAAAAAAGAGGGAAGAGGGAAAACCAAAGCGCCCCGCTCGGATGATCGGGGCGCGATGGGTTGCAGCCTGTTGCCGGTCAGGCGATAACGCTGTGCTTGTGCACCTTGGACTTGTCGGTGGCGAAGGCGTCGAATTCGAAGTCATCCACGGTCAGCATATCCAGCACCTCGGCTTCACGCTTGCGCATGAAGTCGGCTTCGTCGCTGTCGATGATCTCGGCGGCCAGTGCGGCTTCGAGACGCTGCTCTGGGTGGAGGGCCTCGGCGGGCAGTTCGCCCTTGTTGTAGGCCTTGTTGATACGGCGGTACAGCTCTTCGGCACGCTCCTGGCTTTCGAGCAGAGCGTTGTAGCGAGCCAGAGGGTTGTCCTGTACCTGGTCACTGCTGTCCCAGGCGCCGACCAGCAATTTGCGACGCAGGTCGCTGGCGCTGGAAACATTGCGGGCGATGGAACGGGCCAGATCGTCATGCGGACGCGCCCAACGACGGCCGCGCGGCATTACCACCACCTTGAGGGTGCGTGCCAGAGCACGATTGGGCAGGTTGTCGAAGACTTCGACAAAGGCCTGCTCGGCGCGACCCAGCAGGAAGTGGCTAGCGTAGTGGAGTAGGTCAGCCTCGCCTTCGACCTTGTCACCCTCATGCCATTGCTTGAGCACCATGCTCAGTAGATAGAGGTTGGACAGGATGTCACCGAGACGTGCGGAAAGCATCTCGCGTTGCTTGAGTGCGGAGCCGAGGCTAGCCATGGCGGCATCGGCACACAGACTGAAGCCAGCAGAGATGCGAGCCACTTCCTGGGCATAGGGGCCGGCAATGTCGTCAAAAGGTGTTGCCGACTTGCCGATACCGAGACCAAGCGTGAAGGCGCGAGCAGCATTACCGAAGATCAGTCCGGCGTGGCCGAAGAAGGCCTTGTCGAAGGCGGCAATATCGTTGGCATCGCGTGCCGCAAGTTCCTCGAGCACGAACGGATGGCAGCGGATGGCACCTTGACCGAAGACCATCAGGTTACGCGTCATGATGTTGGCGCCTTCCACGGTAATCGCCACCGGGTTGGCGCTATAACCGATACCTATGTAGTTGCGTGGGCCAAGGGTCACGGCCTTGCCGCCGTGAATGTCCATGGCATCGGCGAGTACATCACGCTGGAACTCGGTCAATTGGCTCTTGAGGATGGCCGAAGGCACCGAGGGCGATTGGCCATGGTCAATGGTGTTGGCGGTCTGATAGACCGCAGCCTGGGCAATCCAGGCCTTGGCTGTCAGGCGGGCCAGCGGCTCCTGAACACCTTCCATTTCTGCCACGGGGACGTTGAACTGACGGCGAATCCGGGCGAAGCCGCCCGCCCAGCCGATGGCATAGCGGCCAGTACCGGTGGCGCCGGAAGGAAGGGTGATGCAACGACCCACGGACAAGCACTCGACCAGCATACGCCAGCCTTCGCCGGCCATCTTCGGGCCGCCGATAATGGTGTCGAGTGGCACGAATACGTCCTTGCCACGGATCGGGCCATTCATGAACGGGCTGCCGATGGGGTGGTGACGACGGCCGATTTCCATGCCATCAGTGTCGCGTGGCACCAGTGCGCAGGTGATGCCGAGGTCTTCCTCCTCACCCAGCAGGTGATCCGGGTCGAACATGCGAAATGCAAGGCCCACCACGGTGGCGATCGGCGCGAGGGTAATCCAGCGCTTGTTGAAGGTCATGCTCAGACCCAGCACTTCCTCGCCATCGATGACACGTTTGCAGACGATACCGACATCGGGAAGCGAAGTGGCATCCGAGCCGGCACGTGGACCGGTCAGGCCGAAGCAGGGGATCTCGCGGCCGTCCGCCAGGCGCGGCAGGTAGTAATCCTTCTGTTCCTGAGTGCCGTACTTGAGCAGCAATTCGCCCGGGCCCAATGAATTGGGAACACCCACCGAAACCATCAGCGTTTCGTTGACGGCCAGCTTCTGCAGTACCGCGGATTGTGCCTTGGCCGAGAAGCCCAGACCGCCATACTCCTTCGGAATGATCATGCCGAAGAAGCGCTCCTTCTTGACGTACTCCCACAGCTCCGGCGGCAGATCGGCACGTTCCTGGGCGATATCCCAGGCGTTGCACATTCCGGCAGCGACAGAGCACTGATGATCGATGAACGCCCGCTCCTCATCGCTGAGGCCATCATCGCTGAACTTCAGCAGTTGCTGCCAGTCCGGGCGACCGGAAAACAGCTCCCCATCCCAGGCGACGCTACCGGCTTCCAACGCCGTGCGCTCAGTATCGGAAACCTTGGGGGCGACCTTCTTGAACATGGTGAATAGACGTGGCGTCAGCCAGCTACGACGAATGGCCGGCAGGCCGCAGACGGCGATGATGGCGGCGGTGATGATCAGCAGCACGCCAGCTACTACCGCTCCGATCGCCAGACCCACAAGGCCGAAGATAGCGGACACGGCTAGTGCGGGTAAGGCGCCAGCTTCGCGCCGCGCAACGACAGCCAGAGCGGCGATCGCAAGGACTATCAGGAGCAGACTGAGCATTTACGTCTCCTTCAGGGATTGGAACATGCGTAGTGCATACCGTTTCTGGATATCGGTATGCGACCGAAATCAAACAACTGTTTTAATTCCTGCAGCCTAGCGCATTCCTCAAGCGGCAGCTACTGTTTCCCGCTGCTCATTACACCAAGGTCGAACGCTTGGAGGCCTCTACACGAGGGCCTCGATATGGGAAGTCTGGCACAGAGGAAACCAGACATCGCCACAAGCGTTATGGGCGCGAGTTGGATGGTCTGACATTTCCGGTGTGTCTGGATACATAGGTGTGTCTGGATACATAATAGAAGCCCCGGTGGGGAACCGGGGCTGGAGTGATGACGAAGAGCAGGCGCTCAGTGCGGGGGAGTGTCAGGCTGGCTGGTTTGTCAGTGGCCGCATTGGAGCCTTCTGTGCCGGAGCACCTTGCGCTACATAGTAGGGTGCGTCGCTGGCTGGCAGCATATCGCGTTGACGAATGCGGTCGGCAATGCGTTCCGCAAGCATGATGGTCGGTGCGTTGAGGTTGCCGGTCGGAATGACCGGGAATAGCGAGGCATCGACGACGCGCAGGCCTTCGACACCATGAACGCGTCCTTGACCATCGACCACGCAATCATCGTCGTCACCCATGCGGCAACTGCCACAGGGATGATAGGCCGTTTCCGCATGCTGACGCACGAAGTCATCCAGCTCGGTATCGCTCTGGATATGAGCGCCTGGTGATATTTCGCGGCCCCGATAGGCATCCATCGCCGGTTGGGCGATGATCTCGCGAGTCAGACGGATGGCGTCGCGGAATTCCTGCCAGTCCGTATCGGTGGACATATAGTTGAACAGGATCGACGGTGCCGCCTTGGGGTCACGCGAGGTCAGCCGCACACGGCCTTCACTCTCCGAGCGCATCGAGCCGACGTGTGCCTGGAAGCCATGCGCCTGGACAGCACTCTTGCCGTTGTAGCTGATGGCAATCGGCAGGAAGTGATACTGCAGGTTGGGCCAGGGCTCTTCATCACTGGTACGAATGAAGCCTGCGGCCTCGAACTGGTTACTGGCGCCCACGCCGGTGCCGTTGAACATCCATTCGGCACCGATCTTCGGTTGGTTGTACCACTTCAATGCCGGGTACAGTGAAATCGGTTGGGTGCACTCATACTGGATGTACATCTCCAGATGGTCCTGCAGGTGCTGGCCAACATTGTCGTTGACATGCACCGGTTCGATGCCGAACTC
Source organism: Halomonas huangheensis (assembly GCF_001431725.1). Lineage (NCBI taxonomy): Bacteria > Pseudomonadati > Pseudomonadota > Gammaproteobacteria > Oceanospirillales > Halomonadaceae > Halomonas > Halomonas huangheensis. The sequence continues at coordinate 2,930,945 of NZ_CP013106.1, read as the reverse complement.
ATCGAGAACATCACGCGGACCGATTCCCGAGCGCTGCAGGATCTGCGGTGAGGCGATGGCGCCACCACACAGCAATACCTCGCGGCGTGCCACGACGTTCTGTGTCTGACCCTTGCGCTGGTAGCGTACACCGCTGGCACGCTGGCCTTCGAAAGTAATCACATCCGTAGTGGCGTGCGTCTCGATGGTCAGGTTGGGACGTTGCCGGGCCTGATCCAGATACCCGCGTGCCGTGGACGAACGGCGCCCCTTCGGGGTGACGAAACGGTCCATGGGACCGAAGCCTTCCTGCTGATAGCCGTTGACGTCCTCGGTGGCGGGATAGCCGGCTTGCTGACCTGCCTCGATAAAGGCGTGGTAGAGCGGGTTATTGCCGGCCTTGGGGGTTGTCACGCTGATCGGCCCATCGCCACCGTGGTAGTCGTTGGGACCGATGTCACGGGTCTCCGCCTTGCGGAAGTAGGGCAGGCAGTTGGCGTAGTTCCAATCCTCGAGGCCGGGACGCTTTGCCCAGTTGTCGTAATCCAGGGCGTTGCCACGGATGTAGCACATGCCATTGATCAGTGACGATCCACCCAGCCCCTTGCCGCGTCCGCACTCCATACGACGGTTGTTCATATGCGGCTCAGGATCGGTTTCGAAGGCCCAGTTGTAACGCTTGCCCTGCAGGGGGAAGGCCAGCGCAGCAGGCATCTGGGTACGGAAATCGAAACGATAGTCCGGTCCACCGGCTTCCAGCAGCAGTACGCTGACGTCGGCGTCCTCGGTCAGACGTGTGGCGAGTACGTTACCGGCGGAGCCTGCACCGATGATGATGTAGTCGAATTCACGGAGTTGGGTCATGGGACGCCTCCGATGTGAGGTTGTCAGAGGAGGGGAAGAGCACAAGGTGCTGCCGAGTGCCTGCCATGTATGGGGGTGGAAGAAGCACGGAGACCGGGAAATGCTGGCTCCCGTGCATCACGCTCATCAGAACACCGAGGCGAAGGGCCCCATCTCGACCTGCACTGACTTGGTCTGGGTATAGTGAGCAAGGGTCTCGATACCGTTCTCGCGCCCGACACCTGATTGCTTGTAGCCGCCAACCGGCATCTCGGCAGGCGACTCGCCCCAGGTATTGATCCAGCAGATACCGGCCTCAAGCCGATGGATCATGCGGTGCGCGCGATTGAGGCTTTCGGTGAAGACACCGGCGGCCAGACCATAGGTAGTGTTGTTGGCACGAGCGATAGCCTCTTCGTCGTCATCGAAGGACAGAATCGACATCACCGGGCCGAAGATTTCCTCACGTACGATGCGCATCTCATCGCTGCAATCGGTGAACACCGTGGGCGCAGCCCAGGCACCATTGGCCCAATCGCCTTCATTCCAGCTTTCGCCACCAGCCAGTACTCGAGCACCTTCCTGTTTGCCGAGTTCGATATAGGACAATACCTTGGCCTGATGCTCGAAGCTGACCAGCGGGCCGAAGTTGACCTGCGGATCAAGCGGGTCACCGGCCTTGATACGTGCCACTCGCTCGACAATGCGCTCCTCGAATTCGGCCTTGATGGCGCTATCGACAAATACACGAGTGCCGTTGGTGCAGATCTGTCCACTGGAATAGAAGTTGGCCATCATCGCAGCGTCGGCGGCGCGGTCGAGATCGGCATCACGGCACACGATCAGCGGCGACTTGCCACCCAGCTCCATGGTCACATCCTTCAATGACGAGGCGGCGGAGGCGGACATTACCTTCTTGCCGGTACCCACTTCGCCAGTGAAGGAAACCTTGGCGATATGCGGGTGAGCGGTGATTGCCTGACCAACGGAGGCGGCACCATGCACGACATTGAACACACCATCGGGCAGGCCCGCCTCGGTGAAGATCTCGGCGAGCATCATGGTGGTCAGCGGAGTGACCTCGCTGGGCTTGAACACTACCGCATTACCGGCAGCCAGCGCGGGAGCAGCCTTCCAGCAGGCAATCTGGATCGGATAGTTCCAGGCGCCGATGGAGCCGATGACGCCCAGTGGTTCACGACGGGTATAGACGAAGCTGTCCTCACGCAGCGGAATCTGACTGCCTTCGACGGCAGCGGCCAGGCCTGCGTAGTATTCCAGGACGTCGGCACCGGTCACGATGTCGACGCTGCTGGTCTCACTCAGCGGCTTGCCGGTGTTGAGCGTTTCCAGGTGTGCGATATCGTCGTTACGCTCACGCAATAGTGCGACGGCACGTTGCATGACACGTCCGCGCTCCATGCCCGACATTGCGCCCCATATCTTCTGGCCACGCGCGGCTGAAGCGACGGCTGCGTCGACATCGGCCTCGCTGGCGACCTGAACCTCGGCAAGCGGGCTGCCATCGTAGGGGTTGGTGACGCTGAAGGTGTCTCCAGAAGTGGCGTTCTGGCGCTGGCCATCTATATAGAGCGTCACCGGAGCGAGATGAGTGTCGGTGGAGTGCGTGCTGTGGGAATCAGTATCGAAAGTTGCCATGGCATCCTCCTGTCGAGCAGACGTCACATCAACGTCGATGTGAACGGGTGTCAGGGTGGTGACGGCCTGGTGGCCGGTAGTATTTTGCTGGCTGCTGGGCGTGTCAGGTGCTGGTGTTGACGGCCGTATCAACCTTCGTAGTCGCGGAGTAGTCGATCGAGATACTCGATGGCAACACGCCGTGCTTTGGTAACGTCCAGACCTTCCGGTGATAATGCGCCGCGCAGCCATAGCCCATCGATCATGGCCGCCATGCCACGGGCGGAGTAGCGTGCATCTTCACGCGGCATCAGGCGGCGGAACTGGTGGCAGAGGTTAGCGTACAGGCGGCGGTCGTTGACGTATTGCAGGCGTTGCAACTCCGGCTTGTGCACCGAGCTTGCCCAGAAGGCCAGCCAGGTGCGTGCGGCGCTGGCGTTGACCTGAGACGAGTCGAAGTTGCCATCGATGATTGCCGAAAGATGAGCGCGAGGGCTGGTGTCTGTCAGAGCCTTGCGTCTATCGCTCACCGCAGAACCAAGATCGTGGAGAATCTGGCGCATGGTGGCTTCCAGCAAGCCGTCCTTGCCGCCGAAATAATGGCTGATGATGCCGGCGGATACCCCCGCGTGACGGGCGATGCGTATCACTGTGGCATCGGCAAGGCCAACCTCGTTGATCGCCGTCATGGTGGCATTGATCAATTGCTGGCGGCGTATCGGCTCCATTCCTACCTTGGGCACTGCAGTTTCCTCCGACTCTCGAGTCTGTACCTGTCGACGCGAACTCCTGAGTGGATTCGAGTCCTGTGGTATATGTTGCTAGTATGCCTTTTATTGATTGTACGTTCAATATAAAAAAGAATGCTGGTAGACAGACCAGCAGCGGAGGAGGGGGCGGTAAGAATGAGCAGGGGGACGGTAAGAATAGCGAGGTAGAGTAAGGTCGCGGAAAAGTTAAGTAGAGGGAGAATAGCGTAAAGGGAGAATAGCGCGGGAGAAAATGATCGCCGGTGCTTGCCAAGTTACCTTCCGATGTGCATAATTCACCCCCGTCGACGCAGCCTACCGGGCGCGTAGACGACTGAAAAGGCTACGTAGCTCAGCTGGTTAGAGCACATCACTCATAATGATGGGGTCCCCTGTTCAAATCAGGGCGTAGCCACCAGATTCCGTAGAACGCCCACCAAGCATAGCTTGGTGGGCGTTTTTCGTTTCAGCGGCCGGTTGTCCCCGGATGCTCCGAACACAAGCCAGCATGGTATCAGGGAAGTCATCGCCGTATCAGAGAGTTAAGCGACGAATTCCCCTGGCAGGCTTGACGAATCGGAGCCGATCCGTATACTACGCCCCGTGCTTGAGGCAATTCCCCGATAGCTCAGTTGGTAGAGCAAATGACTGTTAATCATTGGGTCGTAGGTTCGAGTCCTACTCGGGGAGCCAAATGCTGAGAGTGACATTCTACGATTTACTTTGAACTCAATGGTTTAAAGGTAGAATAAGCTGTCAGAGATTGCTTTCTCGCACCGACAATTCAGGGTCATTCCTCGATAGCTCAGTTGGTAGAGCAAATGACTGTTAATCATTGGGTCGCAGGTTCGAGTCCTGCTCGAGGAGCCATCCCTCCACCTGATATTGTCGCTAGAGCTCGTATATTGCTCTAGATTGCACATCGTCGTTCCCCGATAGCTCAGTTGGTAGAGCAAATGACTGTTAATCATTGGGTCGTAGGTTCGAGTCCTACTCGGGGAGCCAGTGCAACTCTGTTCAAGTCTTCCCTCCTGCCTTGATCCATCTCAAGATCTCTGGTCTGTTGAATGATGCCCGTTGTATGTCGAGCAGCATCCTCTGCACCTGAGCTGAAGTTCTGATCAGCCGTCCTTTCGCCACTCGGTAAGGTTGTGGTTGTAAAGAGGTGAGGTTGTATCTGTTTAGGACTGTTCCTGCCAAAACCTCAATTCAGCTTACACTTGTGGGGCTGCCATAAGTTGCAAGTTCTGGGGGAGGCCGTCATGTCATCACCAAACCGCGAACGCCTATTCGCAGACCATCGCCCCGCAGCGGTGCGACGTCGTCTGATGGCTCCAGTGCGGGCGTCGGTCTTTCCCGATGCGGTGCTTGGCGGCATTGATGGTTGTGTGACCACATTTGCAGTGGTATCCAGCGCATTCGGTGCTGGCTTTTCACCACAAGTAGCACTGGTACTTGGGGCCGCCAACTTGATTGCCGATGGTTTCAGCATGGCAGTCAGTAATTATGAGGCTGGTCAGGCGCAGCTTGCCCATGTCGCCAGTGCCGAACGCACCGAACGACAGCATATTGCTCTGGTACCGGAAGGTGAGCGTGAGGAAGTCCGGCAACTATTTCGAGCCAAGGGATTTGAGGGCGAGCTGCTTGAGCAGGTAGTGGACACCCTGTGTCGAGATCCTGATATCTGGGTATCCACCATGCTGCGGGAGGAGTACGGTTTGTCTACTGAAGGAGTCAGCCCGCTGCGAGCGGCGCTTGCAACCTTCAGTACCTTCATTGTTATTGGCTCTATTCCATTGTTGCCCTATCTGATACCCGGGCTTGGCGTTACCACTCAGTTCTTTTGCAGCCTGGGACTGGCTGCCGGCATTTTCGTAGGCGTCGGTCTACTGAAGAGTGTGGTATATGGCCTACCGGTGTGGCGCTCTGGGCTGCGTACCTTGCTGATGGGCGCAGCAGCGGCAGGCCTGGCCTATACTACTGCGCGCTTCGCTCAGTGGCTGCTGGATGGATGATCGACATTTTCCGCTTTGACGCACCTTTATCGATGCGTATTGATAGGGGATGAGTCACGCATCAACTATTGTTCATGAGGTAAGTAGTACCTTGATTGCCTTTTCCGAGGCTGCTTGTGCGAAAACGTTGTAGGCCTGTTCAATGTCATTCAAGTCGAAGCGGTGAGTGATCAGGCTCTCTGCATCAATGCCACCTGATTCGAGGAAACGCATCAGCACGGGGATGGTGTTGGTGTTCACCAGCCCGGTACGTAGTGTGATGTTCTTGATCCACAAATCCTCGATGTGGAAGTCTACGCTTTTGCCATGCACCCCGATGTTGGCGAGTTTTCCACCTGGCCTCAAAATGCTTTGACAGATATCGAATGTCTCAGGGATACCTACCGCCTCCATTGCGACATCGACGCCTTCACCATGGGTGAGGCTCATGATCTCCTCGACAGGGTTAGTGCTCACGATTTCGGTTGCCCCTAGCTGACGGGCTACGGCCAGTCGGTTTTCATCGGGGTCAACCATGATGATGTGGGCAGGAGAATAGAAGCGCGATGTCAGTAGAGCTGCAAGACCGATGGGGCCTGCGCCGACGATAGCGACGGTATCTCCGAGTTTGACTTCTCCATTGAGTGCGCCGATCTCATGGCCAGTTGGGAGGATATCGCTCAGCATCAGGGCAGCAGCGGGATCAAGCCCTGGAGGTAGCCGATAGAGGCTGTTATCGGCATGAGGGATGCGCACGAATTCCGCTTGCGTGCCATCAATCTTGTGACCCAGAATCCAGCCACCATCGCGACAGTGAGCGTACATTCCCTGTTTGCAGTAGTCACAGTGACCGCAAGAGGTAATGCAGGAGATAAGTACCTGGTCTCCTTGTTTCACGCTGCTCACGCTGTCGCCGACTTCTTCGACAATTCCAATTCCTTCATGACCCAGTGTACGTCCGGCTTCCACCGTGGGGACGTCTCCCTTCAGTATGTGCAGGTCGGTCCCGCAAATGGTGGTATGTGTCAACCGCACGATAGTATCTGTTGGCTTCTCGATACAGGGACGAGGCTTGTCTTTCCAGCTTCGTTGGCCAGGGCCTTCATAGACAAGAGCTTTCATTGGCTTTGTACTCCTTCCAGCTGGCATCTGGTGGGCTATCGTCATGAGTATAGGCGTGCCGCCTAAAAGGAATTTGACCTACATCAAGTGCGCATCAGGTTGTGTCGGGCGTAGAAGACGGCTCCCTACAGGCGGCGTTTTCCTTCTTCACATGATGGAGAAATGTTCAGGAAACCCCTGTCTGCCAACGAATCATTGACCGTTGCAGCGTCTCGAGGAGCCTCTCAAGATGCTTCGGTTTTCAGCATGCGAGGCGTATACACGAACCTGGTGTCAAGGGTGAGCGCAGCACGCCCATGCTGACTAGACTACATAGTGGAGCGGAAGCCAATGAACCTGACGAATAACCGTCAGATGGTGGCGCCCTCGACAATCATGCCGTGAGCGACCCGAGTCCCTCGCAGTGATGGCTTCTGCAACGCTCACCATTGCCCAAGGAGCCACTTCCATGAACGATATCAGGATTCATCCCGCCGTAGACGACGGGGTACGTGCCGGCAGTGATAACTTTGAAGGAGGCAGCCTGCATTGCCACTGTACCGACAGCCCTGTCGAGGTCACAGTCAAGGCACAGTGTGCCCACAACCACGTTTGCGGCTGTACCAAGTGCTGGAAGCCTGAAGGTGCTTTGTTTTCGATGGTCGCTGTGGTACCCCGAGATACCCTCAGCGTCACCGCCAATGAGGACAAGTTGGAGGTGGTCGATGCTTCGGCCGCCATCCAGCGGCATGCCTGCAGAGGATGCGGGGTCCATATGTTCGGTCGTATCGAGAATACCGACCATCCTTTCCACGGCCTGGACTTCATCCACACAGAACTCTCCGAAGACTCCGGTTGGGCGGCCCCTGAATTTGCTGCCTTCGTCTCCTCGATCATCGAGTCGGGGGCCCATCCAGACAACATGGACAAGGTACGCGGCCGGCTCAAGCAGCTGGGCCTGGAGCCCTATGACTGTCTGTCACCACCGCTGATGGATGCCATTGCTTCCCATACGGCCAGAGCCAGGGGAGTTCTATGATGCCAGTGGTCACTGCGTGGCACACACCAACATGATCAACGGGATGTAGTTCCCCTCCACCCTGTATTGGCGTCGTTGTGTCATATGAGTGGAGGGGAGCGCTTATCATCGGTTGGGGAATCGTGTCGCTGGATCATGAGTAGCCTCTCAGGCCGTTTCGTCTACTGGAGTGACGCTCTCCGCTGCCGGTTGGACAAGAGGTTGCCAATGTGCGGGCATGATATGGTCGAGGCGAGTGCGTTCCACCACGAAGTCAACGAAGGTTCGCACCTTGGGTGAGATCAGGCGGCCGCCCGGGAATACGGCATTGAACTCGACTTCGGGTCCCTCCCACTCTGGCAGGATGCGCCGCAACTGGCGCTCTTCTGGCCCCAGGCAGGCAACGATCTCACTGGTCAGCATCACTCCATGGCCCTCGACCAGTAGCCCTCTCAGCACGAATGGATCGTTGGCGACGGCAACCGGGTCTATTTCGATCTCCTCCCGATGGTCCCCTTTGTGCAACTCCCAGAAGTAACGTTGACCTCGCTGGTCCATGGATTTGGCCAGAGCGGGGTGGCGGGCCAGCTCCGCAGGCGTCTGAGGCTCTCCGTGGCGGGCGATATAGCTGTCGCTGGCATAGACGAACGAACGGTAGCTGGCCAGGTGGCGGGCCACCAGGCTTGAGTCCGGAAGTTCTCCAACGCGCAGCGCCACGTCAATCTGATGGGCCACCAGGTCGAGCCGGTCGTTGGACAGCACCAACTCGATCTTTACCGCCGGGTACAGCTCGCGGAAGTCTCGTACCAGTGTCGAGGTGAATTCGGTACACATGGTGAATGGAGCGGTAACTCGCAGCCAGCCCCGTGGGTTGCCCTCCAATTGCTGGACGGCGCTCTCTGCCTCGTCCATATCCTGGACAATGCGACTGCAGTAGTCGTAGTAGACAGAGCCTGCTTCGGTCAGGCTCAGCTTACGGGTGGTTCGGTTCAGCAGCCGTGCGCCGAGGCGCAGCTCCAGCGTCTGGACCTTGCGACTCACAGTGGTCTTGGGAATGCTCAGCAGCCTGGAGGCCGCAGTAAAACTGCCTTGTTCTACGACCCTGGCAAAGATCAAGGCGTCATTGAGATCCGGTTGCATTGTTGTTGTCCCATGCACTTGTGTCTGGGAAGTACTTGTGTCTGCGAACTGTCCCATCAGTGGAACAGTATTTCCCTGATTTAGCAGGTAATCAAATTGTGGCTGAACTCCTATGGTGTTGCATTGCACTTGCATGCTGGCGGTGTCGATTTCATACCCTGGCAAACGACTACTTCCATGAGCAGGCAGGCTAAGTAGTCCGCACGATACGACAGTCTTATGGCGCTTCCTGCGCAAGCTACGCGCTGTGCATCGATAAGTGATCCATGGGCATGCGGCTGGTTACCTCAAGTTGAGTTCGGGATGCAAGCTTGCCGTGTCAGCACCTTCCTGGAGAGATGAACTGATGAGTGATCCCGCCACGGCACGTGGACGAGGAGGGCAATTGCCCCCCAGTCTGGCGACCCGCGTTTTTTCCATACACATGTTAGTAGCCATGATGGTGGTGCTTGGTGCCATTGCGACGACCGGTTGCGATAGTCACGCCGACAGTCTGGAGCAGGAGGCGCCACCGCCACCGGAGGTCAGTGTAGCCGAGGTGGTGGTCCAGGATGTGAGTTTCTGGGACGAGTTTACGGGCCACATCGAGGCGGTAGAGACGGTGGAACTGCGTTCGCGAGTTGCCGGCTACATCGACAGCATCCATTACACCGAGGGCCAGAGCGTCGACAAGGGAGATGTCCTGTTCACCATCGATCAGCGTCCTTATCGTGCCAGCCTGGATAGCGCAGAGGCCGACCTACAGCGTGCTCGCGCACGGGTCGAGCTAACCCATGGTGAGGCTGCCCGTGCCGAGCGCCTGGCCCAGACCCAGGCGATTTCCCGGGAAGAACTGGACCAGCGTAGAGCTGCGTCACTCCAGGCTCAGGCCGATCTGCATGCGGCCCAGGCCGCACTCGAGACGGCGCGCTTGAACATGGAATTCACCGAGGTCCGTGCACCAGTCGCAGGCCGAACCGGTCGAGCGCTGATCACTGTCGGCAATCTGGTGTCGGACGCGTCCCTATTAACCAGCATTGTCTCTCTGGACAAGGTTCATGTTCATTTCTACAGCGACGAGCGGACCTGGCTGCAGTACGGCGACATGACCCGTTCCGGAGAGCGCCTCAATTCTCGTGAGAATAGAACGCCAGTGCGCGTTGGGCTAGCAAACGATGGGGGCTATCCCTACAGCGGCGAAGTGGACTTTGTCGATAATCAGTTGGATGCCGACTCAGGCACCATTCTGATCCGTGCCGTGCTCGACAATGACGCTGGGCGCTTCTCGCCCGGTATGTTTGCCAGGGTACAGATGCGTGGCGGCAGTTCCGATAGTGCCATTCTCGTCGATGACAAGGCCATCTTGACCGATCAGGACCGCAAGTATGTCTACGTTGTCGACGCCGAGGGTCTCGCCATCCGTAAGGATGTGAAGCTCGGGCGTATGGCTGATGGATTGCGGGTGATCCAGACGGGCCTGGAACCGGGAGACCGAGTGGTGGTGCGCGGTATTCAGCGGATCTTCTATCCAGGCATGCAGGTGGCTGCGGAAAACATCGAGATGTCCGGAGAGGAGCCTGCCTCACGGGAGCTGGCCACGAGTCATTGAGCGTGTTCGAACGTCAATAGCCGTCATTTGACTTCACTGTCGACCGAGTCATCGGGGTAGGCTCTGGATGCCTGCCTCGGCGAGGGAGCATTGCCATGGATTTTGCCAGGTTTTTCATTGACCGCCCGATCTTCGCCGGGGTGCTGTCGATCCTTATCTTTATCTCGGGGTTGATCACCATACCGCTGATGCCGGTCAGCGAGTACCCGGACGTGGTGCCACCCTCGGTAGTGGTACGCACGGTCTATCCCGGCGCCAATCCCAAGGTCATCGCCGAGACGGTAGCCACACCGCTGGAGGATGCGATCAATGGCGTTGAGGACATGATGTACCTCAAGTCGGTGGCTGGTTCCGATGGTGTACTGCAGGTAACCGTAACCTTCCGTCCCGGTACCGATCCGGATGACGCGACGGTCAAGGTACAGAACCGGGTCAGCCAGGCGCTGGCGCGATTGCCTGAGGATGTGCGCCGACAGGAGGTGACCACGCAGAAACAGTCACCGACCTTTTTGATGGTCGTGCACCTGACCTCTCCGGATGGCCGCTATGACACCCTGTATCTGCGAAACTATGCCCGCCTGCACGTCAAGGATGCTCTGGCACGTATCCAGGGCGTCGGTGATGCGCAGATTTTCGGTGGCGGTGATTATGCCATGCGCGCCTGGCTTGATCCGGACAGGGTTGCTGCTCGAGGGCTCACGGCCGGCGACGTAGTGGAGGCGATCCGTGAGCAGAACGTTCAGGTTTCGGCCGGTCAGCTCGGCGCCGAGCCGATTCCCGATAGCGACTTCCTGACCTTGATCAATGCCAGAGGACGGCTGACCTCCGAACAGGAATTCAGCGACATCGTGGTCAAGACCGGTAGCGACGGACAGATCACCTATTTGTCCGATGTGGCCCGTCTGGAGCTGGGGGCCAATGACTACAGCCTGCGTTCGAAGCTGGACGGCAGCGACGCGGTCGCACTTGGTGTCTTCCAGGCGCCGGGGGCGAATGCCCTGGAAATCCAGGAAAACGTCATCGCGACCATGGATGAACTTGCCCAGCAGTTCCCGGAGGGAGTTGAGTACGAGGCGGTGTATGACACCACCATCTTCGTGCGCGACTCGATCGAGTCGGTGGTCAAGACGCTGCTTGAGGCGGTACTGCTGGTGGTGTTGGTGGTGACGCTGTTCCTGCAGACCTGGCGCGCGTCGATCATTCCGCTGATCGCAGTGCCGGTGTCGGTGGTGGGCACTTTCGCGGTGCTCTATCTGTTGGGATTCTCGATCAATACTCTGACCCTGTTCGGCCTGGTGCTGGCGATCGGCATCGTGGTTGATGATGCGATCGTGGTGGTAGAGAACGTCGAGCGCAACATTGAGGAGGGCCTGGCGCCGCTTGCCGCCGCGCACCAGGCAATGAAGGAAGTATCGGGCCCCATTATCGCCATCGGCCTGGTATTGTGTGCGGTGTTTGTGCCAATGGCATTTCTGTCCGGTGTCACTGGGCAATTCTATCGCCAGTTCGCGGCCACCATCGCCATTTCCACGGTGATCTCCACGGTCAACTCGCTGACCCTGTCACCGGCGTTGGCGGCGCTGCTGCTCAAACCACACGATGCCCCAAAGGATCGCCTCACGCGGATAATCGACGGGTTGTTTGGCTGGTTGTTCCGCCCGTTCAATCGCTTCTTTCTCGCCAGCTCCAGACGCTACCAGGGAGGCGTTTCGCGCAGTCTACGGCGGCGAGGTGTGGTGTTCGGCATTTATGCGCTGCTGCTGGTCGGAACAGGGGTGATGTTCCAGGCGGTGCCGCCGGGGTTCATCCCGACCCAGGATAAGCAGTACTTGATCGCAGGCGTGAAGTTGCCGGAAGGAGCTTCGCTTTCGCGTACCGATGAGATGTTGAGCCAGGTGGGCGAGATCGCCATGGAGAGTGAGGGCGTAACCCACACGATTGCCTTCCCGGGGCTCAATGCGCTGCAGTTTACCAGCACGCCCAACAGCGGAGTGGTGTTCCTGCCTCTGGCCCCGTTCTCCGAACGGAGCCGCTCGGCGGCCGAGATCAATGCCGAAATCAACCAGAAGATAGCCGGATTGCAGGAGGGGTTCGCGTTCTCGTTCATGCCACCGCCGATCCTCGGCCTGGGCAACGGCAATGGCTGGCAGATGTTTATCGAGGACCGCGCAGGGCTCGGCTATGGCGCGCTACAGGGAGCCGTGCAGTCGTTTCAAGGTGCGGTCGCACAGACGCCGGGTATGGGCTTCCCGATCACCAGCTATCAGGCCAATGTGCCGCAGCTTGATGCCGAGGTCGACCGGGTGAAGGCCAAGGCTCAGGGCGTGCCATTGACGGGGCTGTTCAATACTCTGCAAACCTATCTTGGCTCGACTTACGTCAATGATTTCAACCAGTTTGGTCGGACATGGCAGGTGATAGCCCAGGCCGATGCTTCCCACCGCGATAACGTGGAGGATATCGCCAACCTGCGTACTCGTAATGATCGCGGAGAAATGGTGCCGATCGGCTCTGTGGTGGATATTCAGTGGACCTTTGGCCCGGATCCGGTGCTGCGTTACAACGGCTATCCTGCCGCTGACCTGGCTGGTGAGGCGGATCCTCTAGTGTTGTCCTCGACTCAAGCGATGGAGGCACTGAGCGAACTCGCTGCTGAGGTATTGCCCAACGGGATGAGCTTCGAGTGGACCGATCTGAGTTTTCAGCAGAGCACTCAAGGCAATGCCGCCTTGATAGTGTTCCCGCTGTCGGTGTTGCTGGTGTTCCTTGCCCTGGCTGCGCTATACGAGAGCTGGACCTTGCCGCTGGCGGTGATTCTGATTGTACCGATGTGCATGCTTTCGGCTCTGTTCGGCGTGCATTTGATGGCGGGTGACAACAATATCTTCGTTCAGGTCGGGCTGGTGGTGTTGATTGGACTGGCCTGCAAGAACGCTATCCTGATCGTTGAGTTTGCGCGCGAACTGGAGATGCAGGGGCGGGGTATCGTCGAAGCAGCGCTGGAGGCCTGTCGTCTACGCCTGCGTCCGATCATCATGACCTCGATCACCTTTACCGCAGCGGTGGTGCCGCTGATGCTGGCCAGTGGTGCTGGAGCTGAAGTGCGGCAGGCACTAGGCACGGCGGTGTTCGCAGGGATGGTGGGCGTCACGCTGTTCGGACTGTTCCTCACGCCAGTGTTCTATGTGGCACTGCGCAAGTTGGTGACTCGCGGTGAGCGGACTTCGCAGGCACAAGAGGGGTATCAGGCCTGACTCTCGGCAATATAGCCGCTCATCAACTGCAGAGATCCAATAGGTTGACACTAGCCGCTTCGCCCCGGATGGCTGGCTGATGGTTCAGCGCTCTTGATGTTTTCCATGCGAGCCTGCTTGGGCGAACGAGATCTGCTTCATCGGATGGCTAACGGTGGCGGGATGATCAGATTCTCCGCCGCCAGTGGCGAGCAGGCAGCTACGGCAGGATTTGCGCAGCGTTTCCCTAGTCCAATCATAGACAGAAGTGTTCCCTGACGGGAGTAGTCCACGATGGAATATTGCGTGCCTACAATATCGATGGCTTGTCAGTCAGCCGGATTTGCATTGGGAAGAGGGTCTTGCCCGGCTTGGTTTGCCCAGGCATCTCCCGTTTGAACTCGGACATCCCGCGCCCCGATCGGCTCTCCGCATTCGGAACAAACTGTTACTGGGTGCATAACCTCACCGCAGCTCTTGTGAATGTGCACGACAGGCGCACCCCGTTCATCCGCCATGTAGGTATCGCCCCACCGAACCAGCGACAGGATCACCGGGTGCAGGTCCAGCCCTTTCTCGGTTAACCGGTACTCCTCGCGCACCGGCTTTTCCTGGTAGGGGCTTTTATACAACACATCATGGTGCACCAGCTTCTTCAGACGGTCCGTAAGAATATGACGGGTAATGCCCAGGCGTTGCTCAAACATCTCGAAACGCCTCACTCCCAGAAAGCACTCGCGTAATACCAATAGCGTCCACCGGTCGCCAATCACGGCGAGTGTACGGGCCAGTGAGCACGGCTGCTGGTCCAGTTCTTCCCAGCGCATAGACAACCTCTTTCAAGCCAACTGCACACAGAATAGCTTGACAGGTTCCAAAATGGAACCTAGGTTTTTTCCAGTTCTAAAAAAGAACCTAGGAGAGCCTATGCCCACCTCCAATCACAACCCCAAGGTTGCCGTCGTCGTTGGTGCTGGTGACGCCACTGGCGGCGCCATTGCCATACGTTTCGCCCGGGAAGGCATGGCGGTGGTTGCCACTCGCCGCCGCAAAGAAGCCTTGGAACCGCTTGTGAATGAGATCCGGTCCGAAGGCGGTATCATTCATCCCTTCGGGTGTGATGCCCGCAAGGAACAGGAGATGACGGAACTGTTCGAGCATATCGAACAGGCCATCGGTGAGATCCATCTCGTGATTTTCAACATTGGCGCCAACGTCTCGTTCTCCATCACAGACACCACTGAAAGGGTCTACCGCAAGGTCTGGGAAATGGCCGCCCTTGCCGGTTTTCTCACCGGACGCGAAGCCGCCAAAGCCATGCTCCCTCGTGAGCAGGGCACCATTATCTTCACTGGCGCTACCGCCTCCGTTCGCGGCAACAGCGGCTTCGCCGCGTTCTCCGGTGCCAAGTTCGCGTTACGGGCCACTGCCCAGAGCATGGCGCGTGAACTCGGCCCCAGGGGAATCCATGTTGCGCATTCGCTCATCGACGGCGCCATCGACACGGATTTCATCCGTGAAAATTTCCCCGACAAGTACGCCCTCAAAAGCCAGGACGGCATCCTCAACCCGGACCATATTGCCGGCCAGTACTGGCAACTCCACTGCCAGCCCAGGGACTGTTGGACCCATGAACTGGACCTGCGCCCCTGGATGGAAACCTTCTGAAGAGGACAAGCCCATGACACAGAGCATTGATGTTTATTTTGACGTAGGCAGTCCCGCCAGCTATCTGGCCTGGACCCAACTCCCCGCCCTTGCCGAACGCAATAAGGCAGAACTGAACTGGAAACCCATGCTGCTCGGCGGCGTCTTCAAGGCCACCGACAACCAGTCCCCGGGTGCCAATCCGGCAAAGGGCCGGTATATGCAGACGGACCTGAAGCGGTTCGCAGATGAGTACGGAGTTGGATTCCACTTCAACCCCCACTTCCCCGTCGACACGCTGATGCTTATGCGGGGCGCGGTTGCACACCTGGATGATCCCAGGTTCCAGGATTATCTGAGCGCAGTCTTTTCCGCTCTCTGGGTTGAACAGAGGAATATGAACGACCCCAAGGTGATTGCGGAAGTCCTGAAGCAGGCGGGCTTTGATACGGAAGCCGTGCTAGCTAGGTGCCAGGAGTCATCGGTGAGAGATAGGCTCAAAACCATCACCGAAGAGGCAGTGGCACGCGGTTCATTCGGCGCGCCGACTTTCTTTGTCGAGGAGGAGATGTTCTTCGGTCAAGATCGGCTCTGGCAGGTGGAACGGGCTCTCCGGAACCAAGGGTAGCGTTGTCTTTAACAATCGATGGTGATGCGTCGTTTCTGGTAACTCGAGAAAGGAAGGAACTGCGTGGGCCAGTCTCTATCTGCAAGCGTCTTCCAGAGGCGGAGGATCGGGCAATTCCGGGGCACCGGGAAGCTCGAACTGGCTTTTCGCCGGGTTACTGCGCAGCGGCCAGCGTGCCACCAGCATCATGAACCTGATCCAGTCCGCCGAGCCGAGCCGAGCCGAACGGGACATGATTTCTTTATTATATATTGAGGCTATGTCTTGTCGCTTAGCTTAAAGTAAGAAAGCTGCTTCTTAAGACGCAGGACATCCTCATTATTGTTATCAGTTTGTTGCTTAGCCTGTAGCAGATGCACAGACTAACGTATCTGCTCATGAACCATGATCTTGCAGTAGTGATGGCTCATTTCGTCACCGTGTAGGAGGAGGGAGATAGGAGGAAAGGTCTATTGTTGAGCGAGGCAGTGCCAATCCGATCTTCGTTAGGCCGAGCAGCTATACAGTATGACTTACTGCTTTTCGCCGCTGCGATACTGGGGTAGATCATCTAACCTGATAATTCATCTTTGCAGTTTTGAGCGCTGGGCTCATATAAGGCTCTGATACTACTCAAATGGCCTGTGACGGTGGTTTGCCAATACAATGTATAACATTAGCATGCTAATATTGTTGACAGGATCCTATCCTCCTCGTACTCGCCCTACTGAGCCGGTGAATGAAAATCACCGGTGGTCGAGTTTGTTTTCGTTCGCATAATGGGAAATGACATGAAGGGCACCGACCGCAATTCGGTTTCAGCACCCATCAAAGTGCTGTTGATCGTTGTAGGTTTGATTTTCGCTGCTGTAGGGCTGGGGCTGCTGGTCGGTGGGGCGATGCTGATCTCCCGTGGTGGCAGCTGGTACTATTTGCTCATGGGTCTGGCGCTGCTGATCTCGGGCGTTCAGGTGGCGCGCGGCAGGCCTTCGGGTACGGCAATCTATACTCTGGCATTTCTGGCCACCGTGGTATGGGCCTTCTGGGAAGCAGGGCTCGACTTCTGGGCTCTACACGCGCGAATATTCACGTTCCTGTGTGCCTTCTTCCTGTTGATGCTGCTGCATCCGCTGATTCTCAGGCGAGCTGGTCGTCAACCAGCGGCTGCGCTCAATATGAGTGTCGCAGGTGTTGCACTGCTGGCCATGGTCGGGATGGTCTGGGGAATGTTTCTGCCTCATGGGCACCTGATTGCCGAGTCCCCAACCGGTCAGTCTCCCGTTGCCGATGCAGCGACGTCCAACTGGGCGAATTATGGCGGTGATACCAACGCCACGCGCTTTGCAGCACTGGACCAGATTACCCGCGACAATGTTCAGGATCTTGAAGTTGCCTGGACATTCCAAACTGGTGATACACCACAAAGTCCAGGAGGCGGTGGGGCCGAAGACCAGGGCACCCCTCTGATGGTGGATGACACACTCTACTTCTGCACTCCACATAACACTGTCGTTGCTCTCGACAGTGCCTCCGGTGAAGAAAAGTGGCGTAAAGAATTTCCTTCCGATACGAGCACCTGGGTTCGTTGCCGTGGACTGGCGTATTTCGATGCGGCCAGCGCGGTTGAACAGCCGACCGTGCCCGGCAGCACTCAAGTACCACCGGTGGTGTTGAGTGAAGGTTCTGCCTGCCAACGTCGCATCTACATGAATACGATCGATGCCGTGCTGGTGGCCATCGATGCTGATAGTGGAGAGCTCTGCAGTGACTTTGGCGATGCAGGACGTGTCGATCTGAAGACTGGTCTCGGTAATGCAGACGTTCCCCTCTACTCGCTGACATCGCCGCCCACCATTGCCGGAACGACGGTGGTAGTAGGGGGGCGCGTAGCGGATAACGTGGCAATTGACATGCCAGGTGGGGTCATTCGCGGCTTTGATGCCATTACGGGCGAAATGCGCTGGGCTTTTGATCCCGGCAACCCTCAGGATCGCAACGCGCCTGTTACGGACCAGACTTTTGTGCGCTCGACCCCCAATGTCTGGGCGCCGATGACCTACGACCCCGCATCGAATACAGTCTACATGGGGGTCGGTAACGCTGCGATTGATCTCTGGGGAGCAGAACGTTCCGAGTTGGATGAAACCTACGGCGGCACGCTGCTTGCCCTGGATGCCTCAACCGGCAACGAGAAGTGGCACTATCAGACAGTGCGCCATGATCTCTGGGACTATGACGTGCCAATGCAGCCCACATTGATTGATTTCCCTGATGGCAATGGCAATTCCGTACCGGCACTGGTCTTTGGCACCAAGGTTGGTCAGCTTTTCGTGCTCGATCGGCTCACCGGAGAGCCTCTGACGGAAGTTGAGGAGCATGAAGTTCAGCCCGCCACGATCCCGAATGAGCCCTATGCGACTCATCAGCCGGTATCAGTCGGTATGCCTCAGATCGGTGCTCAGCGGCTGACGGAAAAGGACATGTGGGGCGGTACTCCGTTCGATCAGTTGATGTGCCGCTATATCTTCCGTGGCTATCGCTATGACGGCCTGTTCACCGCACCAGACACGGATTACTCACTGAGCTTCCCTGGGTCGTTGGGTGGCTTGAACTGGGGTGGTGTCTCATACGATCCAACGTCACAGACAATGTTCATCAACGACATGCGTCTCGGGCTTTGGGTCCATATGGAGCCACAAGCCGAAAACGCCGCTGCGTCTGATGGATCCGAAGCTGTCAATGCTGGCATGGGAGCGGTTCCGCTCAAGGGCACACCTTATTCGGTGCTGAAGGATCGTTTCCTGTCTCCGCTTGGTATTCCCTGTCAGGAGCCTCCCTTCGGCACCCTCACCGCTGTCAATATGCAGACTCGTAGTGTCGACTGGGAGGCACCACTCGGTACCGTTCAGGACACGGTGCTGTTTGGTATGAAGACACACCTGCCGATACCGATCGGTATGCCTACCATTGGTGGGTCACTTGCCACCCAGGGAGGTCTGGTGTTCTTTGCTGCAACTCAGGACTATTGGCTGCGTGCCTTTGACAGTGCCACTGGAGAAGAAGTCTGGAAGGCCCGTTTGCCCGTGGGCTCACAAGGTACTCCAATCTCTTATGTGTCGCCGGAAACCGGCAAGCAGTATGTAGTGATTTCAGCCGGTGGTGCACGCCAGTCCCCTGATCGTGGTGACTACTTGATTGCCTACGCTTTGCCTGAAGCCGAGTAGGTAAGCGGTATATACAGGGAAGGAGGCGGGGGATGTCCCCGCCGTCCCTGGTTTATGCGGGAGCTTTGGTTTGTCTGTCGGCAACCAGAGCTCTTCTCTCGGCGCGCCCTGGATTGAGCGATGGCGCTCTACTCGGATGCAGATCCAGCGATCAAGGCATTGGGCCCTGCAGACAGCGCGGAACACTCGCCTGCCGGAATAACGGGGTTGTGCAGCACTTCCGTGTGCAGCTTAGGGAACAACTATAACCCGACGAGCACAGTTACCCACGGCTAGGCGCGATCGGTGATCATGTCGCGTAATAGCCGCACCGCATAGCCATAGCCTGGTGCGCCAGTCCCCGCCATAACCGCCGTTGCGATTGGCGAAATCAGCGAGTTGTGATACATCGGTTCTCGCTTATGGATATTGGAAATGTGAAATTCAATGATTGGAAAAGGATACATCTTCAGCGCATCCATGATTGCCATGGAGGTGAAGGTGAAGGCCGCTGGGTTGATCAATATGCCACTCGAATTGTCGATTGCTTCATGAATCCACTCAATCAGTTCAGCCTCGGAATTTGACTGGCGAAAGACAAGTTCAAACTCTCCGCAGGAATCCCGGCAAATGGATTCCACTTCGGCTAATGTCGTGTAGCCATAGATTTCCGGCTCTCTCAGGCCGAGGCGATTGAGATTCGGTCCGTTGATAACATGAATTGGTTTAGACATCGAAATTATCTCTTATAGTTTTCAGCCATCATAGCCAAACTTTCGCGGTAGCCAGAGGACGAGCTCGGGGAAAAGTGTAATGATCGCCAAAGACAGAAGTAGTGCGGCAATAAACGGGATAAGATCGAAGAACAGGTTGCGTAACGGGGCGCGGGTGATGCTCTGCATAATGAAGATCAATAACCCGTAAGGTGGCGTCACCAAGCCGATCATTATGTTTACCACCGCTATCACGCCGAAATGTATCAGATCTACGCCAAGTGCATTTGCAGTGGGAATGAATACTGGCACGATGATCAATATGATGGCTGTCCCTTCCAACAAACAGCCCAACAGCAGCAGCACGATATTGACCATTAACAAGAACTGCAGCACCGTAAGGTCATAATCGGTCAAAAATAGGCGTAGTGACTGAGGAATATTTTCCGACGTTACGACATAATTGAAGACCAATGCACCTGCGATCAACATGCCAATGGCGACAGAAGAGCGGGCGCTGCTGACAAGTGAACCGAATACCTGTCTTGCACTGATGTTGCGATACAGAAGCACTGCAATCAGAAAAGCATAGGCCGCGGCGACGGCGGCTGCTTCGGTGGGGGTCATCGCTCCGCTGTAGATCCCTCCCAGTAGCACCACCGGCAGCATCAATGCAGGGAAAGCACGAGCGGTAATGCCTGGTAGCTGTCGGACTGGTGTAGGTGCCTCCACTGGAAACTTCCTGCGTCGCGCCGTGATCATCACCACGGCCATCAGCATTCCCCCCATCAACAACCCGGGAATAATACCGCCGAGAAACAGATATCCAATAGACGCATTGGAAACCAGAGCATAAAGCACCATCGGAATCGACGGCGGAATGATCGGCCCGATAACGGCAGCACTAGCGGTAAGCGCGGCGGCGAAGCTGCGGGTGTAGCGTCCGTCCTGAGTCATCATGTTGGCGATGATCCGGCCCGTACCCGCTGCGTCGGCGAAAGCAGACCCGGACATACCCGAGAAAATGATGGATTGCACGATGTTCACGTAGGCAAGACCGCCACGGAAGCGTCCGACCAGTGCATTACAGAAATGCAGCAAGCGATTGGTCATCGAGCCAATATTCATCAGTTCTGCGGCAAGAATGAACAGTGGCACTGCGAGAATTACATAACCTGTGAACATGCTGTTCAGCAACTGTTCGGCCACTAGCCCCATGTCCATTCCGTTCATGAAGAGATAAACGACGGAACCGGAGATCATCGATAGCCCGATCGGCAACCCCAGAACTGCCAGGGCGATGATGACCAGCAGTGTAAGCATGAATGGATCCATCCTTAACCTCTCCGTTCTTCTTCTTTAATGATGTCGCTTCTAGCCATTGGGTCGTGCCCCAGTGCGGCACGAATACCAATCCAGACGTAACGAATGATGATGGCTACGCAGAAGATCACGTAAATTGAATACAGCCAGTCAAATCTAATGTGGAGATAGGACGTGTCCTGCACTTTCATGAAGGTTACATAGTCATAAACTGCGGGAAGAGAAATCAGAAAAAGGCTGACGATTCCTATAGAAAAGATCATCGCCATCACACGGCGAATGGAAGGGCGAACATTGCTGTACAAGATGTCGAAGCGAATTTCGTCACGCTCTCTCAGAGTGAACGCGGCACCAAACAACACCAGCCAGATCCACATGACAGTGCTGAGTTCCGAGGCCCAACCTGCCGGCAAGTTGAAAACGTAGCGGAATAATACTGTGACAAGGAATGAGATGAACATGACCGCAAGCATGATAGCCGCAATGGCGTCAGCACCATGACGCAGCCTGGTTGCGAAACGGAGAATCTTCTGGCGCATTTTTCTACCTATAGGGTGGGGTAGGATCGGCCGTAATGTGGCCGATCCACCAGCCATTAAAGGTTGTTGATGCGTTCAAGCATACCTTTCGGCCATGCATCGGAGAGTGATGACTCAAGATACTTCTGCTGTGCATATGCGCGGAAGGCATCTACATCCGGTGTGTAAAGGTCGAGCCCTTCTTCGCGGAAGAAATCGGCCAGTTCATGCTCGTTGCGCTCATGTTCCGCTGTACTCCAGGCGATCGCTTCGTCTGCAGCAGCCTGGAATTCCTGCTGCTGCTCCGGCGACATATCATTCCAGACGCTGGAGGAAACCATCAGCAGATCGAACGCTACGAGATGCGACGTCAACGCAATCTGGTCCATCACTTCATAGAAACGCATGTTCTGGACGTTGGGCAGTGGATTGTCCTGACCGTCGATGGCGCCAGTTTGCAAACCGGTATAAACCTCGGCATAGGCCATGGCGGTTGGATTGGCACCGAGCGACTCGCCCAGGAATTGCCACGATTCGCCCGGCGGCATGCGAAGCCGGATACCGGACATGTCTTCGGGGGTTTCGATGCGCTTATCGTCGACCAGACCCACATGGCGAGTGCCGAAGAAGGTCGGGCCAAGAATATGGACGTCAAGCTGTTCCTCTGCCATGGACTTCATTTCCTCGCCAGCTTCGCTGTGGAAGAAAGTCAGCAGGTGCTCGGCATCACGAAAGAGATAGGCTGATGTAAGAAGAGACCAGGCCGGGATCTGGTTAGCGATATCCTGGGGTGCGACATTACTCATTTCCAGGTTGCCGCGTTGGAGTGCGACCAATTCTGAGCCTTGTCTGAAGAGTGTGCCACCGTAATGCAACTCCATGTCGAAGTCGTCGGCGATGGCCTCTTCGAAGCGCTGCATCATCTCGGCGCGGATATCCTGATCCGAGAACACTGCCGAGAAGCGTAACGTGGGGTTGTCCTGCGCGACTGCCGTTGCCGCGACCATCATGGCACCGATGGCGAGAATGCTCCGACATTTGGCGGTAATGGGCATGGAGTGCCTCCTTTGTCTTGTCATTGTGATGTGCCCAAGGCGAGGGTCTTCCTCCTACGCTGGACTATAGGCATGCTACATTCTCGCAATCAACCTGTATAATGACTTTTGTCGTATGTTTTGAATAACATCAGTTGAAGTGTCTGCTCTCCGTTGCCGGCCCGGCTCGCGGAGCACATAATGCCTGGACCAACGAGGAGGTCGAACTTGCTGTCAGCACAACAGGAAACGGCGGGGGAAATCGCGTACCGGTCCATTCGCAGCGATATCATCGGCGGGCACCTGGCACCGCGTTCCCGGCTGCGCCTGGAAGCGCTGAAAGAGCACTACTCAGCTAGCGTCAGCACTTTGCGTGAGACTCTCTATCGTCTGTCTGCCGAAGGCCTGGTCTGTTCCGAAGGCCAGCGCGGTTTCGAGGTTGCCGCCGTCACTCAGGAGGAGTTTCAGCAACTCGCCGACCTTCGCGAATTGCTGGAGAGTCATGCCCTGCGCGGGTCATTCCTCAAGGGCGACCTGGAGTGGGAGGGGCGAGTGGTCGGCGCTTACCACAAGCTCGAGACCATGGAGCGCCTGATGATACTGGGAGATAGCAGCCGTAGCGCCGAGTGGAAGCACTATGACCGCGAATTCCATCATACCCTCGTTTCCGCGTGCGGCTCGACGGAACTGCTCCAGGCCTATAGTGCGATCTTCGATCGTTACCAGCGTTACCAGATTGTCGCCGTCATCTTCCGCGGCGAAGCTGCCGCCGAGGAACACCGCTTGCTGCTGGACGCAGCCCTGGGACGCGATGCGGACCACGCGACTGCCGTATTGCACCAACATATATCGGCCTGTGTGGCACACACGCTGGAAACTGGGCAACTGGCCTCTACCGAACTCTCCTCTATCGAGCTCTCCTCTTCCCGAACGCACGGAATGCCAGGCAAATCAGAGGCATTGACTTCGGTAGGTGAGGCGGCATGGCACCGCATACGTGCCGACATCATCGCCGGGAAGCTGATTCCCGGAAGGAAATTGAAGCTGAGCAGCCTGCGTGACGACTACGGCACCAGCGTGGCCACACTGCGTGAAGTACTCAACCGGCTCGCGTCGGAAGGGTTCGTCGTCGCCGAGGGGCAACGTGGTTTCGAAGTCGCACCGATATCGGAACAGAATGTTTGTGAGTTGGCTGATCTGCGGCTTCTCGTGGAGGGCCGGGCGTTGGAGGACTCCCTGAAAAAAGGAGACGTGGACTGGGAGGCGAGAGTGGTGGCCGCTCACCACAAACTCGCCACCATCGATGCAGACAAGGCCAGTAGTGACCCTCAGCTCGCCGAGCGCTGGAAGCAATATGATGGGCAGTTTCACCAGGCACTGATTTCGGCTTGCGGTTCCGAGGCGCTGATGCACTTGCACAATGCCGTCTTCGACAAGTACCTGCGTTACCAACTCAATGCCGTGTCCAGCCGGGGACGTGTCGTCGCCGATGAGCACCGGATGCTGTGCGACTGTGCTTTACGACGGGATGCCCGAGGCGCACGGGATATCCTGCAACAGCACCTCAGGGGCGCAACGGAGCACGCTCTGGCGACCGGAACTATCGCCGCCCAAGAGGTCTTTCGTCTGGAACCACCTTGAGGGGGCTGCAAACACTCGTGGAAACGTTCGAGAGCGCTATACGCGAGATTCTGGGATCATGGCCAGCAGCGAAAGATGACACTGGCATTGACGCCACCAAAGCCAAAGCCATTGGTAATGGCGTGCTCCATCGGCAGTTGCCGTGCTGATCCCCGAATCAGGTCGAGTCCCTCGGCAGCGGGATCCGGATTTTCCAGGTTGAGTGTCGGTGGCGCAATTTGGTCGCGCAGCGCCAGAATCGTCAGAATGGCCTCCAGGCCCCCGGCTGCACCGAGTAGATGGCCAGTCGCTGATTTGGTTGCACTGATGGCCACCCCGTTACCGAACACTGCCTTGATCGCTGCGAGTTCCCCCTTGTCTCCTGACGGAGTAGAGGTGGCGTGGGCGTTGAGGTGTTGGATATCCGAAGGATTCAACCTTGCCTGCGCTAGAGCGTTTGACATTGCACGCTGGGCGCCGCTGCCATCGCCTGGGCCTGATGTGATGTGGTAGGAATCGGCTGTCGTGCCGTAACCAACGATTTCAGCGAGGGGCGTCGCGCCACGCGCAAGTGCATGTTCCAGTTCTTCAATGACCAATACACCCGCGCCTTCCCCCATGACAAATCCATCTCGGGCGTTGTCGAAAGGGCGAGAGGCACGTATTGGAGTGTCATTGAAGCCGGTGGAGAGGGCACGTGCTGCTGCGAAGCCACCCATACTCACTTCGTCAATGCAGGCTTCGGCTCCTCCACAGATGGCCACATCTGCCTCGTCGTCCCGGATCATTCGCGCTGCGTCGCCAATCGCCTGGACACTGGCGGCGCAAGCGGTTACGGGGGCTCCGATGGGTCCCTTGTATCCATGCCGAATGGAGACTTGGCCAGCAGCAAGATTGACCAGGAAAGAAGGCACGGTGAAAGGGGAGAGGCGGCGGGCACCACGAGTACTGGTTGTGCGTACTGCCGCTGCAATTGCTGGAAATCCTCCAATTCCAGACGCAATCACCGTTGCGGTACGCTCCTGCTCGTGGGCTTGCGTGGGGTACCATCCGGCCAGATTGATTGCCTCGTCAGCTGCTGCCAGCGCAAAAAGTATGAATCGATCCATCTTGCGCTGTTCTTTAGGAGGGGCAATGCGGCCAGCATCGAATCCGGCTTGCGGATCTTCCATGTGGTCGGGGACCACGCCGGCGATCTTGACCGGCAGGTCATTCACCATGCCCTCGGGTAATCGTCTGATTCCAGAGGTTCCGTTCAAGAGCCGGGGCCAGGTGGGCTCTACACCGATACCCAATGGAGAAACCAGCCCAAGGCCGGTTACGACGACTCGACGTGTAGACATACTGGATTCCTCGTGTGCTATTCGTGATACCTGAAGCGTTCGTGTCCTGGCGAGGTGCATGCCAGAGCCGACTTTGTGCAATATCGCCTCACACGGTGATCTTCAGTAGTGATGCTGAATGAATCTCTGTGGCCGCCAGGCCCTGTTGGTAAAGGCGTGGGTCAGGCAGGCCTTGCTGCTCATTGCGCTCGGTTTTCCACGCAATGAACAACCATCTCTAGTGCGTTGGTTTCTTGCGTTGTGGAGGGATGTCAGTGCAAGAACCATCCGCGACTTCTGCGGACAGACCAATCGTTTCACCTAGCGTCGGATGTGGGTGGATGGTCCTGGCGATATCGACAACGTCGCAGCCCATCTCGATGGCGAGGCAGACCTCTCCGATCATGTCACCTGCCGATGGACCGACGATGGTGCCACCGACTACCCGACGCGTCTTTATATCGAATATCAGTTTGGTGAAGCCATAATCGGCGCCGTTGGCAATTGCACGACCAGAGGCGGCCCATGGGAACCTGGCAACGTCGACGTTGCGCCCTTCTTTCTTCGCCTGCGCTTCGGTGTAGCCAACCCACGCCACTTCCGGGTGGGTGTAGGAAACGACAGGGGTAACCAGTGCATCGAAGAAGGCTCTGGTACCGGCAGCAACCTCGGCGGCAGTGTGTGCCTCATGCATGGCTTTGTGGGCCAGCATTGGCTGGCCGACGATGTCACCAACTGCAAAGATGTGTGGCATGTTGGTGCACATCTGGGAATCAACCGGGATGAAGCCGCGCTCATCGACAATGACGCCCGCTTTATCGGCGGCTATCTTGTTACCGTTCGGGATGCGGCCTGCGGCTTGGAGGATCATGTCGTACTTCATGGTTTCAGCGGTGGCGTTCCCACCTTCAAACTTTACGTAAAGACCGTCGTCTTTTGCTTCGATTTCGGCCGCCTTCGTTTTCAGCATGATCTTGCCGAAGCGGTGTAGGTTCTGCCTTTCCCAGATTCTGACGGCATCTCGGTCGGGGCCCGGCATCAATACATCTGCCATTTCAACGATATCCACCCTGGCACCCAGCGATGAATAGACGGTGGCCATTTCCAGACCGATGATGCCGCCTCCAATGACCAGCATCTTCTGGGGAACAAAGTTCAGTTCGAGTGCGCCGGTTGAGTCGACGATGCGTGAGTCGTGAGGGATGAAGGGCAAATGCACAGCTGCCGAGCCAGCGGCGATGATGCACTTCTGAAACTTGATGACTTTCCTGGCCCCGGTCCTGTTCTGGCCTTTTCCGTCGGTGACTTCGACCTCAAGGTGGTGTGGGTCGAGAAAGTTACCGTAGCCGCGGACCACCTTGATCTTGCGCCCCTTGGCCATACTGGCGAGACCATTGGCTAGCGTGCTGACGACCTTCTCTGTGTGCGCTTGCAGCTTGTCGATATTGATCTGAGGCTCCGAGAAGGTTATTCCCAGGTCGTTGGAGGACTGCGTTTTCTCAATCATCTCAGCGACGTGCAACAGCGCCTTCGATGGGATACAGCCAACGTTCAGGCAGACGCCGCCAAGCGTGGCGTAACGCTCAACGATGACCGTCTTCATGCCCAGGTCAGCTGAGCGGAAGGCGGCAGAGTAGCCGCCAGGGCCAGCACCAAGGACCAGCATCTCGCATTCAATATCGACACTGCCGTTGTATTTGGCGATGTTTGGGACTTGCACTTCAACCCGGTGACTCATGGTTTCGCTCCCTTTGCAGGTACAAGGTGGTGCGGTGTAAGTCGGACCGAAACTTGCTCAGATGTGCGAGAAAGCGCGTTACGGCACTGACATCGGCCTGATCTTGAACCAGATGGCGTACAGCGCTGGAAGAAACACCAGCGTCATGACCGTTCCGCCAAAGGTTCCACCGATCAGGGTGTACGCCAGAGTGCCCCAGAAGACCGAATGAGTTAGTGGAATGAAGGCCAGCATGGCAGCGAGTGCCGTCAGGATAACGGGGCGTGCACGCTGTACGGTGGCCTCGACCACGGCATCGAATGGCGCCAGTCCTTCCTTTTCGTTGCTGCGGATCTGGCCAATAAGGATCAGGGTGTTACGCATCAGGATGCCGGAAAGAGCGATCAGCCCGACCAGCGCATTGATACCGAATGGCTGCTGAAACAACAGTAGGGTTGGAATGACACCAATAAGGCCCAAGGGTGCCGTAGCGAACACCATCACCATTGCCGAGATCGAACGGACCTGGAAGATGATGGTAATCAACGTGAGCGCGATCATGATCGGGAACAGCGGAAGCAGGGCACGATTGGCCTTCCCGGATTCCTCAATGGAACCTCCCATCTCGATTCGATAACCTTCGGGCAGTTCAGCAACGATCGGCTGCAACTCCTTCCACACAACAGTGGACACGTCCGGGGGCTGCAGGCCGTCGGCAATATCCCCTCGCACGGTGATCGTCGGTGTTCGATCACGGCGACGCAGGATCGGGTCCTCCATACGCACTTCCACGGAGCCGATCTGGGATAGTGGTATCCGCTGGCCCGCCGTGCCTACCAGAGTGAAATCATCAATTCTTCCCGGGTCGAGACGCCGGTCTCCGGAACGGGCCATGACTTGCACCGAACGGATGTCTTCGCGTACATCGGTGATCGGGACACCACTCAGCAGGAACTGTAGTTGTTGCGCCACATCGCTGGACGTCAAACCGATACTCTGGAGCCGGTCCTGATCCAGCGTGAAGTGAAGCGTGGGGATTCGTTCTCCCCAGTCAGTGTTGACTGTCCTCATCAGTGGGCTTGCTTGCATCACCCCACGCACTTGCGCGGCAATGTCACGCAGCTTGTCAGGCTCCGGCCCCATCACACGGAAGGCCACCGGGAATGGCGAGTAAGGGCCAAACACCAATTGGGTAACGCGCACACGAGCTTCAGGAGCCAACCCATCGGCTACTGCCTGTCGCAATCTGGTCTTGAGCACCTCACGAGCCTCTGAGTTGTCCGTCAATACAACGATCTTGGCAAAGGATGGATCGGGTAGCTCTGGCGACATGGCAAGGTAGAAACGCGGTGCTCCCTGTCCGATGTAGGCGGTGACGACCTCGGCTTCCGGCTGGTTGGCCAACCATTTCTCGACTTTTTCGGTTGCCGCACTGGTCTGTTCAATGGCGGTGCCATACGGCATCTGAACCTCGACCAGCACCTCCGGGCGATCGGACGTCGGAAAGAACTGCTTCTTCACCACGCTCATGCCCAGCACCGCCACCACGAATGCAGCCACCACACCGCCTGCCATCCACCACTTGCGACGAATCACCTGCGTCAGAAATCGACGAAAGCGGTTATAGCGCGGTGTGTCGTAGATCGCTGCATGTCCACCCTCAAGCGCCTTGATCTGCGGCAGCAGTTTCACTCCCAGATACGGCGTGAACACAACAGCCACCACCCAGGACGCAATCAGCGCAATACCCACAATCCAGAACATATTGCTGGTGTATTCACCGGCGGTCGATTTGGCAAAACCATTGGGCATGAAACCAATTGCTGTCACCAATGTTCCGGCGAGCATGGGCGCGGCGGTATGGCTCCATGCGTAGGCCGCTGCGCGAAGGCGGTCATAACCTTCCTCCATCTTCACAACCATCATCTCGATGGCAATGATCGCATCGTCGACCAGTAGCCCCAACGCCAGTATCAAGGAACCGAGCGTAATGCGATCGAAGTCCTTGCCGGTGGCCGCCATGACGATGAACACCACTGCCAGAGTCAAGGGAACCGCTGCTGCGACGACGATACCGACACGCCATCCCATGCTCAGGAAACTCACCAGCATGACCACACCGAGGGCGACGAAGAACTTGACCATGAACTCATTGACTGCCGCACGAATATTGACAGACTGGTCCGTGACCTTGGTCAGGCTCATACCCAGCGGCATCTCGTCGTTGATTGCGGCCGTTTCTGCTTCCAGAGCCTTGCCGAGTTCGAGGCCATTCCATCCCTCACGCATGACGACACCAAGCAGTAGCGCTGGCTCACCGTTATTGCGAACCTGGAAGGTGGCCGGGTCTTCATAGCCGCGTTTCACCTCCGCGATATCAGACAGTTTCAGTGTGCGGCCCTGTGCCGTGATGGGGGTGTTGCGGATATCTTCCAGGTCGTCGATGGCACCATCCAGCCGGATGAAGACCTGCGGCCCCTCAGCTTCAACCGAGCCTGCGGGGGTCATGACGTTTCGGCTATTGAGTGCGGTGAAGATATCCTCCGGAGACACTCCAAGGGTTGCGAGTCGGTCTGAAGAGAATTCGACAAAGATGCGTTCCGCCTGCTCGCCGATGATGTTTACCTTCTTTACGCCTGGCACATGAAGTAGTTGCTGGCGCAGAGCTTCCGCATCGCGGACAAGCATGCGGAGAGGTTCACCCTTGGCCTTCAGAGCATAGAGAGCAAAGGTCACGTCGGCGTACTCATCGTTCACCATCGGACCAATGACACCACGCGGTAGATCTGGAGCTTCGTCACCGAGTTTCTTACGGGCTTGATAGAACTGCTCGGGAACATCAGCGGGAGGGGTGCTGTCGAGCAGGAAGACCGTCGTGATGGCAAGTCCCGGTCGTGTGAAGGTCTCTGTCCGGTCATACCAGCGGAGTTCCTGCATCCGCTTTTCCAATCTTTCGGCGACGAGGTCCTCCATCTCATGAGCGGTTGCTCCCGGCCAGGCTGTGACAACGGTCATCTGCTTGACCGTGAAGGCCGGGTCCTCCGCTCGGCCCAGTTCAAGGAATGCCATCACACCGGCAACCGAGATCACCAGCAACAGGAACAAGGTGACAGCGCGCTCGCGTACAGCGATGGCCGAGAGATTGAAGCCGCTCATGGCCGCACCCCACCATTGGCTGCCACATCGGACTCTGCTGCATCCTCGGGAAGTCGTACCTGTTCACCTTCGTGCAGTAGATGCGCACCGAGTGCCACGACACGGTCTCCGGCCTTGAGACCGCCAACGACCGATGCTGATTCCTCACCCAGTGCGGCAATCTGCACCGCATGCCAGGTAACCTGAGGAGAGGATCCCTCGATCAGCCATACGCCAGGCCCCTTTCCTCGGTCAAGAATCGCGCCCATCGGTATCTGCAGTGCTGATGTAGAGCGGCTGTCGGGAATCTGGATGGTGACAGTCGAGCCTAGTGGTGCATCTGCTAGAGGCCCCTCCAGCACGTACCGAGCCTCGAAAGTTCGAGTCAAAGGGTCCGCAGAGTCCGACAGCTGGCGAAGACTCGAGGGGCCGGTCAGCCCGCTGCCGTACAAGGTTGCCTGACCCAGGGAACCGAGAATGGGGCGCAGGGTCTCGGGGAGCTCGATGACCGCCTCTCGTTGTCCGGCGTGCGCCACACGCACGACAGCCTGTCCAGCACCGACGACTTGCCCCGGCTCAGCCAGGGTTTCCACCACGACACCATCTGCATCGGCTAGCAAGACTGCATAGTCTTCTTCGTTACGGGCTACATCGGCTTGAGCCTCGGCCGCGTTGAGCTCCGCCCGCGCCGAATCAGCAGCTGCCTTGGCGGAGTCGTAGGCTGATGCAGAAACGGAGCCCCTGGAAACGAGTGTTCGATAGCGTGCTTCATCTTGCGCGGTCTGGTGCGCCCGCGCCGCCGCTGCAGCAACGGCCTGCTCCTGGGCACGCGTGGCGAGTTTCAGGTCCGTATCATCGATCCGCATGAGCGGCTGGCCACGTTCGACGGTCTGCCCGATATCGACCAGCCGTTCCGTGACCTTGCCGGGAACCCGGAAGCCCAAGTCGCTTTGCACCCGCGCCGCAACAACCCCTGTGAATGAGCGCTCCGCGTGGCTCTGGGCCGTCACCGTCGTCACTCGCACGAGAGGATCCTGCGTTCGCGGATCGATTGAAGACGTGGCATCGCTGCACGCTACCAAGGCAATCGGCAGCAGGCCGACGGCTGCGAGGAATGAAATATCGCGACGCTTGAACATGGAGATCTCCGGAAAAGCGAATATCTCCAGTTTATGACTAGTGACTATATTTGTAAATAGTCACTAGTCGGGTTCACTAAGGAGCCAGACTGCGTAGTACCAGGTTCGAAAGCTGCACCGGCGCTTCCTCAATGAGGTCGAGATTATGCTGGAGCAGAAGAGGATTCACATAAGGCAGCATGACCAGAAAGATCGAATGCACCGTCTCGTCCAATGGCGTCTTGCGTTCGAACTCGCCACTCTCGCGCCCCTCACGGACGATTTCCATCAGGATCTGCTCGATGCGATGCGCATAGGCCCGGGCTGATGGCCATCCTTCACCGGCAGAGTGCGCCGCGATGTCGTACAACTTACGATCATTGAAGAACAAGCTCGTGGCAGTAGCCACTTGGGAATTGAACATGCTACGGATTTTCTTCGTCGGCGTGGGCGCGTCAGCCACAGCCTCCTCGACCAACACGATGATCGTATTCAAGGTCCTGGAGCAGATGGCCTCACCAATGGCCTGCTTGGAATCGAAGAACTTGTAGATGTAAGCCTTGGAAAAACCAATCGCCCTGGCCAGGTCGGAGACCGTGGTCTTGCCATAACCATAGTGACGAAAGTGCTCTTCGGCAGCCTCCACGATCTGTTCTCGAACGCTGTGGTCGGCGGGGCCACGTGACTGCGGGGTGGTAGACGAGATTTCACTCATGAGAAAACCATACCTTGATACGTTGTTTGACAACCAGTGACTATATTGGATTATAGTCACGTGAACAATTCTGCTCTCCGGAGATACTCATGTCTGTGTGCTCCCGCTCTCTCGCCTTTCTGCTGGGTGTCAGGGTCTTGATGGACTTCGTAGTTGGACCGAGCTACAGGCCAACCGAAACCACCTTGCTGGCGCATTTCTTCGGCCAGAGGGATGTCGAGCGAAGGGGAGACATGAGCTCTACAGGCATGGTGGGGCGATTCCAATGATCCCCTACTAGCGCGCTTCGTTTCCCGGGCTTTCGAACAGGACCTGGACATCGCGCAGGCGGAAGGACGCGTCGCCCAGGCACGTGCCACATGACAGGCGAATCAGCATCGTGCGGGATTGGACCAATTAGACTTCCAGGATCTTCATATGGGCGACGCCACGCTGACCGCATCAGGCTTCTCTTTTCTCGCGTCCTGCATGGATGCCCCAGCGTTTGATCAAACGATGTGACAAGCGACAAGGCTAACACCTTCGATATTCGTGTATGTCGCAACAGTCATCACTCGCCGGAGCACACATAATTCAAGAGGTTGATACCATGACTGCACCAATCGACGCGATGAACCCTGAAGAAACGCTTGCTCTCTGGCAAAATGAGGAAGTGGCTGTGCGTGCTCGCCTGCAGACTGTTCCTGGCGTGGCGTCTCCTGCTCAGGTTGTCGGACGTAGCGGCTTGCAAATACTCGAAGCGCTCCTCTCCGGCGAGCTGCCGCCCCCTCCGATGGCAGCCACGCTTGACTTCACTCCCGTCAGTATCGAGCCTGGACATGCGGTATTCCTCGGACGGCCGGGCTCGAAATACTACAATCCGATGGGCACGGTGCACGGCGGCTGGTATGCGGCGATGCTCGACACAGTGATGGGATGTGCAGTGCATTCGACTCTGGATGCAGGCAAGGGTTACACGACCCTGGAGCTGAAGCTCAATCTTGTCCGAGCTCTCACCGAGGCGATACCTCTGGTACGCGCGGAAGGTTGGTTGGTTCACGGTGGACGCCAGGTGGCGACGGCAGAAGGTCGGATCCTTGGACCCGATGGCAAGCTATACGCTCATGCAAGCACAACGTGCCTCATCTTCGACCAAGGATCGTAGAAAATAGGTTGCCCGTGGCACCAATGGCTAGTCGTTCCATGACACCACCTTTTATGGTGACACCATGGCTGCCTCTCATCATGTATTTTCGGTTTGGTGGTCAAGTGCTGCGCGGCGCATAAAGGCCCAATCAATAAGCGCTTCTATCGAAGGGCCGAGTGCGACTCCCATCTCGGTCAACGTGTACTCCACCTTGGGAGGCACTTGTGGGTAGACCCTCCGCGTAACAATGCCATCCTTCTCCAACTGTCTGAGCTGTTGAATCAGCATCTTCTGGTTTACCCCTTCGACACGTCGCTCCAGCTCTGAGAACCGCAACGGCGCTTTTGCCGCAAACAGCTGACAGATAATGACGATCTTCCATTTCCCTTCAAGCACTCTCAAGGTCTCGCTTGTTGCGGTCGCCCAGATGAGCTGCTGATTGGGATCTTCGCAGCGCCAATCTCGATCCCCCATACTTACCTCCAGGTGGGTATTGGACTTTTTGGTAGGTTCTTGTCTTTGTGTTTGTTCGTCTCTATTTTGCTGGAAAAGCAGCTGCGGAGGCTAGGTACAGAAATGAAAATTGGCGTAATTGGTATCGGCAATATCGGCGGTACGCTTGCCCGAGAGTTAATCGCTGCGGGACACCAGGTTCGTGTTGCAAACTCCAGGGGCCCTGACGACGTTCGGCCGTTCGCGGAAGAAATCGGCGCTGAGGCTGTCGACACTCGTGGCGCGGTCGATGGGGTAGGGCTGGTTATCCTGGCAATCCCGCTCTCCGGCATTGCCAGGCTACCCAGATCGCTCTTCGATGGGGTCCCCCAGACAGTTCCAATCGTCACTACCAGCAACTACTACCCGGAGTTAGGCGATTCTCGGATCCCCGAAATTGATGCGGGGCAGGTAGAGAGCGTATGGGTCTCGGAACAGCTTGGTTTTCCCGTGATCAAGGCCTTCAACAACATTCTGGCGCATTCACTGGCGAACCTGGGACGCCCACAAGGGACGGAAGATCGCCTGGCCATCGCGGTAGCCGGTGACAATGCCGTGCAAAAACGCATGGTCATGGGGCTAGTAGCCGATATCGGTTTCGACCCGGTCGATGGCGGTACGCTGGAGGAGTCGTGGCGACAGCAACCGTCAACGCCGGCTTACTGCTGCGACTGGGACGCCGAGACAATGCGCAAAGCTCTGGCTGCTGCAGTGGAAGGTGAAGCACCTGGGAAGCGCGCTCAGTTGCCTGAGCAATTTGGGACTCTCGGTGCGACTCCGTCCCACACTGATATCGTCGCTCTCAATCGCTCCTTGAATTGGCCTGCCTGACCTGACAAATCGGCATTTCAAGTGATCCATGCCCCCGGATGCTGTAGGCATGCCTAACTGTTCCACTTGAGGAAAAGAGAAATGAAAGCCGTAAGATGGACTAATGGTGACGAACCAGAATTGGAGCTGCACAACGAATCGACACCTACTCCAGGAAACCATGAGGTGCTGGTTCGGGTTCACGCTGCCTCCCTTAACTTTCGTGACCAAGCGATATTGGATGGCCAATATGGCGGGCCAACCCAGGAAAATGGTGTCCCTCTATCAGACGGTGCTGGAGAGGTCGTTTCTGTTGGAGACCATGTAACCCGTACCAAAATTGGCGACCGGGTCACGGCAAGCTGCAATCCGCACTGGATTGGTGGCCCTATGCACGCAGAGTACCATTCGAACAGCTTGGGAATATCAGCAGACGGGTGGTTAAGTGAGTATATTCTCGTACACGAAAACGCCATTGTGCATCTGCCCGATTGCGTATCGTACGTAGAGGCGGCATCGTTGCCTTGTGCAGCGGTTACGGCCTGGACAGGCCTCAGTTTGTTGTCGCCCCTTCAGCCCGGTCAAACAGTACTGGTTCAGGGGACGGGCGGTGTCGCGCTATTTTCTCTCCAGGTGGCACGGATGTTCGGAGCGCGTGTTCTGGCAATCACCTCTAGCGACGAAAAGGCCGAGAAACTGAAAGCGTTGGGCGCAGAATCGGTTGTCAACTACCGCACCTTCCCGGACTGGGATCGTGAGATCCTTGAACTGACTCATGGCAAGGGTGTCGATAAGGTTATCGATATCGCGGGAGAGAAAACCATCGTAAAATCTGCGGCATCGTGCCGAATTGGAGGAGAGATTGTGGTGGTTGGGTTCACCAGCGGCTTCGGTGGTGGCTTGCCTCCTATCGACATCCTTTCGCGTTCTCTCCGGGTAGCAGGTACGGCTATCGGTCCTCGACTGAATTTCGAAGCGCTGCTCGCTGCAATGGCCCAGCATGAAGTGAAACCAGTCATTGATAGAGTTTATCCGTTCGCGGAATACCGTGAGGCGTACGAACGGCTTGCCAGCGGGAATCATGTCGGCAAGATAGTTATCGACGTGGCCGGGTGAGATCGTCAGGACGGGTAACCACTCGAGGTCGATCAGCCAGCAATGGCCATTGGTTCGCGCCGGTTTAGAGCAGCCAGATCTTCAGTGACGCTATAGTAGCTTCGTCTGTGGGTGAAGGGCTCGACCAGGCCTCATTATCCTTTTTCCTTCCCACCAGTGGCGGACGCTGTCCGTGGTGTCTTGACCCGATTCGTCCTGTGCAGGATCAGATACGCCACCACGCCGATCATCATGCCCCAGAAGGCCGAGCCGAGGCCGAGCAAACTCATTCCCGAGGCGGTGGCCATGAAGGTAATGACCGAGGCTTCGCGGTGGTCTTTGGCATCGGTGGCCACGCTGAGGTTGCTGGTGGTGCCGCTGATGCTGGCCAGTGGTGCTGGAGCTGAAGTGCGGCAGGCGCCAGGCACGGCGGTATTCGCAGGGATGGTGGGCGTCACGCTGTTCGGGCTGTTCCTCACGCCAGTGTTCTACGTGGCACTGCGCAAGTTGGTGACTCGCGGTGAGCGGACTTCGCAGGTACAAGAGGGGTATCAGGCCTGACTCTGGGCAATATAGCCGCTCATCAAATACAGATCCTGCAGGCGCGTCCACAGGACTTAGTAGGTTCGTTTGGGGATGGAGGGTTGGATCATCGTAAATGCTGACCTCATGAGACCCTCTTATCCCTTTTCCTGCCCAGTAGCGGATGCGGTTTGCGGTGTCTTGACCCGATGCGTTCTGTGCAGGATCAGATACGCCACTACGCCGATCACCATGCCCCAGAACGCCGAGCCGAGGCCGAGCAAACTCATTCCCGAGGCGGTGGCCATGAAGGTAATGACCGAGGCTTCGCGGTGGTCTCTGGCGTCGATGACCACGCTGAGGTTGCTGGTGATGGCACCGATCAGTGCAAGCCCGGCGAGCACCGCAATGAATGCGCCTGGTAGGGTGGTGAACAGGGTGACGATGGTGCCGGCGAACAGGCCACCGATCAGGTAGAAGGCGCCATTGGCGATACCGGCCACATAGCGTTTGTCGGGGTTCTCATGCGCCTCCTTGCCGGTGCAGATTGCTGCGGTGATGGCTGCCACTACGGTGGTGATGCCACCGAACAGCGCTGTTGGCAATGAGGCGAGGCTGGTGACGGTGAGGATAGGGCGTGCCGAGCACTTATAGCCGGCTCCACGCAGGATGGCCATGCCGGGCAGGAATTGTCCGGTCAGGCTGACCAGCGCCAGTGGCAGTGCCAGGCTCAAGGTCGCGTGCCAGCTCCATTGCGGAGTGATCAGGGTTGGGGTTGCCAGTGTCCAGCGTACGCCTTCCAGTGATGCACCCTCGAGACCCACCGCTAGCATGATGCCGGTGATCAGCAACAGTATCAGGCTATAGCGCGGGGCTAGACTCTTGAAGACCAGATAGGCGGCGAGCATGCCCACTGCCAGTAGCGGCGTCGACTCGATGGTCTGGAAAGCCCCCAGTCCAAACTGAAACAGGATGCCTGCCATCATGCCGGCAGCGATGCCGGGGGGAATGGCCCGCACCAGACGATCGAAAGTGCCGGTGATGCCGATCAGTAGAATCAGCACGGCAGCGGTGAGGTAAGCGCCTATTGCTTCGTTGAGGGAAAGCCCGGGGAACAGCGTGACCAGCAGCGCCGTGCCAGGTGCTGACCAGGCGGTGATTACCGGTACCTTGAGCCACAGACTGAGCCCTATGCCTGAGACGGCTGCACCGAGGGAAATTGCCCACACCCACGAGGTCATCATGCCACTCGAGATGTCGGCGCTCTGAGCGGCCTGGAAGAAGATCGCCAGCGGACCGGAATAGGAAATCAGTACTGCCAGAAAACCCGCGGTCACGGCGGATAGCGACCAGTCCTTGAACATCGAAAACTCCTTGGGTGGCAGTGAGCGAGCCTGCGGACAATAGCAGGAGGACGCGACCAGGCCAGGCAGACCTTGGTCGCATCGGATCATCAGGCCGCGGATTCGTCCGCGACTCTGCGGCTGAAGCCGAAGTCCTTGAACTCGACGAGCATTGATAGTCCAGCGCCCAGTACCAGCGCCCAGAAGGAGGAGCCAATGCCCAGGATCTGGATGCCGGAGACGGCGATCAGGAAGGAGAACAATGCCCCCACCTGATGTTTGCCGGAGAAGGTCATTTGCATCGCTGAGCCGATTACCCGCAGCAGCGCCAGACCGGCAATGATGGCAATGAAGTAGCCTGGCATGGCTTCGATCAGGCTGAACACGAAGCCATAGAAGGGCGCCGCTACGATGAAGATGATACCGACGATGACGGCAGCCACCCAGCGCTTGTCATGATTGCCGGCTTCCGGTCCGGAGCAGATGCCGGTCATCGGTGCGGCGATGCAGGTACTGTGCAGGTTGAAGAACGCCGAGATCATGGTGCCGATACCGCCGACGGCCGTGATGGCATTGGCCGGTACTTCCTTGAAGCCCATGCCCTTGACCAGACCGACCCCCGCGGGAGTTTCCATGCCGACCAGAATCAGTGCCAGCGGCAGTCCATAGGCGAGAAAGGCTTCAAGCGTGAAAGTGGGCATGATGAATTCAGGGAGCTGCATCGAGAACGTTACACCGGAGAAGTCCGCGCCGGAAAACGCCATATAGCCGACACCCACCAGCAGAGCGACCACCAGCGGCGGAACGCGACGCAGAAAGCGCGTGGCGAGGAAGAACGCCAGGATCATCACCACCGCTGGCAGCATGGCATTCTGCAACGGCATCACCATGTTGGTGCCGAACTTGAGCAGGATGCCCGCGACCATGCCCATGACGATAGGCATGGGTATCAGCTTCATGACCAGACTCATCATCCCGGCGAGGCCGATGATCAATGAGATGGCGCCGGCGATCAACGTCGCGCCCAGTGCTTCATTCAACCCGACAATGGGAATGATGGAGGCAAACAGCAGCGCACCGGGAATGGAATTGGCCATCGGCAGCGGTAGCCGGTACCAGGCTGGCAGCAACAACCCGAACATGCCGTTGATCATCAGATAACTGATCACCCACATCAGGGTGAACTCCTTGGGAAGTCCTGCGGCTGTGCCGGCACTGATATGAATGATACCGGCGCTGAGGCCGAAAATACCGGCGACGAGGCCAGCACTGAAATTGTCGGCGTTGAGGTCTCTGATGAAATCACGGGGCGCGGACCGGAGTCCTACGCCTTTCTCGATATGTTTCATATGTACTCCGTGAATTATTGTCGTTGTGTGATGGCAGAGCGTGATGTGCAGGGGATGTGATGAGTGCAGGAAGATGCTGCGGCCCTTCCATGAGTTCAGGTCCATGAATTCAGAGATTCTTGTCCTTCCCGGAGAGACTCACCA
The DNA here is from genome assembly GCF_001431725.1 of Halomonas huangheensis. Taxonomy (NCBI): domain Bacteria; kingdom Pseudomonadati; phylum Pseudomonadota; class Gammaproteobacteria; order Oceanospirillales; family Halomonadaceae; genus Halomonas; species Halomonas huangheensis. The sequence goes on along the minus strand of NZ_CP013106.1, from coordinate 2,892,109 downwards.
ATATCGTTTGTATTCACTTTCATACCTATCAGGTATGAAGAATCCTGAGGCAGGTGAATCCTCAAGGCAGAGGTATCCCTCCCGAGAAATTGGATATAAGTCTTTTTTTACAGAAAGTTGTGAAAAGTACGGGGCGTCAGGTTGTCCTGGAGATAGTGGTGCTAAAGCATCTCGTCACAATATTCATGGCGCATGATGAGCGTTCGTGGCTGACTTTTTCCTGCGAGCGGAGTGCCTAGAATGCCGACAAAAGCAGTAGAGGGCCTTGCGGCAGGGGCAGAGCTGATGGCAGGCCTTGCGCACTGTCAGCCTCGTGGGCCTTCACGCCGCTGGGCAATACCTTTTATGCGCGTGCTCTAAATGTTCTGCCGTCTGTGCCGATAAGAGCAGTTGGGTATCAGAGAGCCGGTATCAGAAAGCCGCTATCTGCAAAGCAGGTCTCGGCAAAATAACACAGGGCAGGCAGGCGTCATGCGCAATAACCAACCCGTAACGCAGAACGAATACGTCCTCGGTGATGATGATTTTCTGATCTCACGCACCGATCTGAAGGGGCGAATCACCTACGCCAATGCAGAATTCATCCATGTCAGCGGCTTCGAGCGTGAAGAACTGATTGGTTCGCCGCATAACCTGGTCCGGCATCCATCGATGCCCGAGGCTGCCTTCAAGGATTTCTGGAGTACCCTCAAGGCGGGTAGAAGCTGGAAAGGTCTGGTCAAGAACCGCCGCAAGAATGGCGATTACTACTGGGTATCCGCCAGCGTCTCTCCATTGTTTGAGGAAGGCGAGCTTGTTGGCTTTGCGTCAATACGTACCAAAGCGAGTCCTCAGGCCATCAACAAGGCCGAGCATGCCTATGCCGAATTCAACAGCAGCAAGCGCCGTCCCCGATATCGGCTGAAGCATGGTGCGCTGCATCGCCGTGGCATCACGGGGCTGGTGCAGCGTATCAATCTGACCAGCCTGCGTGCGCGATTGATAAGCATCATCGCGCTGGCCGGCCTGTTGCTGCTGATAACCAGTGCCATTGGCCTCTATGGGCAGCACAAGTCCGGTGAATTGCTGGTGTCGATACACCATGACGGCCTGCAGGATGTCGCTCGGCTGCAGGGCATGGATCAACTGATCACCGAGAGCTATCGAGCTCTGCTGGTCAAGGAGCGCATGGAGATCCTGCAGGACCGGGAGCAACATTCTGAAGTACTCAGTCATGCCGCCAATGGACTGAGAGAAGGGTGGCAGAGCTATCGTCAGCGAGCGTCGAACCAGGGGGAGTTGGCCAGCCATTTCGGTGCCGGACTGAACACGTACATCAACTCCACCCTAGCGGACACGATCAAGGCTCTCGACAGTGAGGATGGCTACGAGACATTGATCAGCCTGCCAGACCATATCAATGCGCTGGTCGAAGAGGGGAGAGAGCTGTCCTCGCAGATCAGTCAGCTGATTGCCGAGAAGCAATCCGCTGCCAATAGTCTGGTCGCCGCCAGCATGGGGGCTGAGCAACAGATGCGGATTATCCTGTGTGGTGTATTGGTCGCAGGTTTGCTGATTCTTTGCCTGGCTGGAGCGCTGACCTTGCGTGCCATGTTGCGGCCGCTACGTGAGGCCGAGACCTTCAGCCTGCAGATTGCCTCGGGCAACCTTGCAGCACGCGAGCCCGAGCCGCGTCGCGACGAGCTTGGTCAGGTATTGCAGGCACTGAGGGTCATGCGCTTGAGTCTTGGCGGTATCATCCGTGATGTCAGCCATGGCGTTGGCGTCGTCACACCGGCGGTGCGTGAAATCGCCAACGGTAATGAGGATCTCGCCTCACGTACTGAACAGCAGGCTGCATCGCTGCAGCAGACAGCCTCGAGCATGGAGGAAATGACGACTACCGTGGCCCATAACAGTGACAACGCTCGGCAAGCTGGTCAGTTGGTTGCCGAGAACGCCGAGCGCACCCAGTCTACCGGCGAGTTGATGAATGAGCTGGTCACGACCATGGGCGAGATTACTGACGGCGCGAAAAAGATGTCGGAGATCATCGATGTCATCGACTCGATTGCCTTCCAGACCAATATCCTCGCACTCAATGCCTCGGTCGAGGCGGCGAGGGCAGGAGAGCAGGGGCGGGGCTTTGCTGTGGTCGCCAGCGAAGTGCGTAAGCTTGCCAGTCACTCTGGAGAGGCGGCCGGTGAGATTCGCGGACTGATCAACGGCTCCAATCAGCGCATAGCCGGTGGTGCTGAGCTGGTGAGGCAGGCGGAAGCCTCGATCACGGAGGTCATGTCGGCCACCGCTCGAGTCAACGATATCATGGGTGAAATCACCGCCGCTTCCGACGAGCAGAGCAATGGTATCGGCCAGATCAATCAGGCCGTCGCCGAAATGGATCATGTGACACAGCAGAATTCGTCACGCGTGCAGGCTTCGGCAGCGGCTGCCACACGTCTCCGGCACCAGGCCGAGCAACTGAACCATGCCATTGGCGCCTTCCGGCTCAAGGGCTCAGGGCCAGAGCGTATCCCCCAGCTCACCAGTTCGCACGACAAAAGCGCATCTTCTTCCAGGGCTGAGGTTACACCTTCCAGGTCGGTAGCGCAGGGCGAAACCGAAGAGTGGGAGGCATTCTAGAACGCTGAGGCGAGCACCCATGCCTCCGGCCTCCGGAGGCATGGCGGGTCTGTCTGACGACAGTTCGTCAGGCGCCAACCGTTGATCCCTTGTCCATCTGCGTATCGAGGTTGCTGCCGTCGCCGGCGTAATCCTCGTGCTCGTTTTCGGCACCGTCCCATATCGGGTCAGGCAGATGTCCTTCCTGAGTGTAGAACTCATATTCCTTGTCACGATAATCGAAGATGCTCTTGTCCTCGGGGGCATCGCGCTGACCGTAGCTGTACATGTAGGCATCGAGGAAGGTGTATCTTTCGAGCCCGTCCTCCTGCAGCAGACCGTCCTCGTCGAGCGACGCGAACAGGTCATTGAGATCGTCGCGGTGGGCATCCAGGGCATTGTTGTACTTGATGTCTTGAACGATGGTGAAGGGCAGTGTTGCCAGCGTCAGGCCTGCGCTGACCCAGAACAGTGGGCCGGTGGCTGCGCGGGCGAAGCTGATGCCGCGTAGTGCCGCCATTGCCGAGCCGCCGCCGGCCAGCCCGAAAGCACCCGCTGCCACGGTTATCGAGCCCTGAGCGATGGTGGCGCCGTCACCGCTGTCGGCGCCACGTTTGATCATCAATCCGCCCAGTACCGTGTCCATGACACCCGTGGTGATATTGGCTCCGGCATCGAGAATACGCAGGAAGGAACTGATGGTGCGGGTCGTGGTGGTCGCTTTGGGAAGGCCAGGGCGATCGGCGTAGCCATTTTCAATGCCTTCAACGATCTTCCGGGTATCTTCCTCGCTCAGCCCCAGCTTCTGGCTTAGCCTTTCGCGATCTCCAACCGGGGCGTCATCGATGATCTGTTCGAGGTTCTGAACGAATTGGAGTCCTTTCTCTTCGGTGAATGGGGTGCCAGAAGACTTGTCGTCACCCCAGATTTCCGGGAGCGACTTGTCCAGTCCCAGCATCGCGTTGACCCTGGTACCCTTGACCGTGTCGGCAATATTGCTGCCCAGGGAGACGAAATGCTGGCTGGCGCCGAGGAAGGCGATCATTTCCTTGGCAATGGCCACGCGTTCTTCCGGAGTATCGGCGAGCGTACCGCCCTTGCCAGCCAGCTGATAGATACCCGAGGCCAGCGAGATCAAGCCGCCGGTCGAGCCTAGTGCGCCGTTGCTGTTGAGCGTGCTGATCAACGACAGCATGCCGCCGTTGGTTTTCTCGTTGAGTGCCTTGTAGACGTCTTTCTTCAGCAGGTTGTCGATATCGGTACGAGTGATTTCGCCGTTCTTCTGGAAGGTGTCACCCAGTTGCTGTAACGCCTTGCCGAAGTTCTTCGCTGTCTGTTTATCATTGAGGTATTCGTTGACGAACTTGTCGATGGTCTCGACAGTGCGTCGTGGTATATCGACGCCGGCGCGCTTGAGCGCTGTGAGTACCATCTTGACCACGTCCTGGGTTGCCGTGGCGGTATTGGCATCGTTGATCTGGTCAGGGTTCTCGATCAGGTGATCCAGATCGATGATTGAAGCATCAAGTTGCAGCCCCTGAGCGAATTCCGCTGCCTTATCGGAATCCTCGGTGGCCGGGAACAGTGCGGCAAGTGAGCTGTAGGTGCGGGAAATGTCGGCTTCGGCCAGCTCGCTCTGACCACTCGCGCGCAGCTCCTTGATATAGCTGACGTACTCTTCGCTGAACGCCATATCCTCGAGACTGGCCGCGATCTCGTCCTTGTTGGCGACCTTGTCGATGGCGCTGGCCTGCGCCTCCTGATAGTCCTTCTGTACGGAATCGGAAACAAACAGCTCGCCAAGGCGCTCATCGAGTGTATTGCCATCGATGATCGCGGAGAGGTCATCACCGGTGGCGTGTGCCAGGTTCTGTCCCTTGGAGATATCCAGTACGGTCATGTCTAGACCGTTATCCAGCGCACCCTGGGCACGTAACGCACGGTAGAACTGGGCTCGCTGGTCATCATGGGAGATGCTGCCGTCTTCGATCCCTTTTTTCCAATCATCGATCAGGGTCTGCCACGTCAGCTCACTCACGGTGAGGTTGCGTGAGTCGTTGTCGGGGTCGACTTCTGACGTTTCCATGGACTGGATGTCCAACTCGCTGGCTGGCGGCAGGTCGTGCTCGCGGCGTACGGTATCGAGGTCAGAGTGGTCGGTAAGGCGTTGTGCATCGTCCTCACCACCGTGTCGTGTCCAGTAGCCATCGAAGATATCCACCACCGCGTCGCCATCTTCGCCAGCGGCATTACCGAGCCGTGAGCGCAAGTCATCATTGACCTGAGTGACGGCCTCGCTCGGAGAGAGGCCTTCGTTCTTCTTGATATTGATCAGGTTCTGATAAAGCTGAGACAGTGTATCGGATGAATCGAGATGCAGGATGTTGCGCGACTCGGTGAGAGTGCTGCCGGCCATTGCCGATGCCAGGGCGTTGAGGTTGTCTTCGTAGCTGGGATTGTTGAGCAGAGTGGTGTCGGCAAGGAAATCATTGTAGGCATTGTAGCCGGCATTCACGGCCGCCTCTTCACCACCGTGGCGATTCCAGTAACCCTCGAAGACATCGATCCCGGCGTCACTCTCCTTGCCGACATTGGCAAGCCCGTTGCCGAGGCGGCCGAAGAGGGCTTCCTCTGCGTCATCAATGGCCGATTGAAGATCCGGTTGCTCGCCACGCTCACGTTGCTGATTGAGCTCATATTCGACCAGTTGGCTGAATTTCTCACCAGCCTCTCCAGTTAGTGGCGTCACGGTTCTGTTGTCGATATCGATGCCGTTGGCCATATCGTCGACCAGCGAGTTCAGCGTATTGTCATAGGCGATATCGCTGTCGTCGCGGTTGGCCAACCAGGTTTCGTCTGCGAGGTCCATGGCATCTTCCTCACCGCCATGCCGACTCCAGTAGCCGTCGAAGATATCAACGACGTCGTCACCAGCGGCGCCATCGAGACGGTTGCGCAGGTCCTCATTGACCTGCTCCCGTGCCTGCTCGACATCGAGGCCCTCGTCGAGCTTGTTCTCGATCAGATTCCGGTAGAGCTGGGACAGGGTCTCGGAGGAATCCAGGTGCAGGATATTGCGCGAATCAGTCAGAGTACCGCCGGCCAGAGCCGACGCCAGAGCATTGAGATTATCTTCGTAGCTGGGGTTGTCGATCAGCGTGGTATCGGCAAGGAAGTCATCATAGGCGTGGTAAGCCGCATTCACTGCGGCGTCGCTACCACCATGCCGATTCCAGTAACCTTCGAACACGTCCAACCCATCATCGGCGTCGCGGCCGCTGTTGCTCAAGGCATTGCCAATGCGGTCGAAAAGCGCCGTTCTGGCATCTTCGACGGCGGTCTCGAGATCTGGTGTTTCCCCGCGTTCGCGCTGCGCCTGGAGTTCTGCCGCGACCAGACTTTGAAATTGAGTCGCGGCGTCACCTTTCAACGGCGTTACGGTGCGCTTGTCCGTGTTGATTCCCTCAGCCAGGTGCGATGCCAGCGAATTGAGCAGATCCTCGTAATCATCATTGCCCGGTGTCGGCGAGCTTTCGGAGCTGTCGCCTCCCGTCACCTGACTGGCCTGGTTGAGTGCTCTGGTGAAGGTTTCGCTGGCACGCGACAGCGATGTCGGGCTGGTTTGGGGATCGACGCGCATCGAACACTCCTTCAGGGGGCGCTGGCTGATCGGTGAATGACGGGAAGGCCGGCATCACCGCCGTGATGTCCAGTCTGGGCAGGCAGCGTGACGCCGGAATGACAACTTGATAACAGGCGTTGATCACGGTTGAAGACCGAGTTCTAAAAAACAGCACACTGTTGTCCTTTTATTAGAGCGTGTGCTCCTTCGATACTCGAATAGATGGCGATGGCCCAACCTCTGCCAAGGGAAAGCCGTCGTTGTCGCCATTACGACACGAGTCATTACCGCACGAGTCATTACAGTACGAGTCATTACAACAACAGACAGGGCACTCACATGAAACTCTCCATGCTCCTCGATTGGCGTTTGCACAGCATCGTGGCTGTGGCAGCCCTGATCTCTGAAGCCATCGGTATCATCAAGATTCCTCTCGGGCCCGGTACGTTACTGCTGTTGCCACTGTTCTATGCCTTTATCATCGGGCTGCTGCTCAATCCACATCTGTTCTCGGCGACTTCCCGCCTGGTGCCGGTGAAAGTGAGTGAAGCGGCAGCTCCCGTGATTCTGTTATCGATCATGCCGTTCATTGCGCGTTTTGGATCGACCATCGGGCCGGCGATTGAGCAGATTCTCAGTGCTGGTCCGGCCTTGATCCTGCAGGAGCTGGGTAACCTCGGCACCATGTTGGTGGCCATGCCATTTGCAGTGTTGGTGTTGAAGATGGGGCGCGAAGCCATCGGCGCGACCTATTCCATCGCGCGTGAGCCCAATATTGCGATCATCTCTGATAAATACGGTCTCAAGGGACCAGAGGGTGTCGGTGTCATGGGCGTCTACGTCGTAGGCACCATGTTCGGCACGCTATGGTTTGCGCTGATGGCGGGCTATCTGACAACGCTGGATATCTTTGATCCGCGGGCGCTGGCGATGGCCTGTGGAGTGGGCAGTGGCAGTATGGTGGCGGCCTGTTCGGGAGCCATTGCCGGTGCCTTGCCGGAATTGCGTGATGAGCTGCTGGCGTTCGCTGGCGCCAGCAATCTGCTGACTTACGCCACTGGCCTGTATATCTCACTGTTCATTGCCTTGCCAGTGGCCGAACGGGTCTTCAAGTGGTGCTCCGGGCGCCGAGAGATGCGCTCTGCAGGTGCCAAGGCGACGGATTTTTCCGCCACCGTAAGTGATGCAGAACGTCCTGAAAGACATCTCGGCCAGACTGCCATCGTCATGGCGGTGGTCTGTGTGGTCGGCTGGATCAGCAATACCATCAATGGTGGTTCGCTGCTGGTGGCGCTGCCGGGAATGATGATCCTCTATGCCATGACCATGTTGGGCCTGGTCGTCACCCGTTTCGCTCCCTTCTATCTGCCAGGCGTCGCCTGGGTGTCACTGGTCAGCATCGTTGTGACCTTGCCGTGGTTCCCGGGTAACGCCTGGATCGTCGAGCAACTGCAGTCGGTAAGCTTCCTCGCCATCGTGACCCCGGTTCTGGCTTATGCCGGCCTGGCGCTTTCACCGCGGGAGTTCACCATGTTCCGGCAGGTCGGTTGGAAGCTGGTTATCGTGTCTCTGCTGGTGTTCACCGGCACTTTCATTGGTTCGGCTGTTGTGGCTCAGGCACTGCTGTAACCGATGTGATTACCAACAGGAAAAATGCTATGTCGACTATCATCACGCCGGATCTTCTCCGTGAATGGCGCCATGAGTTTCACAGCCATCCGGAAACCGCCTTTGAAGAGCAGCGTACCAGCGCTCGCATTGCCGAGATCCTCGCTGCCCGGGGCATCGAAATGGTTACCGGGCTGGGTGGTGGTACTGGCGTGGTGGCCTGGGTCGATGGCCTGCGCGGTAGCGGCAGTGCCATCGGCCTCAGGGCCGATATCGATGCGCTGGATGTGACCGAAGCCAATCACTTTGCTCATGCCTCGCGTACGCCAGGCAAGATGCACGCCTGTGGCCATGATGGACATACCACCATGCTGCTGGGGGCCGCCTATGCGCTGACTGAGAATCCTGACTTCGCTGGCCGCGTGTATTTCATCTTCCAGCCGGCAGAGGAAAATGAAGGCGGCGGGCGTGTCATGGTCGAGGAGGGTCTTTTCGAACGCTTCCCGATGGAGGCCGTCTACGGCGTTCACAATTGGCCGGGCCTCGAGGTTGGCGAAGCCGCCGTGCACGACTCGGCGGTGATGGCGGCGTTCGATGTGTTTACCGTGAAGCTTTCGGGCTACGGTTGCCATGCCGCCATGCCTCACCTGGGCAAGGATGTGGTGCTGGCGGCATGCCAATTGGTCAACCAGCTCCAGGGCATTGTCAGTCGTGAAACACCCGCCCATCAGACAGCGGTGATGAGCGTGACCCAGTTCCATGCCGGGGATGCCTACAACGTCATGCCGGAAACCGTCGAGCTGTGCGGCACGGTGCGCTGTTTTGACGCCGAGTTACGTGATCAACTTGAGGAGCGTTTCCGCCAGGCCGTCGCCTCGATGGCAACCTTCCATGGGCTGGAAGCCAGCATCGACTATCAGTCGCGCTATCCGGCCACCTTCAATACGCCTGAGCATGCCAGCCGCTGTGCCGATGTATTGGAATCGATGCCGGGTATTCATCGAGTGCGTCGGGATTTGCCACCTTCAATGGCATCGGAAGATTTCGCCTTTATGCTGCAGCAGCGCCCCGGTGCCTATATCTGGCTGGGGAATGGCAAGGACAGCGCGGCGTTGCATAACCCCCATTACGACTTCAATGATGAACTGGCGCCGATCGGCGTGGGCTACTGGACGGCGCTGGTGAGAACACTGCTCGGCTAGTGGCGTCAGCCATAGGCGCGCTCCACTCAATACAAACGCTCTTCGCAATACGACCATATTTCCAACATCGCTACTGTCTGGCCGTGCCGTTAAGGCATGGCCCAGCGCCCCTTTACCTGAATTTCGGTGGAGGGGGCATATCGGGACAGCGGCAGGACAAGTACAACACAGGAGGAGTTATTCATGAAGATTGTAGTCATCGGCCTGGGTCACATGGGCGGGAATATGGCGCTGACCCTGCATGCCGCCGGGTTTACGGTGCTGGGCACCGATGTTGCCGAGAGTACCCGCAATAAAATCGCCGAGCGCGGGCTCAGAGTAGTTGCGCCGAAAGCGCTGCCCGCCGCCGACGTTTATCTGCTGTCATTACCCACCTCGGCACATGTCCGGGAAGTCATTGAATCCTCGCCGGGGCTACTGCAACTGGCGCCAAAGGGCAGTGTGATTGTCGATACCTCGACCAGTGACCCGGTGGTCACCCGGGAGTTGGCGGGCAAGGTGATCGATGCTGGGCTCGAGTGGCTCGATGCCCCGGTGAGTGGCGGCCCGGCGGGTGCTGCCTCGGGAACGCTCGGCATGCTGTTGGGTGGGGAAGCAACGACCATTGAGCGTGTCGAGCCCATGCTCAAGGCGATGTCGGCGCGCTATACCCATGTGGGTGCCGCGGGAAGCGGGCACGTCGTCAAGCTGGCCAACAATTACCTGTGTGCGGCGCATCTGTTGACGACAGCAGAAGCAGTGGCGTTGGCTCAGCGGGCCGGGGTGTCGCCCGAGGCTTGCCTGGCAGGGCTGAACAGTGGCTCCGGCCGCAGTGCCGTCAGTGAGGTCAACTTCCCCAGGTGGATTCTGTCCGACGCCTTCGACTCCGGCTTCACTACCGGCCTGATGCGTAAGGACCTTCGTCTGGCGCGCGATGCGGCCATTGATCAGGGCTTGTCGCTGGATCTACTGAACAAGGTTGTCGAGCAATGGCACGCCGATGCTGATGGCTTGTCTGACAGCGCTGATTTCAACCATATCACCGATGCGATTCTGCACCTCGCTCCGTCGAAATCATCATCAGATCAGGAGGATGCGTAATGAACGCTCTCAACGCCACTGCCGTGGATACGCTGGCTGAGCTGCTGACAGCGCTGGAACTGCAGGCGGCAACCCCACTCAGTAACTGGATCGATGGCGAGCTGGTGGCGGGGCAAGGCGAGCTCATCGAGCTGATCGATCCGGTGACGGGGTTGCCGCTGATTGAATACCGTGATGCTGGTGGCGCACTGGTTGCAGCCGCCGTGGAAGCCGCAACACGTGCTCAGCAGGAGTGGATGGCGCTGACCGCCAGCGAACGTGGGCGGCGCATGACGGCTGCCGCCTGGGCGCTGCGTGGTCATGAGGAGACGCTGGCGCAGCTGGAGAGCGTGGTTGCCGGAAAGCCGATTCGTGACTGCCGTGGTGAAGTCGCCAAGGTCCGAGAGATGTTCGAATACTACGCTGGTTGGTGTGACAAGCAGCACGGCGAGGTGATTCCGGTACCCACGTCGCATCTCAACTATGTGCGCCATGTGCCTTACGGGGTTGTCGGCCAGATCACCCCCTGGAATGCACCGATGTTCACCTGTGGCTGGCAGTTGGCTCCAGCGATTGCCGCGGGTAATGGCGTCGTGCTTAAACCTTCGGAGATGACGCCTTTCTCATCGGTAGTGATCGCCATGCTGCTGGAGCGAAGCGGCTTGCCCAGAGGGCTGATCAATATCGTCAATGGTGTGGGACAGACCACGGGGGCGGCGCTGACCGGTGATGCTGGTATCAGCAAGCTGGTGTTTGTCGGCTCGCCGGAGAGCGGGCGACGCATCGCCCAGGCCGGAGCGGAGCGCCTGGTGCCGAGCGTGCTGGAGCTGGGCGGCAAGTCAGCCAATATCGTCTTCTCTGATGCCAGGCTCGATGATGCCGTGGCTGGGGCTCAGGCAGCCATCTTCGCCGCCGCGGGGCAGAGCTGTGTTGCTGGCTCGCGGTTGCTGGTGCAGCGGGAAGTCCTCGATATGGTCTGCGAGCGCCTGGCTCGCGCGGCAGCTGAGATCGCGATTGGCTTGCCCAGTGAGGAAACCACCCAGATGGGCCCGGTCCAGAATGCCCGGCAGTATCTGCACATCACTTCGATGATCGAAGCCGCAGAGCAGCAGGGGGCTCGTGTGCTGTGTGGTGGCAAGCGCCCGGAGTCGTTGCCGGCGGAAGCCCAGGGCTACTATCTGGCACCCACGGTGTTGGTGGATGTCACCGAGGATATGGCGATTGCTCAGCAGGAAGTGTTCGGTCCGGTAGTGGTGGTCATGCCATTCGATAGCGAAGAGGGCGCGGTGCGCCTGGCCAACGCCACACGTTTTGGTCTGGCCGGGGCGGTATGGACTCAGGACCCCGCGCGCGCCCACCGGGTTGCTGCTCGGCTGCGTGCCGGCACGGTCTGGATCAACAGCTACAAGGCGATCAATGTCATGTCGCCATTCGGTGGCTTCGGCGATAGTGGATTCGGCCGCTCCAGCGGTGTCGAAGGGCTCAAGGAATACACGGTAGCCCAGAGCGTATGGGTAGAGACGGCGACATCTGCCAGCGTGGCGATGGGCTATGGCAATGGCGTAGGTTGAATAATGCCCTCGGCAGCCGGGCATGGAACACCTGGCTGCCAGCCCAGGAGTCAGGAACGTGAGGCGTTGATGCCTGCTTCGGTTCGCGAGTTGAAGGCTCGCATCCAGCGTTCCAGATGGCGCAGCAATTGCAGCCCCGCTCTGGGCATGCGACGGCCAACGCGGGTGATGATGTGGGCTTGTGCCTGGCGGAAACGTTCACAGTCCACGTTGCGCGCAACGAGCAGGCCATCCTCGAGTTCCCTGGCCGCAGCGAAAGCGGGCAGTAACGTGAGGGTCAGTTCGGAGCGGACGGCATGCTTGAGCACTGAAAGTGAATTGGTCTGCATGCTGACCTGATGACGCAGGCCTGCTTCACGAAATCCGTCATCGACCAGTTGGCGAACCCCATGACCGGTGCGCCACAGCGCTAGAGGGTGCTCGCTGAGTATCGGCAGAGACAAGGCATTCTGTTCATTGGCCAGGCAATGCGTCGGTGACATAAGCGCCACCAGTGGCTGGCGACTGGAATGCCAGAAGCGCAGCCTCGGGTGGACCCGCTCGTGGTACATCAAGCCGATATGTGCCTCATCCTCGACCACGGCATCAATGATCTCGCTGGTGCTGCCGGTATCCACATCGAGACGCACACCGCGATAGCACTCGGTAAAGTTACGCAGTGGGGTGTCGATCAGATCGCCGACGAAGCCTTCTCCGACGGTCAATGACAGGTGGCCGGTTTCCAGACGTTGATAGGCATCGAGTTCTTCGCTGAAAGTGTCATCCAGTGCCGAGCGCTTTCGACAGTACTCCAGCAGCATTTCTCCCACCGCCGTTGGCACCACACCATTACGCGAGCGTTCCAGTAACGGAGCGCCAAGCGCCGCCTCGATCAATGTGAGCTGGCGACTGACGGCGGAAGGCGCAATATCGAGGCGTGCAGCAGCCTGACGTACAGAGCCCGCCTCGATAGTTACTTGAAAGTACACCAGCCGTTGGTGGGGAATATCCATCGCTTGTTCTCTGAGCTGCCGGGTGGCAAGTGTGCTGGCTTTGAGGCCAGTTGCGTACGGAAGGTCGTGGTCGATATCTCATCACCGACGCGAATCCAGAGGCCATGATCATTCATAGGCAAATCGTTCCCAGTATATCCCGGTAACGGTCTCGTCGTGTGCCGCTTAGTGCCGGAGAGCACGAGAAAATGGACCAGCAAATGCCATTGATGCTCGCTGATACTGAAGGTGGCAAGCCAGCAGAGGCGTGGTGGTGTAACACACCAACAACACCCAGTTCATTGGAACTGGTCTGAGGTATCACTGTCGGAGCGGATGAGCGGGCTCATCGGGCCAACCACGGGGACGCCGCAACGCATTATTCTCATCGAGCACCGTTGCAGGAGCAGCCATAGCCATTTGACCACAGGGAAGGTAAGTGATGACGAGCAGAGAAACGCTGGGCCGGAGTGCCAATCTGAAGGTTATCGAACGACTTGGCGACCCGGACACTGATGCCAATGCCGATTGGGTAGAGGGACGCGCCGATTGTGTGCTGTGGATGGATGGTGCTGTGCCGGTCAACTCCGGGACGACGCGCAGCGACTATTCCAGCGATGCCGCCTGGCTGGTGCGCCGCTTCGCACGGAACTTCTTCGAACACCTGACACCTGAATGCGATACTCAAACCCTGGTCGCGGAGGTGCAGGGAGTCCTTGCCGAGGAATTTGCCGGTCTCGGGCAGACTAGAGCGAATGCCGTGGTAGGCCCTCCCTTTGCCTGCTTCGGGGCTGCCCGATTGATCGGTGAGACGCTTGAGCTTACCAATGCTGGCGATTGCGTGCTGCTCTATGAGGACGCTGCTGGAAGAGTGGTCAGCTTTGGTTACAGCGCTGTCAGCGCCCTCGAGCGGCGCGCCACCGATTTCCTGATTGATTTCAAGGTGCGCACTGGCGCTTCTCATACCGATGCACTGCAAGCGACGGTGCCCGCCATTCTCGACAATGTGGCACAGCGTAACCGCCTCTTCGGCTATGACGTTGTCGAGCCCATCGCCGGGCTGACCACGCAGTTGGAGCGGGTATTGATGCCCGCCCGCAGCGGTCAACGTCTGCTGGCGATGAGTGACGGTTTCTTCCGTGCCGTCGATACCTACCGACTGTTGTCCAGTGAGGAGCTGTTCGAGACCGCTTTCCGTGATGGCCTGGGGGCCATCCTTGCCGCCTTGCGAAGCGCCGAGGAACAGGACCCCGAGGCCCGGGCCTGGCCTCGACTCAAGTTACGCGACGATGCTTCGGCGATTGCCTTCGTGGTAGAGACTTAACCAGCCAGCCAGCCAGCCTGACTGACTGACGGCTCCAGGCCCAATGCACTGTCCTTCCTGCACCAGGTGTTGTTTCTGAGGCTTTACTTTTTATCGAGAATACTTTTCAATTGTTATGTTATTACATATCAATACTGTCCTGTACTCAGGATAACGTCTGCTTGATCAGGTGAATCGCATCATGAAAAAACATCTGCACCCCGATTACGATTACGTCGTCTTCCGCGACACCAGCTGTGGCGAAACCTTTCGTATCCGCTCGACCTGCACCTCGTCGGAGACCATCGTCTGGGAGGATGGCAAGACCTATCCGTTGGTCAACCTGGATATCTCAAGTGCCTCGCATCCGTTCTATACCGGCAAACAGCGCAAGGCATCGGGTGAGGGGCGTGCGGCGCGCTTCGAGAAGCGTTTCGGGGCGTTTTCACGACGCTCCTCGGGCGAACAGTAAGGGAGAGGCAACATGCAGGTACTGAGTTCACTGAAGACCGCGAGGAGTCGTCACCCAGGCTGTCAGGTGGTCAAGCGTCGTGGCCGCCTTTATGTGATCTGCAAGGACAATCCGCGTTTCAAGGCTCGTCAGGGAAGCGGTAAACGCAAGCGTCGCTGAGTCGTTGGCGAGAGTGTTCGTATCAACAAGTCATGAGTCGGCGGCTCCGCTACCAGGCGGAGCCGCCATTTTGTTACGAGTCCTGCGGAGTGTCGGTCATCTGTTGAGACATCTGCGACATCATGGCATTGCAGTTGGCGTGCATCTCCTGCATCTGCCCCATCATGCTCATCATCTGTTCCTGCATGGCACCTTCATCCATCATCATGCTGGAGTCGGCGCTACCCATCATATTGCTTTGATCGTCCGGGGCTGGGGGACCATTATCTTCGTCGGCGAATAGAGGTCCCGCACTGAATATGCTAGCGGTAACAAGAGCCGTAAGTGCCAGGGAATGGATTCTGGTCATGGCGCCATCCTCATTTAAAGGTTTGTTCGTATCTTCCTGGATTGATGCCGTACAGCCAGGGGCTCGGATACGGCATCCCCAGTCTGGAACCCTGGTGCTGCCCACGGGTCAAGCGCAGGCTGTGCCGAAATTGCCTTGCCCATTGAAGCGTCGTAGCCGTCTATTTGTCAGTTGAACAGTTCCAGCACCACGAAAATGGCAATCCAGGGCGGGGCTCTCATTCCTGGTGTTGTGATACAGCAGCTTTTGCTCGGGCATGTTTGCGCAATGGAACAATGATGGCGGCGATCAACAACACCAACGCGATAATCAGCAGGGTAGCGCTGATTGGTCGAGTCATCAGGATCGACAGGTCGCCCTGGGACATCGATAGTGTGCGGCGTAATTCACTTTCGGCAATTGGGCCAAGCACCAGGCCCAGGATGATCGACACGGTCGGGAAGTCGATCTTCTCCAGCAGGTAGCCGATCACGCCGAAACCCAGCATCAGCCACACGTCGAACATCGAGTTGCTGACCGAATAGGTGCCGACGATGCAACACATGATGATGATCGGGCCGAGTACCGAGTAAGGCACATTCAACAGGCGGGTAAACAGCGCGATGAACGGCTTGGAGAACGCCAGGATCATGAAGTTGACGATGAATAGCCCAGCGAACACCGCGTAGATCAGGTCGGAGCTGTTCATCATGAACAGTGGGCCGGGTTGCAGGCCATGCATGATGAAGGCGCCGAGGATGATGGCGGTGGTACCACTACCAGGAATACCCAGCGCGAACAGTGGCACCAGTGCGCCCATGGCGGCAGCATTGTTGGCGGATTCCGGTGCGGCGATGCCCTCGGGAGCCCCCTTGCCGAACTGCTCGGGATGCTTCGACCAGCGCACGGCCTCGCTGTAGCTGACCATGGCGGCGGTGCTGGCGCCGATGCCGGGCAGGATGCCGATGATCACGCCCATGATCGAGGAGCGTGACAAGGTCATGCCGATACGACGCAGGATCGGCATGTCGAAGATCTTGACGCGGACCTTGGTCAGTGGCTGATGTGTTTCTCCGCCCAGCGAGCGTTTCATGACTTCGGATACCGCAAACAAGCCGACAATCACCGGGATCAGGCCGATACCTTCTGACAGATTGAGGTTGTTGAAGGTGTAGCGGCTGACGCCGGTCAGCGGGTCAATACCAACGGTGGCGATGAACAGGCCAATGGCGGCACCGATCAGGCCGAGGATCAGCCGTCCTCCGAGTGAGGCAACCACGGTCAGACCGAGAATCGCCAGTGCAAAGTATTCCGGCGACGAGAATTTCAGCGCCACCGAGGCCAGCAGTGGTGTGCAGACGATCAGCGCGATGGTGCCGACCAGACCACCAATGGCTGAGCTGAGAATGCCGATACCCAGAGCCTTGCCGGCTTCACCCTGCTGGGTCATTGGATAGCCGTCGAAGGAGGTCATCACGGCTTCGGGCGTACCCGGAGCGCGATAGAGTATCGCGGTGATCAGTCCGGAAAATACCGTCGAACCGTAGATTGCCGTCAGTAGCATGAAGGCCTGGGTTGGCTCCATGCCGTAGGTGACCGGCAGCAGAATCACCACCAGGATGACCCCGCTGATCCCCGGCAGGGCGCCACCGATAAAGCCGATGAAGACCGCAGAGGTCAGAATCAGCAAATTCATGGGCTGGAGAACGACGCTTAGCCCAGTGAGAAAACTATCCAGCATTGTCAGCTCCTCGACAACGAAGGGTGGACTGCCTCAGGGCAGCGGGATGCCCAGCAGAAGGACGAACACGCCCTGGATCAGCACCACGGCAATCGCTACCGTGGCCAGAATCGGGCCCCAATGGCGAGCGCCGAGCAGCCAGCTCACCACCAGCGCGAACAGGGCGGTGGCAGGCAGGAAGCCGATCGCTTGCATCATCAGCGTATAGATCACCGTGGCGGCCATCAGATACCAGTGACGACTGGCGGCGATCGACAATCGGTGATTGGGAATGGCGGCCTCCGGCTCGTCACCGGCTTCGTGGAGATCACTTTGCTTGCCGGCCGATTTGCGGGTCTCCCACAGCAGGAAGGCACCGAACAGCAGCAGGGCGATCAGCAGCGAGAGAGGCCACAATTGCGGGCCGATGAAGGTCGATACTGCCTCTGAATCTGGCAGTTGCAGGGTGGGGATCAACCCCGCCGAGGCCAGGACAAGGACAACGATGGCAAATAGCGTAAGTCTGGTACGCATGGGAACACCCAACTGATGATGTGGGGTTGAAGGTCATCAGGCCCGGCACGGGAGCTGTCTTGTGGCGAGTCCCCGTGCCTTGCCGTGCGATGGGTCGAGCAGCGGCGTGGGCTGACTCGGTGCGCCACGCCACTGCTCGCCCGGATCAGCTGTTGTCCAGCAGACGCTTGTAAAGCTCGTAGTTGCTCTCGAGCTTCTGACGGTATTCGTCGCTACCCAGCCAGCCTTCGCGATAGTGAAGGTTCACGCGTTCCTCGTACTGCTGGTAGTCCTCGGAGTCGTAGACTTCCTTGAGGGCGGTTTCCAGCTTGTCGACGATGGCATCGGGTGTTTCGGCATTGACGAAGATGCCGCGCTCGTTGCCGTCGGTCAGATCCCAGCCGTTCTCCACGGTGGTCGGAAGATCCGGGAAGTTGGGCAGACGCTCGCCGGCAAACACCAGAATCGGCATCATGTCGCCGGATTCCATATAGCTCAGTACTGAGCTGATCTCGCCGAACATGCCGTCGATATTGCCGCCCATGACGTTGGCGGCAACGCTGCCTTCCTCGTCATAGGGAATGAAGTTCATGTCCAGTCCCGAGGCGTCGCGCAGCGCGAGGAAGGCCATACGATCCGGGCTGGCGGCATGGGTTCCGCCGATGATTACCTCGCCGGGGTTGTCCTTGACCTGCTGCATGAAAGCGTCGAAGTCCGCGTACTTGTCGGGATCGACGATCAGGGTCATGACATCGGACTGCATGCGGGCGACCGGCGTCAGCTGGTCGAGGCCGGTGGGGTTCTGACCAGCGGCCAGTGATGTCACCAGCGTCGAGGAGGCAAAGTCCAGTGTCAGCCCGTCCGGGTCGCTGTTGGCGGTGCGTTGGTGGGCAATGGCACCGGAGGCGGAGGGCAGGTTGATCACCGTGACCCGGGTGTCGAGGGCTTCCTCGAGCATCGGCTTCACGGTACGCGCGAAGTTGTCGGTGCCGCCGCCGGCACCGGCGGCGACGAGGAACTGCACCGGGCCGCTCGGGTAATCGGCAGCATCTTCTGCCGTGGCAGTGGCACCCCAGATCAGGGCCAGACCGGTGGAACCGGCAATCAGATAAGGCTTGATGGACATGCTGTGTGCTCCTGAACGATTTGTCTTGTAATGATCGTGGCCAGCGCTGGTGCTGTCGGCTGCGGGGTGGAAGGGGCGAGAACTCAGGCGCTGGCCGCTGAAGTCGCCCCATGGAAGCTGTCATCCTGCGCGTGTCGCAGGCGCTTGAGATGCGTATTCGGCAGTTTGACGTCCGCGAGGGTAATCAACTGACCGGCGGCTATCGGGCGCTGGACCTCGGCGCCGGGCAATAGATAGAAGGGTACCGGGGCAGCGTCGGCGAGGGCGGCGGCGGGGTGCACTTCCGGGCGTAGCCCCTGGATGTGGCGATGATGGCCGCGCATCTCGAGCGATTGTCCTGCCACGAAGTCGGTTGTGGCGCGGGCGACCAGGTCGACATGGGGCCTGGTGTGCTTGCCACCACCGGAGGGCAGTTGCTTGAGCACGGCGTCTAGCAGCGAAATGGGGGCCTCCAGGCCGAGCAGATGGCGCGGCAGGTAGACCATGGCGCTCTGGCTGGAGAGGCTCAGGACGTGGCCCTTGCCACGCAGTATCTGCCAGTCGTACTCATCGACACAGCGCAGGATGACAAAGACACCACCGGCGAAACTCAGCTCGTCGGGGCGGCGCAGGCAGTTGAAGACTTCCAGCCGTGCATGACCCTGGAGCACACCGCCGCGTGATTCGCTATCGAGTAGGGTGGGTACCTCGTGGTTGCGCAGCACCAGGGCGTGAAATTCCGGGCGGTCCGGCAGCAGGCCGGTGGCATTGGCCACATTGGTCATCTCGCACAGGTCTGGCGCAGAAATCTGCGGGATGGCGGCAAGATGCTGGCCGCGTGCCAGCACAGTGCGATGCTCTTCTCCCTCGGGAAGATCCCACAGCGCCGCCATCTCATTGGCGGAATACTGCTCTCCGTTGCACAGGATGCTCTGCTGCTCCTGTTGCCAGACGAAATCGTATTCGCTGCTCTTGCCGGCGGCGATGATCTCGAAGCCCAACGTCTGCGCCCAACTGACCAAACCGATCAGCAGCGCTGGCTGATCACCATCCAGCGGCGTGAAGATTCTCTCGTGCTGCTGGGCGAGACGCGTCAACCAGGGGCCGATGACGGATTCGGTTTCCTTGGTGGCGATGCCGACATGTTTACCGGCCAGAATGGCCGCTTCTGAGTGACGAGCACCGGCTTCTGGTATACCAGTGGACTCGACCAGAATATCGAATGGCAGATGAAGAACATCATCCAGCGAGCCTGCGGCGATGAAATGGCCTTTATTCCAGGCCTTCAGTGCCTCGTCAGCATTATGGCATACCATTATCTGGTCTTTAGCGATCCCACATGATCGCAGCGCCTGGGCGGCGCTATCGGCGTTGACATCCACTGCGATACGCGCCGAGAGGCTTCGCATCTGCAGTGCCTGACGTAGTAGTCCACGACCAAAATCTCCGGCTCCGGCGACACAGGCTTCGATGACTTGAGGTGAGTCAAAGTGATGTAGGTAGTTCATTATCTGGACTTTCTCCACATGAGACGCCGCTGATGCGCAGAGTTCGTTGTGCCCGCTCAAGTGCATTGGAGAGTCGGGATGGCTGTGGGGGAATGTAGTGGTATACCATTTTGATGGTCAACGATGACTAGCTGAGACTTTCGTCCAGGGTGGTGAATGTATTAATGTAACTTCATGAAATTGATATAGAATATTTTTAGAGGGTAAGGTGGTCAGGATTGGAAAGTATGAAAGTGGTATGCCATTATCGCGATGTTCTGGGAACGAGGTAGCCATCCGGATGGATAACGGACAACAGCAGGTAGAGCGCGCAGGGTTGGTGGAGAAGGTTGCCAGTTATCTGCGCGAGCATATCGTCATGGATCACTTTCAGCCTGGTCAGCGCCTTCCTGAGCGTACTCTGGCTGAGGAGTTGCAGGTGTCGCGCACGCCGATGCGAGAGGCGTTGAAGATACTGGCCACGGAAGGATTGGTCGTACTGCTGCCACACCGTGGGGCGGTGGTGGCAGACGTGAGTCCGCGTGATATGCAAGAGAAAGCGCATGTGCTGAGTGTGCTGGAACAGGCTGCGGCGGAACTGGCCTGTGCTCAAGCCTCGGATGACGATATCGCTGAGTTGCAGGCCATGCATTATGAGATGAAGGCGGCGTTCCTGCGCCGTGACCGTCAGAACTACTTCCGGCTCAATCAGGAAATTCACAACCGCATTGTTGCCCTTTCCGGCAATGCTTCGCTGATCGAGATTCATACCAATCTCAGCCGTCAGTTGTATCGTGTGCGCTACCTGTCCAATGAGCGGACCGATAAATGGCAGGTGGCGATGATTGAACATGAGGCGATCATGGAGGCATTGGCGGAGCGTGACGCTGAACGTGTTGGTCGCGAGTTGCGCAACCATCTCGGCAAGACCTGGATGAAGTACGCCAATGGTGATGCGCAGATTCGAGAGGCTGGGGACGGTGTGCGGGAGAATAATCGCTGAGTCGGTTGGTGAGCTACCGCCTGAAGTGAGGCGCCATACAGAGAAAGGCCGGGACTAATGCCCCGGCCTTTCTCGTTGAGGGCTATCGCCAGGCGATAGCCGATACCGCTCTACTGTTGTTGCTGTTTGAGGGCGTATTGCCAGCTGGGGCCCAGGTCGGTGAAATCAAGCAGGATTTCTGCAGATTCCTCTACCTCGGCGCGATCCACCGGCTGATCCGAGCTCTCTTCTTCCGAGTCAGTCTGTGCGTTGTCGTCACCGCCTTCGTTGCTGTCACGGGTATCGGTCCAGTTTTCGAGTGGCTCGAGTCCCAGTGCTTCGCGCCGCTCGTTCTCCAACGCCAGCATCTCGGCATCCTGAGCATCAGCCTCATGTTGGCGCTGCTCACGGTTGAGGCTGACACTGGTGTGCTCCTCGCGAAGACTGGTTGCCAGGGCCGCACGCTCTTCCAGGTAATGGAAGTTGGGATGCTCGTCAGCTCGTTGCTGATGGCGCTCGCGCAATTCCTTGAGGTACTGGCGAGGCGTGCCATAGCTGCGGTACTGCACTTCGCTGACAGTATCCCAGGGGAGGGCGTTGTCCAGTGCGCTTTCACCGATGACTTCAGGATCGATCAAGCTGGGGAACTGAACATCCGGTTTGACGCCTCGGTGCTGGGTACTTTCACCGGAGATGCGATAGAACTTGGCGCGGGTCAGCTTGATCTGGCCGTAGTTCAGATCGCTGAGCGTCTGAACCGTGCCCTTGCCGAAGGTTCTGGAGCCGACAATCAGGCCGCGGCCATAGTCCTGGATAGCACCGGCAAAGATCTCGGACGCTGAGGCCGACAGGCGGTTGACCAGAACCACCAGCGGGCCGTTATACAGTGAACCACTTTCGGTATCGCCATACAGGCTGATGCGGCCACGGGCATCGCGCACCTGCACCGTCGGACCACGGTCGATGAACAACCCGATCATCGAGTTGGCTTCCTGCAGTGCGCCACCGCCATTGTTGCGCAGATCGAGGACGATGCCTTCGACGTTCTCTTCCTGCAGTTTCTCGACTTCGGCGGCCACGTCACGCGTGGTGCTGCGGTAATTTTCCTCTCCGGCCTGCCAGGCGTCGAAGTCGACATAGAAGGCGGGCACCTTGATGACACCGACACGATGTGTGCCGTCTTCACGCTCGACCTCGATGACTTCGCTGCTGGCGGCCTGATCTTCCAGTTTTACGGTGTCTCGGGTGATCTCGATCACGGTGGAGCGAGTTGTGTCGACCGCTTCGCCCGGTACGACTTCAAGCTGGACCACCGAGCCCTTGGGGCCGCGGATCAGCTCAACGACGTCATCAAGGCGCATGCCGACGACATTGACGATATCCTCGCCTTCCTGACCGACGCCGATAATGCGATCGGCGGGCTTGAGTGAGCCACCTTTCTCGGCGGGGCCACCGGGCACCAGACTGGCGACCTTGACGTATTCGCCATCGGCCTGCAGCAGGGCACCGATGCCTTCCAGAGACAGGCGCATCTGAATATCGAAGGACTCACTCTGTCGAGGAGACAGGTATTCGGTGTGGGGGTCGACTGTGCCGGTCACACCCGCCATGAAGATGGTGAAGATATCGTCGGTGTTGGTCTGCTCGACACGGTGGCGCTGGGTTTCGTAGCGCTCGCGCAGGGTGTCGATGACCTCGTCATCTTCCTGGCCGCTGATCGACAGCGTCAGAGCAGCATTGGCAAGACGCTTTTGCCACAGAGCATCGAGTTCTTCGTGGTTGGTTGCCCAGGGAGCGTCTTCACGATCGAGCGCCAGACGCTCATCGCCATCGAAGCTCATGTCGAGATTGTCGAGTTCGGCAATCAGCCAGTCGAGACGGTCGATGACACGCTTCTGATACTGGTTGTAGAGATCGTAGGTTCTGCCGAGGTCGCCGTCGAGGACAGCATCGTCCATGGTAGTGCGTAGATCGTCGAACTGGTCGATATCGCTTTTCAGCAGATAGGCTCGCTGACCATCGAGGATGTCGAGATAACGCTGAAAGGCGCGAGTGGACCACTGGTCGTCAAGCCTCACATCGGCATAGTGGCCGTAGCGTAATGATTCGGCCACCTCCATGGCCGCCTGGCGCTGGTCATCCCCGGGGGTAGGGTTGGCCAGTACTGTTGGGGCCGCTAGCAGCAGGGACAGCGATAGCGCGCGACCCACAGACTCAAACAGGCTCATCAATGAAGCACTCCAGGATTGGTGTACACTCGTCGGTCAGATACCGACACAGTCGGCGGGTTCTCGGGAACATACTGGCATGTTCACAGGAACAAATCGGTATTGTATCAGGTCGATGCCTATCCCATGACCCCTCCTTATATCCATCATGCAACAGAGGACGCCCATGTCACAGGAGTGCCTGCCAAAGGATGATTCCACTCAGGGCGCAAGGCTTGATCGCCTGCGCGAGTTTCTTCACCGTTCGCCAACACCCTGGCACGCTACTGCGACAATGGCCAGACGCCTTGAGGCCGCCGGGTACCGGTGTCTGGATGAGACGGATAGCTGGTCACTGAAGCCTGGTGACCGTTTTTATGTAACACGCAATGATTCTGCCATTATCGCCGTAAGTTTGCCCGCTTCACCACTGACCGAGTTGCGAATGGTCGGTGCCCATACCGATAGTCCCTGCTTGCGCCTGAAGACCAATGCGGCTCAAACGTCAGCCGGATGGCTACAGCTTGGGGTGCAGGTATACGGTGGTGCCTTGCTGGCCCCCTGGTTCGATCGTGACCTGGGATTATCGGGCCGAGTGCATGTTCGTCACCCGGATGGTCGTCTCGAAGGATTGCTGATCAATGTCGAGCAGCCGGTAGCGATCATTCCCAGTCTTGCCATCCATCTGGACCGGGAAGCCAACGAAGGTCGTGCGATGAATGCACAGACACAAATGGCACCGGTATTTCTCCAGGGTGGCGAGGCCGAGGACCTCGAGCGTCTGCTCAAGGATTGGGTCAAGGAGCAGCACGGCCTGGACGATATTCGTGTCATGGATTTCGAGCTGGGATTCCATGATCTTCAGCCACCTTCCATCGTCGGTATCGGTGGTGAACTGATTGCCAGTGCACGGCTCGATAACCTGCTGTCCTGCTTCATTGGCCTGGAAGCAATGCTTGAGGCCGATGGCAGTCAGGGCATGGTGTTGGTTGCCAACGATCACGAGGAAGTCGGCAGTGCCAGCGCCTGTGGCGCCCAGGGACCGTTCCTGGGTGACGTTCTCAAGCGTATCAATGCGCAATTGGGGCAGTCTGGAGATGAAGGTTACATTCGTCTGATCCAGGCCTCGCGGATGATTTCCTGTGACAACGCCCATGCGTTGCATCCCAATTTCCGTGACAAGCACGATGCCCAGCATGGTCCGGCAATCAATGGTGGCCCGGTGATCAAGGTCAATACCAGTCAGCGCTATGCCACCAACAGTGCTACAGCGGCGATGTTCCGGGCCTTGTGTGAGGAAGTCGAAGTGCCGGTGCAGACCTTCGTTACGCGTGCGGATATGGGTTGTGGCAGCACTATCGGTCCGATTACCGCCACCGAAATCGGTGTGCCGACTCTGGATGTCGGCGTACCGCAGTGGGCGATGCACTCGATTCGCGAGACAGCGGGAACCCGTGATGTGGAATACCTGACGCGCGTGTTGACGGCGTTCTTCAACTGTCCCGAACTGGCGTGAGCTGCCCTGAGTTGGTGTTGGAGCCCTGATTCACAAGGAATGAGCACACAAGGAATGAGTGCACAAGAAATGAAGCAAGGGTCATCGTGTCGTGGGGCAGCGGCACGGTGACCGTGGGCATGCTATCGCGGCATGCCGATAGACGTTATTCCTTGCATCGCGAAAACGCCTCCGATAACGACAGAGCCCCCGCCGATCATTGATCGGCGGGGGCTCTGCTGTATCTGGTGGCTACGCCCTGATTTGAACAGGGGACCCCATCATTATGAGTGATGTGCTCTAACCAGCTGAGCTACGTAGCCTTTATTCGCGGCGTATTCTACCAGGCAGGTTTCTGGTGTCAAGCGACAGCGGATCGAAAAGGCTCTGGCCCCAGTGCTGAACGAGAGTTGTCGAGTCTCTACGATGGAGAAGCGGAGCTCTTGCCGGGTAATGAAATATCTCTCACAATACTGTATATATGAACAGTAATTACAGGCAGAGTGTACGAGCAGCGCTGAGGAGGACGATATGGGGCTGGATCATCTGATCAATCGAGGCGATGTCTGGCGTGGTCCTCGTGCACTTCGCTCATCCGACTCGGAGGTGTTGTCCACTGGCGATTCGACACTCGATAGCGCCCTGCATGGTGGCTGGCCGCGCGCGGAGTTGGTTGAACTGCTGCATGATCAGCCGGGGATCGGTGAATTGCAGCTCATGTTGTCACTGTTGGCTGATAGGGAGCACTCGGGATGGTTGGTGTGGGTTGACCCGCCTTGCCTACCGTATGCTCCGGCACTTCAACACCTGGGAGTGTCCCTGGAGGGACTGATGATCGTGCGTACTCGCAACGTGAAGGAGCGGCTCTGGGCGATGGAGCAGGCGTTGAGGAGCGGCTGTTGTAGAGTCGTACTGGGCTGGGTGCCGGTGGCTAATCCCACGGCGCTGCGTCGTCTGCAACTGGCTGTCAGTGAGGGCGGTAACTGGGGCGTGGTCATACGACCCGGACGCTTTCGTCAGCACAGTTCTCCAGCGCCCTGGCGACTATTGCTTGAACCCGAGGCGAATGGTGAGGCACTGGGTGTAACCCCGTTCAAGCGTAAGGGAGGCTGGGCCTTGCCGCGTTTGCGTGTCTCTCTGGGACAACGACCGTGGCTGCCCCCTGTTGGGGCGGCTCGAGTTGCTGATCGAGAGATTCGGCAAGCAGGGGCTGAGGGCCAACCTGAACTGCGCCTGGTGGAGAGACGGCGATGAAAGGACTGTGGCTCTATCTACATTTTCCCTTGTTGGCGCTGGAATCGCAGAGCGATGCGGCAGAGCGGCCGGCGGCTCTGCTTGATGAGCGCGCGGCGCAGGTGGTGCAGGTCAATGCTCTGGCACAGGCCGATGGCGTGGTGCCAGGCATGGCCATGGCCAGCGCCCTGAGCCTGGTCCCCAGGTTGCGAATGTTGCAGGCGTGTCCTGCTCGGCATCAAGCGCAGCTGGAAGGGCTGGGATTATGGAGTGGACGCTTCAGCGCCCGTGTCAGCTTGCGACCCCCGGATGGTGTCTTGCTCGAAGTCGGCAGCATGTTGCGCTACTTCCGTGGTCTCGAGGGGCTGCGGACATTATTGCGACACCAGCTCGAGAAGCTCGGCCTGACCTGCGTCACGGCCACTGGGCATACGCCCCGGGCTGCTCGGCTATTGGCATTGGATGGTGGATTCTGGGCGGAAGATGAGGGCCCACATCTGCAGCGCCTGACGCAGGTGCCGCTGTCGCGGCTTGATCTGGAGGCACGTCAGCAGTCGCGTCTCAAGGGGTTGGGACTTGCGACGCTTGGGCAGTTGCAGGCCTTGCCGCAGACGGAAATAGTCCATCGTCTGGGGAAGGAACTGGGTGATCAATTGGCGCGCATCAGTGGCCAGCAGGCCGATCCGCCGGAGT
Organism: Halomonas huangheensis; assembly: GCF_001431725.1. NCBI lineage: Bacteria > Pseudomonadati > Pseudomonadota > Gammaproteobacteria > Oceanospirillales > Halomonadaceae > Halomonas > Halomonas huangheensis. Next base: position 2,865,778 of record NZ_CP013106.1, on the reverse strand, counting down.
ACTTCGTGCCACCGGAGGTGTTCTGTCGTGCTATCACATTGTCCCACGAGATCGAGCGAGCACCGGCGCTGATCTTTCCACTGCGTCGACTGCTGGTGGAGCTGGAGGGATTTCTGCATGCACGTTGCCGACGAGCACTGAAGCTGGAGTTATGTCTCGGACACCCGCAGGGGCAACAACAGCTGGATATCGGTCATGCTGTCGGTGAGCAACAAGCCGATGCCTGGCTCGAACTCTGTCGTCTGCGTCTGGAAGGGCTGCAGTTGTCCCAGCCAGTGATCAGCCTGAGGCTGATAGTCAGTGAACTGAAGGAACTGGAGCGTGGCGGTGAGGATCTGTTCAGTGCGCCGGCGCCTCGAGATACCCCCGGTCAGTTGCTGAGTCGCCTGGTTTCACGCCTGGGAGATGGGGCTGTGAGTCGTTTGGTATGCCGCGAGGATTATCGTCCGGAATGTAGTTGGCAGCGGCTGCCGGCGACAGGGCGCTGGCCTGAGATAGTGGAACTACCGGCAACTCGCCCTGGTTGGTTACTGGAAACACCACAGCCGGTGGAGCCCGCACAGATTGCCACCACCATCGCCCTGGTCGAGGGGCCAGAGCGGGTCGCGGGAGGCTGGTGGGATCTGGCGCCGGTCCGTCGAGACTATTACGTCGGGCGCTGGCCGGATGGGCGCTGTGGCTGGGTGTTTCGCGACGCGCAGGGAGAGTGGTTTGTACATGGCTGGTTCGGCTGAAGCCGCATATGCAGAGCTCCATTGCCTGAGCAATTTCAGCTTTCTGCGCGGTGCATCGCATCCCGAGGAGTTGGTGATACGTGCCAGTGAACTGGGTTATCAAGCGCTGGCGATTACCGACGAGTGTTCGGTCGCTGGCGTGGTGCGAGCCTGGCAGGAAGCTCGCGTTCAGGGGCTCAAGCTGCTGGTCGGCGCGGAGTTTCGTTTCGCTGATGAGCGTCTGGTGGTGCTGGCACAAAGCCGTCAAGGATATGCGCGGCTGTGCGCGTTGATCACCCTGGGGCGGCGACGCGCTCCGAAGGGCAGCTATCGGCTCGATTGGGCGGATCTGCAGGGGCTGGAGGATTGTCTGCTGCTGTATCGTCCCGGTGATGATCCTGACGTGGCCGAGCAGCGGGCCAGCTGGCTGCTGGAGCGCTATACCGGGCGCTGCTGGTGGCTGTATGAGCGTTTGCTGGGGCCAGCAGATGCCGAGCGCAGTCGTTGGCAGCGGGATATGGCCGAGCGGCTGACGATGCCGTTGGTCTGTGGTAACGCGGTATTGATGCACCATCCGTCTCGTCAGCGCATGCAGGACGTGATCACCGCCATACGCCATGGCGTGACGGTGCAGCGAGCCGGTTTCCGGCTGGAGGGCAATGCCGAGCGCCATCTACGCTCACTGCGTAAGCTGGAGCAGCTCTACGGTGCTGAGATGATGGCCGAGACAGTGGGTATTGCTGAGCGCTGCTGTTTCGACCTCGGAGAGCTGCGCTATGAGTATCCTGCCGAGTTGGTGCCGTCGGAGGTGAGTGCTGCCGAGTATCTGGCACTCAAGGTCCGGCAGGGAGAGAAGGAGCGTTTCCCTGAAGGAACACCCAGCGATACAAGTGCCCAGATCGAGCACGAATTGCGCCTGATCGGGCGCATGGACTATGAGCACTTTTTCCTGACCATTGAGGATATTGTCAGCTTCGCTCGCAGCCGCGGCATTCTCTGTCAGGGTCGCGGCTCGGCGGCCAATTCTGTGGTCTGTTACTGCCTGGGGATTACCGAGGTCGATCCCCGTCAGGCAACGCTGCTGTTCGAGCGCTTCATTTCCGAGGAACGTGGTGAGCCACCGGATATCGATGTGGACTTCGAGCACGAGCGACGTGAGGAGGTCATTCAGTATATCTACCAGCGCTATGGTCGTGAGCGGGCCGGTCTGGCGGCCACCGTGATCAGTTATCGGACGCGGAGTGCCCTGCGCGATGTGGGTAAGGCGCTGGGGCTGGACCCCCTCTATCTGAGCTGGCTTTCCAGTCAGCTGGATCGCCGTGCTGGTCAACGTCGTTGGCTGCAGGAGCTGCGAGAACTTGGTGGCGACAACCCCTCACCACGCTTTGTGCTGTTGGTGGAGTTGATCGAGGAAATACTCGGCTTCCCTCGCCACCTATCGCAGCATGTCGGCGGTTTTGTGATCTCGGCGGGACCACTTTACGAGTTGGTGCCGGTCGAGAACGCGGCGATGCCGGATCGCAGCCTGATCCAGTGGAACAAGGATGACCTCGAGGCGCTCGGCTTACTCAAGGTCGACGTGCTGGCACTCGGCATGCTCACTGCCATCCGGCGTACGTTGGACATGCTCGGGGAACGGCGCGGTCGACCTTTCCCGATGCAGGAGATCGAGGGCGATGATCCGGCGGTCTACGAGATGCTGTCGAATGCCGACACCGTGGGTGTCTTCCAGGTCGAGTCGCGGGCGCAGATGAGTATGTTGCCTCGACTCCGACCGCGTAAATACTACGACCTGGTGGTCGAAGTGGCGATCGTGCGTCCGGGACCCATACAGGGCGATATGGTGCACCCCTATCTGCGACGTCGCGATGGACTGGAGGAGGTGAGCTACCCAAGGCAGGAGGTGCGGGAAGTGCTGGAGCGTACGCTGGGTATACCGATCTTTCAGGAGCAGGTGATCAAGTTGGCCATGGTGGCGGCGGGCTTTTCGGCGGGCGAAGCCGATCAGTTGCGTCGTGCCATGGCCGCCTGGCGGCGTAGCGGGACCATTGCTGAATATCAGCACAAGCTCAGGGTGGGTATGCAGGAGCGGGGCTATGATGACGATTTTGCCGAGCGGATCTGTCGCCAGATCGAGGGCTTCGGCCAGTACGGTTTCCCTGAATCACATGCCGCCAGTTTCGCTCTACTGGTGTATGTGTCCGCCTGGCTCAAGCATTATCATCCCGCCGCCTTCTGTTGTGGCCTGCTCAATAGCCAGCCGATGGGCTTCTATTCGCCTTCGCAGTTGGTACAGGATGCACAGCGCCATGGGGTTGAAGTACGGCCGGTGGATATCAATACCAGTGACTGGGACTCGGGGTTGGAAGGTGACCGTGTGATGCGTCTCGGGTTCCGGCTGGTCAAGGGACTGTCTCGAGAGGCTGTGGAGCGCCTGATGCAGGCACGCCCGGCGACGGGCTTCCGCTCTATCGATGAGGCGCGCCGTCTTGTCGCGCTGGGGGCCAGAGAGTGGGAAGCGTTGGCGGCCAGCGGGGCGCTCAATGAACTTGGCGGACACCGTCGTCAGGCACGCTGGGAGCTTCTCGATCCGGATCCGTTACTGGAGCTGGGAGATGCAAGAGTGCGTGAGTCCTCGGTAGTGCAGTTGTCGGCTGCCGATGAACAACAGAATCTGGAAGAGGACTATCAGCACGTCGGCTTGAGCCTCGGGCGTCACCCTCTGGCCCTGCTGCGTGAACAGTATGCCGACCATGGGCTGCTCAAGGGCTGCGTGAGTGCTGAGGCGCTCAAGGTCATCCCGCATGGCCAACTGGTGCGGGTTGCTGGATTAGTGACTGGACGCCAACGGCCTGGTACCTCGTCCGGTGTGACCTTCGTGACTCTGGAAGATGAGGCCGGCTCCATCAATGTCGTGGTCTGGCGGGATACCGCCCAGGCCCAGCGTCGAGCCCTGCTGGGCTCAAGTATTCTTCAGGTGACCGGGACCCTGGAGCGAGAAGGGCAGGTGATGCATGTGATCGCTGGACGCCTGACCGATATCAGCGATCTGTGGCAGAGAATGCATGTCAGGTCACGCGATTTTCATTGAATGCCATTGATGGACAATACGCACACCCTGTTCGGAGACGCCGTGACGAGGTGTACGTATTGCACTCAGGATGCGCTCAAGAGAACTGAATGCCACCGTCGATCATTACCGATTGGCCAGTCATATAGTCCGAGTCGGATGATGCAAGGTAAGAGACGTAGCTGGCAACATCCTCGGGTACCGAAACGCGGCCCAGGGCAATGGAGCCTGAGTAGGTCTTCAGAGCTTCGCCTTTCTGCCAGCCTTCTTCTGCCGCCAGTTTTTCGTCGATCAATTCCCACATATCCGTGCCGACAATGCCTGGGCAATAGGCGTTAACGGTAATACCGTGTTTGGCCCATTCCATGGCGGCTGCCTGAGTCAAGCCACGTACCGCCCATTTGGATGCCGAATAGGGGCCAAGTAGAGCGAAGGGGCGGTAGGCAACGATGGAGGCAGCACCAATGATCTTTCCTCCATTGCCTTGATCGATCATCTGCCTGGCGGCTTCTCGATAACAGAGGAAAACGCCGCGCAGATTGACATCCATGACTCGGTCCCAGTCTTCCAGCGAGACGTTGAGCAGTGATTCGACATGCGCAATACCGGCGTTGGCCACCATCACATCCAGGCAGCCGAGCTCATCCACACTCTGATGAACCAGCTTCTTGACCTCGTTTTCGCTGGTGACATCGGCGGCTACGGCGATGCTCTGTCGTCCCATGTCGCGAATGGCGGCGGCAACACCATCCAGAGCACTACTGTTGGCGTTGATATCATTGACCACGACATTGTGGCCATCTTCGGCGAGACGCAGTGCAATACCCTTGCCGATGCCACGAGCTGCGCCTGTGACAATAACGTTACGAGACTGCTGAGGTGATGGCATTCCATTTCTCCACTTCTAACCTGCTGGGTGGTGGCAATCCTTGTCCCCGGTGGGTATTTCTCCTGACCATGGGTTACAGGGAGTTACCTTTTTTCAGGCAAGACTTGCCTGGATAAATCAGCAACGATTTATCGAAATGAATCCTGAATACTTTCGGTATGCTTGTTGTGATTCCACTCTAGAGGTTGTGCAGAAAAGTGGGTAATAGTCCGCTACTACGTAGACTAAAGTACGGAATCAGGTCGGCTAAAGTACAAAAGAAGGCCGACTGACGCCGTCAAAACGGCAGGGGGGATTTCTGTGCACTGATCAGTACACATGTCGCGCGTCCTGTTTCCTCGGCCAGGTTGTTGTCACTGGCTATCTGCTCGGTGCAGGGGGGCCATTCATTGACGCAAGGTAAGGCCGGCGACCATGACGGCATTCAGTGTCGCGGCTGGTATGCGGTGATGCTTCACGACGCTGTGATTCGCCTGTGTAGTCAGCTGTTCAGCGTGCCCCTAGATAAACCTCCAGCGCTTGAATAATGCGACCTCAATGACCACCAGTGTCACCAGACTGATACAGAAGAGGGTAAAGGCGATAGGGCTCTCTATACCGGGCATTCCGGCGATATTGACGCCGAGCAGGCCGGTGAGAAAGCTGATCGGCAGAAATATTCCGGACATGATCGACAGCAGGTAAGTGTTGCGATTGACTCGCTCGGAGTGCCAGTGTGCCTGATACTGACCGATGATGGCGATGTGCTCGAGATAGAAGCTCACCGACTCGTTGATACGCACGGCGGTATCGCGGGCATTGGCCAGCGCCAGGCGCTTGTCTGCCAGTAACATGGGTAAGGCGTCCAGCATCTCATCCAGAGCGAAGCATTGGGGCTTGAGGAAGCGTCGTAGCTTGATCAGGCGCTTGTTGAGCGGCATCAGCTCGCTTTTCTCGGCGCTGTGCTCATCCTCCTGCTCGGCGATGATGGTTTCGGCAGGCTCCACAAAATCCTCGATGCGTTGGTGAAGCTTGTCGATGATGGCCACCAGCACATCCGCCAGTCCGCTCGGTCCCTTGCCCTCGCTCAAATCATGACGGATATCGGCGATGGCTCTGGAGGGAAAGCGTCGCGTCGAGATCAGTACGCCGTTGTAGAACAGGATGCGGATGCTGAGCATGTCATCCGGCTTCTCGCCTTCATTGAGATTGACGCCACGCAGGTTGAGCAGGAAGTTATCGTTGTCGAGCAACTCGAAACGTGGCCGCGTATCCTCGGCCAGCACTCCCTGGATGGCCGACAGAGGAATGCCTGCCGCCAGCAAGCGTGCTTCAGCATCCTCGGCATCACGCTGAAAGTGATACCAGCAACCCGGTGTCAGCGGTCCTGGAGCCGGTTCGGCCAGCTCCTTGACCTCATCCACAAAAGACCATCCGGCGATAAAGAAAGGCAGGCTCATGTAATCTCCGTGACACGCTGTCCGTAGCACATTGCTCGGTATTTACTGATTCATTCTATCTGTGGCGCTGTTTTGTGGCGCTGTTTTGTGGCGCTGTTTTGTGGCGCTGTTTTGTGGCGCTGCTTCATTGCTGTATACGCTCACAGCAAATAAATACCCCCTTGAGGCTATTGCCTTCAAGGGGGTATTTGCATCGAAACGAGTGCAGCGTTCCGACGTTACGGCGCTTGAAACTCGCAACGCCGAGACAACAAACGCTTAGACATTGAAACGCTTAGACATTGAAACGCTTATACATTGAAGCGGAAGTGCACCACGTCGCCATCCTTGAGGATGTAGTCCTTGCCTTCCAGACGCCATTTGCCGGCATCCTTGGCACCTTGTTCGCCACCGAGACTGACGAAGTCGTCATAGGCAATGACTTCAGCGCGGATGAAGCCCTTCTGGAAGTCGGTGTGGATGACACCGGCACCTTCCGGCGCAGTGGCTCCGGTCTTGACCGTCCAGGCGCGGACTTCCTTGACCCCGGCAGTGAAGTAGGTCTGCAGGCCGAGCAGTGAGTAACCCGCACGGATCACGCGATCCAGGCCAGGCTCTTCCATGCCCATCTCGCTGAGGAACATGGAGCGCTCGTCGTCGTCGAGTTCGGCGATCTCGGCTTCCAGTTGGTTGCACACCGGCACCACGACGGCGCCTTCGGACTCGGCGATCTCGCGGACAATGTCGAGATAAGGATTATTCTCGAACCCATCCTCGTTGACGTTGGCGATGTACATGGTCGGCTTGAGCGTCAGGAAGCCGAAGCTCTTGACCTGTTTCAACTCATCATCGCTGAGGTCGAAGCTACGCAGCGGCTGGCCTTCGGCGAGGTGCGGCTGAATACGGTCGAGAACCGCCTTGGTGGCGATGGCATCCTTGTCTCCACCCTTGACGACGCGGGCCAGACGCTGGATTGAGCGCTCCACGGTGTCCAGGTCGGCCAGTGCCAGTTCGAGGTTGATGGTCTCGATATCGGCGCTTGGGTCGACCTGGTTGGCGACGTGGATCACATTGTCGTTGTCGAAGCAGCGCACCACATGGGCGATAGCCTGAGTCTCGCGGATATTGGCGAGGAACTGGTTGCCAAGACCTTCACCCTTCGATGCGCCGGCCACCAGGCCTGCGATATCGACGAACTCCATGGTGGTTGGAACCACGCGCTCGGGCTTGACGATCTCGGCCAGCTTGTCCTGGCGGGGATCGGGCATCGGCACGATGCCGACGTTGGGCTCGATAGTGCAGAAAGGGAAGTTTTCCGCATCGATGCCGGATTTGGTCAGGGCGTTGAACAGAGTCGACTTACCGACATTGGGCAGACCGACGATGCCGCAGTTGAATCCCATGGATATGTCCTGATGATGAAGTGTTTCTTGGGCTACGCCCAGCGATGGGTGCGAGTCGTTTGAGTGCGGGTAGTGTATCGGTTGTGATGCCTCGGCGCAGAAAAACTGTTCTCATTGCCTGTATTCACGAAGGCAGCCGTCACGGGCGGGGCTGGCCACGAAAAAACCGGTCGTGGGAAAGCTGGTCCGTGAGAAACTGGTCCGTGAAAAAGCTAGCCGTGAGAAAAGCTGTGCAGACGATTCATGGCCTTCGCCCAGTCACCGCCCAGTGCCAGCGGCAGGGTGGCCATGCACTCTTCGATACTGGCGTCGATTGCCTCGCGTTCACTCTTGCCGGGCCGGCCCAGTACATAGTTGGTCACCATGCTGGCGTTGCCGGGATGGCCGATACCGATGCGCACTCGATGAAAGGACTTGTCGTTACCCAGTGCACTGATGATATCGCGTAGGCCATTGTGTCCGCCGTGACCACCGCCTTGCTTGTAGCGTGCACAGCCTGGTGGTAAGTCCAGCTCGTCATGGGCGACCAGTATCTCGTCGGGGGCCAGCTTGAAGAAGTTGGCCAGTGCCGCCACGGCGCCGCCCGAGCGGTTCATGAAGGTGGTCGGCATCAGCAGGTGGAGATCCTGACCATCGACGATGACCTTGGCATACAGGCCGAGGAATTTCTTTTCCAGGCGCAGGCTGGTGCTGGCTTGACGGGCAACTTCCTCAATCAACCAGGCGCCAGCATTGTGACGAGTTGCCTCGTATTCTGCGCCGGGATTGGCGAGGCCGATCAGCGCCTTGATCCTTGCCATGTCATATCTCCGTGTCACATCCAGTCATTACTGGCTGGAGCAAGTGCTTTGCTCAACATCCAAGAGATGCTGGACAAAGAACTCGTCATCAAACGAAAAGGGCCACCATAGCCCGTGAGACATGGTGACCCCTGGAAGTCGCTAAGGATTACTCCTTGTCGCCTTCCTTGCCTTCATCCTCGGCAGATTCGGCAGAGGTGTCAGCAGCAGGTGCTGCTTCCTCGGCTTCTTCTTCCTCGGTCTTGAGTACCTTGGCCTTGGTCACGTTGGCGATAGCCTGGTCATGGTCTTCACCATGAGTCAGCTCGACAACAGTGACTCCAGCCGGAACCTGGATGTCAGACAGGTGCAGCGTTGCGCCGAGCTCAAGGTCAGCAATGCTGACTTCGAGGTAGTCGGGCAGGTCCTTCGGCAGGCAGCTGATTTCGACTTCAGTCGCCAGCTGGTGCAGCTCTCCGTCTTCCTCTTTGATGGCCTTGGACTCGTCCTGGCCAACCACATGCAGCGGTACGCGCATGGTGATCTCGTGAGTCGCATCGACGCGCAGGAAGTCGGCGTGAGTGACCAGCGGCTTGAACGGGTGGCGCTGCAGATCACGAACAACAACCTGAAGCGGCTTGCCGTCAACCTTCAGAGTGATGACAGAGGAGAAGAATGCTTCATCTTCCAGTGCCTTGTAGAAGGAAGTCTTGTCGACAGAGATCGGCTGAGGTGCCTGCGTACCACCATAGATGATGGCAGGCACCTGCTCGTTCGCACGACGCAGGCGGCGGCTCGCACCTTTCCCCAGGTCGTTACGAACGCTGGCTGTAAGTGTGTAATCGGACATGTAATTGCCTCTTGATCAAAAGTAAGGAAGCCACCGTAGCCCGCGACCAGACTGCGATGGTTCCATTTGCTCCGCTGGATGATCGGAGCGCGTTGCGGAAACGCCAGGCGTTCCCTTCCGGCGCGTTGTTCCCTGGTTTCGAGAGGAGGGGGCTCTTGTGTGCCCCCTGTCCTGATGAAACCTGGTGGCTCTTCTGAAACCAGGTGGTTTTTCTGAAACCAGGTGGTTTTTCTGAAACCAGGTGGTTTTTCTGAACCTAGTGGAACATCGCGCTGACGGATTCTTCATTGCTGACGCGACGAATCGCCTCTGCAATCAGTCCTGCCACGCTCAGCTGACGGATACGGCCGCTGCGGCGTGCGGTATCGGACAGCGGAATGGTATCAGTGACAACGACTTCGTCGAGCACCGAGGCGGCGATATTATCCACCGCGGGGCCAGACAGGATCGGGTGAGTGGCGTACGCCACCACGCGGCGAGCACCGTGCTCCTTGAGTGCTTCGCCGGCCTTGCACAGTGTGCCTGCGGTGTCGATCATGTCGTCCACCACCACACAAGTGCGATTCTCGATTTCACCGATGATGTGCATCACCTGGGCCTGGTTGGCCTGCGGGCGACGCTTGTCGATGATAGCGAGATCAGCATTGAGCTGCTTGGCGATTGCGCGTGCACGGACTACACCGCCGACATCTGGAGAAACCACGACCAGATCGTCGTAGTTCTGGCGCTCGATATCATCCAGCAGGATCGGCGAGCCGTAGACGTTGTCCACTGGCACATCGAAGAAGCCCTGAATCTGGTCGGCGTGTAGATCCATGGTCATGACACGGTCAACACCGGCCTTGACCATCATATCGGCTACGATCTTGGCCGAGATCGGTACACGAGCCGAACGCACTCGGCGATCCTGGCGAGCATAGCCGAAGTAGGGAACTACTGCGGTGATACGAGTTGCCGAGGCCCGGCGAAGGGCGTCAACCATCAGGATCAGTTCCATCAGGTTGTCATTGGTCGGTGCGCAGGTGGACTGCAGAATGAATACATCCTTGCCGCGCACGTTCTCGTTGATCTCGACCGCAACTTCACCGTCGCTGAACTGACCTACTGTTGCGTTACCCAGTCGGCTGTCCAGACCCTCGGCGACCTTACGGGCGAGTTCGGGGTTGGCATTCCCGGCGAAAACCATCAATTTTGACACGCGCAGCCACCTTTGCTGTGTTGGGTCTTCATTCTTCATGATGGGCCATGGAATCGGAGCCATGACTCACAGGAAAGTTGGCTGGGGTAGGAGGATTTGAACCTCCGCATGGCGATACCAAAAACCGCTGCCTTACCGCTTGGCTATACCCCAGCAAGTCTGCACGTCAGGTGTGCAGAGCATTCAACAGAGGGGAGCGGTTGAGACCTCGAGCGCTGAAGGCATGCCATTCAGGATGCTCACACTCGAGCTCTGCCTGCAATTGCAGCGCTTGTGTCTGGCTCGTGACACGAGCAAAAACACAAGCGCCGGTCCCCGTCAGCATGGACGGTGCCCGGGCATTCAACCAATCAAGTGCCTGCGCCACTTCAGGATAGAGCTGCCTGACAGTGGGCTCGCAGTCATTACGCCAACTCGACGTACCTCCCTCGATTGCGCGCGCTATGGTAATCGGAGGGGTGTCGCGTGTCAATTCAGGGGCCTGGAATACCCCGGGAGTAGAAACCCCAATTCCCGGATGAACCACCACGAACCAGGGGGTGTCCAGTTCGACGCGAGTCAGCCTTTCACCTATACCCTCCGCCCAGGCCGAGTGGCCACGTACAAACACCGGAACATCCGCTCCCAGGCTCAAGCCCAGCCCGGCCAATTGGTCCTCGTCGAGGTCGAGCGACCAGAGTTGGTTCAGGCCGGCTAGGGTAGTCGCGGCATCGCTGCTTCCTCCGCCCAGACCGCCACCCATCGGCAGACGTTTGGTCAAGGACAGGTTTGCTCCTGCCGTCGTGCCGGTATGTTCCTGTAGTAGTCGTGCGGCGCGCACGATGAGGTTGTCTTCGGCGGCCAGGTCGCCCAGCTCACCGCAGAATTGAATATGACCATCATCGCGTGATGTCAGTTGCAGGGTGTCGCCATGATCGAGAAACTGGAACAAGGTCTGCAGCTCGTGGTAACCGTCGGCGCGACGACC